>NZ_BCRA01000047.1 GCF_001552355.1 Microbacterium resistens NBRC 103078
GGGGATGCGGTGCGGATCGGGGATCCCCGCCGCGCCCCGCACGCCGTGGATCCCGCGCCGGTGCCCCGGGCGCTCCCCGCCGCCGGCGAGGTCGTCGAGCTGGGCATCACCTGGGGTCCCCGTGACGACTGGTTCCGT
The DNA here is from genome assembly GCF_001552355.1 of Microbacterium resistens NBRC 103078. Taxonomy (GTDB): domain Bacteria; phylum Actinomycetota; class Actinomycetes; order Actinomycetales; family Microbacteriaceae; genus Microbacterium; species Microbacterium resistens. Next base: position 139 of record NZ_BCRA01000047.1, read on the forward strand.
CCCGACGCGCTCGACACGCTCCTCGGGCAGGAGTGGGAGGTCACGCCGCGGTCGGACCGCGTCGGCATCCGGCTGCGGGGCGCGGCCGCGCTCGAGCGCGCGGTGCCGGGGGAGCTTCCCAGCGAGGGCGCGGTGACCGGTGCGATCCAGGTCCCCCCGGACGGGCAGCCGGTCCTGTTCCTGCCGGACCACCCGCTCACCGGCGGCTACCCGATCATCGGGGCGGTCGTGGACCGCGATCTCGATCTCGCCGGGCAGCTGCCGCCCGGCGCCCGCATCCGCTTCCGCGCGGCGCCGCGCCGCGGCGCATCGTCCGAGGAGGACCCGTCATGAAGAAGATCCTGATCGCGAACCGCGGCGAGATCGCCGTGCGCGTCGTCCGCGCCTGCGCCGAGGCCGGGTACGCCTCGGTCGCCGTGTACGCCGACCAGGACGCCGATGCGATGCACGTGCGGCTCGCCGACGAGGCGGTGGGCCTGGGGGGCTCCTCCGCCGCGGAGACGTACCTGTCCGTGCCGGCGCTGCTGAGGGCCGCGGCCGACGCCGGCGCGGACGCCGTGCACCCCGGGTACGGCTTCCTGTCCGAGAGCGCCGCGTTCGCACGAGCGGTCGAGGACGCGGGGCTCACCTGGATCGGCCCGACGCCGGAGAGCATCGACGCGCTGGGGGACAAGATGACCGCCCGTCGCATCGCCGAGCGGGTGGGGGCGCCGCTGGCGGCGGGGACCGACCGGCCGTTACGGGGTCCGGCCGAGGCGGTGGCCTTCGCCGACGAGCACGGCCTTCCCATCGCGATCAAGGCCGCGTACGGCGGCGGGGGCCGGGGGCTCAAGGTGGTCCGGGACGCCGCGGAGGTGGCGGAGGCGTTCGAGGCGGCGACGCGCGAGGCGGTCGCCGCCTTCGGGCGCGGGGAGTGCTTCGTCGAGCGCTTCCTCGAATCGCCCCGCCACATCGAGGTGCAGGTGCTCGGCGACGGTCGAGGGACGGTGGTCGTGGTCGGCGACCGCGACTGCTCCCTGCAGCGTCGCAACCAGAAGCTCGTCGAGGAGGCTCCGGCGCCGGGGCTGTCCGACGCGCAGCGGGACCGGATCCACGAGGCCGCACGCCGGATCTGCGCGGAGGTCGCCTATCGCGGCGCGGGGACCGTCGAGTTCCTCCTCGCCGCGGACGGGACGATCTCGTTCCTGGAGGTCAACACGCGCCTGCAGGTCGAGCACCCCGTGACGGAGGCCGTGACGGGCGTCGATCTCGTCCGCGAGCAGTTCCGGATCGCCGAGGGCGACGGGCCCTCGTTCACCGAGACCCCGCTCTCCGAGGGGCACGCCTTTGAGTTCCGGATCAACGCCGAGGATCCCGGCCGCGGCTTCCTGCCGAGCCCCGCGCGGGTCGACCGGCTGCGGGTGCCCGGCGGGCCCGGCGTGCGCTGGGACGCCGGTGTGGAGGCGGGGGACACGATCCCTGCCGCCTTCGACTCCCTGATCGCCAAGCTCGTCGTGCACGCGCCCTCGCGGGACGCTGCTCTGGTCCGGGCCCGCCGCGCCCTGCGGGAGCTGGACATCGAGGGGCCGGCGACCGTGGTCCCGTTCGACCGGCTCGTCGTCGACGCCCCCGACTTCGCCACCGACGGATTCGGCGTGCACACGCAGTGGATCGAGACGGAGTTCCTCCCGCGGTCGGAGGCGCAGCAGCGTCCGGAGCCCGCCGAGGAGAGCGGGATGCGGCGGTTCGCCGTCGAGGTGGACGGCCGCCGGATCCGGGTCGGGATCCCCGAGGCGCTGCTCGCGGGCCTCGCCGGGGCGGCGGGTCCCGCGGAGTCCGGACCGATCCCGGGACCGGACCCCGCGCGACTGGCCGCCCCCGCGCCCGGCGTGCTCGTGCGCTGGCTCGTGGCCGACGGGGCCGAGGTCGCCGAGGGGGACCCGGTCGCCGTGCTGGACGCGATGAAGATGGAGACGACGGTCGTGGCGCACCGGGCGGGCGTCCTGCGTCGCGAGCTCCAGGAAGGGGACGCGGTCGCCGCGGACGAGGCCGTCGCCGTCATCGACTGACGTCCGAGGGCGCGGGAGGGGATCGCCGAGAAGTCTTCCCCTCCCGGTCCTGCCTGCGCGGTCAGCCCCCCAGGGACCGCAGCAGGTCTCCGCCGAACAGGGCGAAGGCCGTGACGCCGGCGGAGAGGATCACGACGCCCGTGGTGGCCGCGACCGCCATCAGGGAGATCCCCCGACCGCCCAGACGCTGCCCGCCGAGGCCGACCGCGACACCCGCCCGGGCCGCCAGGGCCCCGGCCGCGTCGTCACGGTAGCGGGCGGTGCGGTCGGCGAGGCGCCGGTGCAGCTCCTCGGCCATCTCGATCGTCCGACGCATGACGTCCGGCCGGTCGAAGCGGGTGCCGCCCGGAAGGTACACGTAGGCGCGGTCCTCGACGAGCTCCAGCTCCGCGCCGGAACCGAGATCCTGCACGCGCGCCATGAGGTCGGGGGTGAACACGTACAGCGCGTCCTGCTCGTAGCCCTCGGGGACCAGCAGGAGGAACGTCTTCGCGAAGTCGCCCTCCAGCTCCATCCGCGCTCCGCGCAGACCGAGCGTCGGCACGATGCTGCGACGCCGGTTGCGCAGCACGATGTGCGGCACCTTCGACGGCAGCGGCAGCTCCACGAACCCGAACGGGCGCTGCATGGTCGCGCCCTGGTCGCGCGTGCCGACGGAGTGGACCACCCCCAGCTCGAACGGGATCCGCGGATCGTCGGACGCGATCACGCCGCGCTCGACGGGGCGCGTGATCCGGGTGAACGCCGCGCCCCGGCGCCCGACGCGCTCCAGGGAGTCCGCGTACGCCCAGTCGTTCGTCCAGGCGAAGAGCGCCAGCTTCGCCCGCCGGGACAGGCCGACGGCGAACCAGACGAACCCGACGGCGCCCAGCAGGCCGTAGAACACGGCGAAGACGGCGATCAGGGGCGCCCGTTCGAGCAGACCGATCCGTCCGAGGCCCCACATCGCCGCGACGACCGCGGCCGTGAGCACGAGGACGCCGGTCAGGACGACGAAGAAGCGCCGGATCACAGGGATCCCCGCGATCCGCTCGTACCGCAGGATGGCCCCCAGTCCGGGAGAGCTCTCCAGGGCGGAGAGGTCGACCCGGATCGGCTCGGGTGGAGTCATCCGATCCGCCAGGGGAGGGCGGCCCAGGGTCCGTTGCGCTTGGCGGTCCCCGCCGCCCGGAAGTCCGGCCACCCGTCGCCGAGCTTCTCGAACGTCTTCTCGCCGAGCTTGCCGTCGCTCCAGTGCATCACGCGCCCGGTGATGTAGCTGAGCCCGAAGTCGGCCCAGGACGAGAAGGCCGGGCGGCCGGCGACGTTGATCCGATGGATGATCTCGCGCGCCTCGGCGACGTCAGCGAAGCCCAGGGCGACACCCCAGGTGGTGAGGGCCACGGCCTGCCCGAGGGCGTACCCGTCGAGGGTCCGCACGAAGACCTCGGGCGTCACGATGTCCTTGCCGACGAGCTTGCGGACCTGCTGCTCGATCTGCTCGATGGCGGCCACGAACGTGCGGGCGTCGCGCTTGTCGCCCCCCGCCTCGACGATCGCCGCCGTCCACTCGCGGCTCTTGGGCACGCGGCCCAGGCGCTGCGCGGTCTCGTCGCGGATGGCGAGGCAGGTGACCCACACGTCCCGGCGGCGCCGATCCGTGGTGAGCCGCTCGATGTTCGCCAGCCAGTCCTCCTGGCTGTGCAGCCCCCACTGGTCGACGAGGTGCTTCTTCTCGACGTCCGTGAGCGCCGAGGCGGTCGGGTCGTTCCACGGGCCGGACGGGAGGTTCGTGATCTGCAGGAATCCGAGGGCGATCTCGTTCGCCTCCCGGTCGTCGGTCGAGAACGCCTCGGACGGCTTGACCTTCGACGCGGGCAGCAGCCAGATCACGATGACGACCAGCAGGATCGCGCCGAGGATCGCGTACACCCACCATTGCCCGAAGAGCCACTGGATCAGGCTGCCGAGGTCGTTGAGGTCGAGGCGGGCGGTGCCGTGCATGCGGACTCCTAGCGAGGCTGGGGGCTCTCTTAGATTGAACGAATATTCAGTGAGTAACGTAGCGGGTACGTCCGCAATCCCGAAACGGATGGAGGGAGGCGCACCGGCATGGCACGTTCCGCCGAGCACAATCGCCGCGCCCGCGAGCGCTCGCGGCAGAGCATCATCGAGGCCGCGATCGACGTGTTCGCCGAGCGCGGGGTCGACGGTGCCACCATCTCCGACATCACCCGTCGCGCCGGGGTCGCGCAGGGCCTGGTCAACTACTACTTCGGCGGGAAGGACCAGCTCGTCGCCGCCGTCATCGATCTGTGGTTCGACGCTCTCGTCGGGATCGCGCGGGTGCGCGGCACCGCCGACGAGAGGCTGACCGCCGTGATCGACTCGGCGCTCGCGATGACCGCCGTCGCCCTGCCGCTGCAGCGGGTCGTCCTCGCGATCCAGCAGCAGCCGTCCACCCGGCGGATGTTCGCCGAGTCCGAGGCGCGTCACGCCGACGCGGTCACGGCCGCGGAGGACGCCGTGCGCGAGATCTTCCGGGAGCGCGGCGCCGCGGACCCCGCGGTGGAGGAGATCATGCTGCGGAGCCTCCTCGAGGGGATCCTCGGCAAGTGCATCGTGTACGGCGACTCGTATCCGCTCGAGTCCGCGCGCGGCTGGGTGCACCGCCTGTACGGCCTGCCCGAGCCGACGAGCCCGCTGCCGCTGGCGCTCCTTCCGCTCGGCGAGGGCGCCGGGGTCTCCGCGGCGACGATCCCGCCGTCGGAGTCGGAAGCAGCGGCTCCGGGTGCGGCGGGGTCGGATGCGGCGGCGTCGGCGGAATCCGGATCCGCGGACGAGCCGCGCCCGCGAACCGCCCCCTGACTCGCCCCGCCGTCATGTCGGGGGGCTCTGCGCGATGGCCTCGTCCGTCGCGCGGTCCCCCGCCGTCCTTCGGTCGGCTCCCGCCAGGCCTGATGCCGGCGCGTCGGACGAGGCCATCGCTCCGCTCGGCTCCGGGGTGGCTCCTTCTTCCGGTCGTTGAGCGAGGAGCGCAGCGACGAGACGAAACGCGCTCACCTGGGTCCGCGGTGTGGGTGCGGCCGCTGCGCGATGGCCTCCTCCGTCGCGCAGTCCCCCGCCGTCCTTCGGTCGGCTCCCGCCAGACCCGATGCCAGCGCGTCGGACGAGGCCATCGCTCCGCTCGGCTCCGGGGTGACTCCTTCCTCCGGTCGTTGA
>NZ_BCRA01000048.1 GCF_001552355.1 Microbacterium resistens NBRC 103078
CGAAACGTGGTGACCCGGGGCTGGGGCGTTTCGTCTCGCTTCGCTCGCTCAACGACCGGAGGGTGGCGGTTCTCGGTCGTTGAGCGAGGAGCGCAGCGACGAGACGAAACGCGGTGACCCGGCGTCGGGACGGGCTACGCGGGGTCGCCGCCCAGGGGACCGACGGCCTCGAGCGGGCGCGGATCGTCGGCGCCCGACCTGCGCAGCCGCGCGATCAGGTTCCCGCCGTGGTAGATCACGATCGCCGCGAGCGTCGCGATCACGATGCCGCCCAGCTCGAAGCCGGATCCCTCGTCCTTGATCACGAACCCGCCGACCGCGATGATCAGGCCGACCGCTGCGGTGTACTGGTTGACCGGCCGCGAGAAGTCCACCCGGTTGTCGACCCAGATCTTCACTCCGATGATCCCGATCAGGCCGTACAGGGCGGTCGTGATGCCGCCGAGCACCCCCGGCGGCACGGAGTTGATGACGGCCCCGAACTTCGGGGAGAGGCTCAGCAGGATCGCCGCGAGGCCCGCCACCCAGTAGGCCGCGGTGGAGTACACGCGCGTCGACGCCATGACGCCGATGTTCTCGCCGTAGGTCGTCGTGCCCGAGCCGCCGAAGAACCCCGCGACGGTGGTCGACAGGCCGTCCGCGATGAGCGCCTTGCCGGTCTGCCGGTTGATCGTGGGGTCCTCCACCATGGTGGCCACGCCGCGCACGTGCCCGACGTTCTCCGCGATGAGGACGAGGACCACCGGCAGGAACATCGCCATCACGGACCAGGTGCCCGGCGAGGCGAAGTCCGGCAGATGGAAGGTGGGGAGCCCGACCCAGGGCGCCGCGGCGACCTTCTCGAAGTCCAGCTCGCCCCGGATCCCGGCGAAGACGTATCCGGCGATCACGCCGAGGAAGATCGAGATCCGCCCCAGGAAGCCGCGGAACAGAACGGCGAAGAGGATCGTCACCGCGAGCGTGAACGTGGCCGTCACCGGCGACTGCGCGAAGTTGTTGTGGGCGGCGCCGGCGAGGTTGAACCCGATGAGGGCGACGATGGTGCCGGCGAGCACGGGCGGCAGGAACCGGTCGACCCACCGCACGCCGACGGTGTGCACCACGACGCCGATGACCGTCAGCAGCACGCCGACGGCGACGATCCCCGCCAGGGCCGCGCCGATCCCATCGCTCTGCCCGGTTGCGTTGGCGGCGGTCGCGGCGGTGACCGGGGCGATGAACGCGAACGACGAGCCCAGGTAGCTGGGCAGCTTGTTCCGCGTCACCAGGAGGAACAGGATCGTGCCCAGACCGCTGAACAGGAGGGTCGTCGGGACGGGGAACCCGGTCAGGATCGGCACGAGGAACGTCGCGCCGAACATCGCCACCACGTGCTGCACGCCGATCGCGATGGTCGCCGGCCAGTTCAGGCGCTCTTCGGGACGGACGACGGCGCCGGGCTCGACCGTGCGGCCGTTGCCGTGCAGGGTCCACAGGGGCATGGGGACTCCTCGGGATCAGGGGCGGAGGGCTGGGGAAACCCTACCGTGGCACCGATCCCGGCGGAGAGGCCGGGTCTCGCTCGCGCGCGTCGGACGAGACCCGCCCGATACGCGCCAGCGCTCCCGCGTCAGCGGCCCGCCGGAGTCCACGCGGAGACGCTGTTCAGCGTCTCGACCTCCTCGGCGGTGAGCTCCAGGCGGGCGCCGGCGAGCAGGTCCGGGACCTGGTCGACCGTCGAGGCGCTCGCGAGGGGCGCCACGACGGTCGGCTGGGCGCGGAGCCAGGCGAGCGCGGTCGCGGCGATCGAGGCGCCATGGGCGGATCCGATCTCCTCGAGGGCGTCGATGATGCGCAGTCCCGCCGGGGTGGCGTACTTCGCCGCTCCCTCCGCGCGAGGGGAGCTCTGCCCCGCCGCATCCGTCGACCGGTACTTGCCGGTGAGGAATCCGCTCGCGAGGGAGTAGTACGGAACGAGGCCCAGGCCGAACTCCTCCGCGACCGGGATGATCGTCTCCTCGACCTCGTTGCGATGCACGAGGTTGTAGTGCGGCTGCACGGCGACCGGCAGCGCGGCGCCCGTGCGGCGGGCGATGTCGATCCACTCCCGGATGCGGTCGGCGCGGTAGTTGGACACGGCGACGTGGCGCACGAGGCCGTCGGTCACGAGCTGCCCGAAGGCGCCGACCGTCTCCTCCAGCGGCACCGACTCGTCGTCGAAGTGCGCGTAGTACAGGTCGATCGTGTCGACGCCGAGCCGCGACAGCGACGCCTCGGCGGCGCGGCGCACGTTCGCCGCCGAGAGACCCTTGTAAGCCGGGTGCTGGCTCACCTTGGTCGCCACGACCACGCCTTCGGGCCGGCGCGACGCGAGCCATTCGCCGATGATCGTCTCGCTCTCACCGCCCTCGTTCCCCGGGACCCACGCGCTGTAGGAGTCCGCGGTGTCGATGAAGTCGCCGCCCCCTGCCGCGAAGGCGTCGAGGACGGCGAAGGAGGCGTCGCGGTCGGCGGTCCAGCCGAACACGTTGCCGCCGAGCGAGAGGGGAAGGACGTCGAGGTCACTGGATCCGATGCGGGTCATATGCGTCCCAACTCGTGGGCGTCGCGGAGTATTTCCGCGTCCGTGGCGGCGCGGTCGTCCTCGGCCTCGCGGGGCGGGACAGCGCTCGGGCCCCGGAGAGTCCCCGGCGCCGCGGTGGCTACGCGGTGAGGCGGTCGATGAGCTCGGCGTAGCGGGCGGCGGTCTCGGTGACGATGCGCTCGGGCAGGACCGGGGGCTCGCCCTGCTTGTCCCAGTTCGCGGCCAGCCAGTCGCGGACGATCTGCTTGTCGAAGCTCGCCATCCGCTCCTCGGGCGTCGTGCCGTTCTCCCAGGACTCGCGGTCCCAGTATCGGGAGGAGTCGCTGGTCAGCACCTCGTCGGCCAGGCGGAGCACGCCGTCGGCGTCGATCCCGAACTCGAACTTGGTGTCGGCGAGGATCAGCCCCTTGGACTCGGCGATCGCGGAGGCGCGGCGGTAGATCTCGAGCGAGAGGGCGCGGAGCTGCGCGGCCCGGTCGGCGCCGACGAGCTCCTCGGTCCGTGCGAACGTGATGTTCTCGTCGTGCTCGCCGAGCGGCGCCTTGTACGCGGGGGTGAAGAGGGGCTCGGGCAGGCGGTCGCCGTTGGTGAGGCCCGCCGGAAGCGGGATGCCGCAGACCGTTCCCTCGGCCTGGTACTCGGCCCAGCCGGACCCCGTGAGGTAGCCGCGCACGACGCACTCGATCGGGAGCATCTCCAGCGACTGGGCGAGCATGGCGCGGTCCGCGACCGCGGCCGGGATCTCGCCCTCGGCGAGGTGGTGGGCGATCGGGGCGTCCCCCTCGGCCAGCCGGTCGAACCACCAGCGGCTGAGTCGGGTGAGCAGCGCCCCCTTCTGCGGGATGCCGGGTTCGAGCACGGCGTCGAAGGCGCTCACCCGGTCGGAGGCGACGACCAGCATGCGCGTGTCGGCCGGATCCTCGGACGCGTACAGGTCGCGGACCTTGCCGGAATAGACATGACGCCAGCCGGGCAGGTGCAGGGCGGTGGTGGGGAGGCTCACCTGGCCATTATCCCGGCCGCGCCGCCCGCCGCGGAACCGGGTCGACGCGTTCCTGGGAGCCGTGTGTCGGTGGGGCGGCGTATCGTTCCGGACGATGGACGCCGAGCACCGCACCGACCGACTTCTCCTCAGCGCCCCGGACGAGTCGCATCTCGACGCCGTCCATGCCATCTACGCGGATGAGCGTGTGTGGACGCACTTCCCGAGCCTGCGGCACACGGACCGGGCGCAGACCGCGCGCCTGCTGGAGTCGTGGCGGCGCAGCTGGCGCGATGCGGGGCTCGGGTCCTGGGTCGTCCGTCTGCCGGAATCCGGTGCCGTCATCGGCAACGGCGGCTGCACGATCCGTCCGGGCGAGGGCGCAGCGGCCGCCGTGTGGAACCTCGGCTACCGCCTCTCGGCCGACCATCACGGGCGCGGATACGCCACGGAGCTGTCGCGTGCGGCTCTGGCCCGAGCCGCCGAGATCGCGCCGGAGCGGCCGGTCATCGCCTTCCTCGTCGAGCACAACCGCGCTTCGGCGGCGGTGGCCGAGAAGGTCGGCCTGACCCTGGTCCACCGTGCTCCGGACGTCGGCAATCCGGATCCCTTCGTGCAGCGGCTCGTCTACGCGGATCGTCCCCTGACTCCCGCGCAGCTCGCCACGGCCCTGTCCTGACGCCCCTCCCTCGCCCCGCCCTTCCCCCGCCCCGCCTCCGCGCGCTCCGCGCTCCGCCATCCGTGTGTTCCGCGCCCGGATCGCCGTCAACGCGGAGTTCTCATGCTCCGACGGAGGGAATCGTGTTCTCGATCCGCCCGGGTTCGCGTCCTCCGCAGGGACGTGCGTCGTCCGCAGGGGCACGAGGTCTCCGCGGGGCGGGGTCAGGCGCCGCCCACGACGCGGAAGGCGCCGGCGTGACCGCCCGCGACCGCCACGACGAGGTGCCCGAAGGGCGGCTGCCACTCGCTGTGGCGGCGCTGCTCGCGCGAGACCACGACTGCGACCCGGTGGGCGTCGCCGTCCCGAGTCGTCTCGACCTCGCGTCCGTCGACGGTGAGCCGCAGTCCCGTCTCCGCCGTGCGGACCGCGATGCGCAACACGTCGTGGTCCTCGTCGGCCGGAACACACTCGACCTCGAGGTCCAGCTCGGCGTCGTCCGCCCGGGTCGGGGTGGCCGGCGCCGGCACGGGATCCAGGGCGGGGGTGCGGGGCGGGACGGTACGCCGCTCGCCGGTGCGCTCGAAGGCGGCGGCCAGCGCCAGCAGCGCGGAGTCGTCATAGGCGCGGCCCGCGAAGGTCAGGCCGACGGGCATTCCGATGTCGGTGGTGGTGCCCATGGGGACGGTCACGGTGGGGACCCCCAGGTGCCGGATCGCGAGGTTGCCGTTGGCCACCCACACGCCGTTGCGCCAGCCGAGATCGGCGGACTCCGGGTTCACGTCCATGTCCGCCGGCCCCACGTCCGCGACGGCCGGGAACACCACGGCGTCCAGACCCCGCTCGTCCATCCACTGCTCCAGATCGACGCGCCGGGTCTCCTCCAGCCCGCGCATCCCGTCCTCCAGGTGCGGGATCTCGAGGAAGCTGTGGCGCGGCTCGCGACGCACCTGCTCCGGATAGTCGGCGATGTCGTCGTCGAAACCGTCGTAGCGGTCGGGGAGCGCCCCGGTCGGGGCCGGGAAGATCCGTGCGCCGTCCACGCCGGCGAGACCGGGGAAGGCGGGATCCCCGTTGGCGGCGAGGAAGTCGTCCCACGCCCACGCGGACAGGTCCAGGATCTCCCGGGCCAGGTACTCCGGCGAGACGAGTCCCCTGGTGGCGATCGTGGGCATCCCCGGTCGGTCGCCCTCGTACCGCGACACCATCGGGAAGTCGACCTCGATCACCTCGGCGCCCGCGGCCTCCAGCGCGCGGCGCGCGTCTCGCCACAGGTCCATGACGGTGTCCCTGGCGACGATCCGCTGCCCGGTCGGCCCGCCGATCCCGGGGGAGGACGCAGTGCCCGCGTCCGGGTCGGCGTTGATGTACATCCGCGGGACGCCCAGGCGCACGCCGGCCAGCGAGGCCTCGTCGGTCAGTGCGCGGTACGAGGTGGGGCGCACGGACGACGCGGACGGGATCGGGATCCACGGCTGGCTGCGCCACAGGTCGCCGCGCGCGTCCTCGTCGTCCCCGACGATCACGTCCAGGACCTCCAGCAGATCGGCCATCGTGCGGGTGTGCGGCACGACGACGTCCATGGTCGGCACGAGGGGCCAGTTCCCGCGCACGGAGATCACCCCGCGGCTCGGCGTGTAGGCGCACAGCGCGTTGTTGGACGCGGGGGCGCGGCCGCTCGACCAGGTCTCCTCCCCGAGCCCGAACGCCGCGAAGCTGGCCGCCGTGGCCACGCCCGAGCCGTTGGACGACCCGGAGCCGAAGGCCGCGGGGAGGTAGTCGGCGTTGTACGGGGACTCCGCCCGGCCGTGCAGCCCGCGCTGCATACCGCCGTTCGCCATCGGAGGCATGGTGGTGAGGCCGACGAGCACGGCCCCCGCCTCACGGAGGCGCGAGATCGCGAACGCGTCGCGACCGGCGCGCAGCCGCGCGAAGGCGGGGGAGCCCGCCGAGACCGGCAGGCCCTCGACGGCATAGCTGTCCTTCGCCGTGTAGGGGATGCCGTCGAGGGGGCCGCGGACCCGCCCCTCCCGCCTCCGCCGGTCGGAGGCGCGCGCCTCGGCGAACATCTCCGGGTTCAGCACGGGCGCGGATCCGAGGGCGGTGCCGTGCCGGTCGTACCGGGCGATCCGCTCCAGATAGGCGGCCACGAGGGCCGTGCTGGTGACCCGGCCCGACTCCAGGGCCGCACGCAGCTCGGCGATCCCCGCCTCGACGACGTTCACGAGCGCGCCGCCGGCTGGTGCTGGGTGATGCAGTGCACGCCGCCCCCACGCGCGAAGAGCTCCCGTGCGTCGACGGACACGACGCGGCGTCCGGGATAGGCGGCCGACAGGATCTCGCGGGCCTCGGCATCCGCGCGCTCGTCGCCGAAGGCGCAGGCGATGACGCCGCCGTTGACGACGAGGTGGTTGATGTAGCTCCAGTCGACGTATCCCTCGTCGTCGCGCAGGGTGGCGGGCGCGGGGACGTCGACGATCTCGAAGGGTCGCCCGGCGGCGTCGCGCGCGCCGACGAGCTCCTCGCGCAGCGTGCGCGTCACGGCGTGATCCGGATGCGCCGGATCGCGCTGCGCGTGGAGGAGGATTCGGCCCGGCTCGGGCAGAGTGGCGACGATGTCGACGTGGCCGCGCGTGCCGAACGCGTCATAGTCCCGGGTGAGGCCGCGGGAGAGCCAGACGACGTTCGTGACGCCCAGCGTCCGGCGCAGCTCCGCCTCGACGCGCGCTCTGTCGGCCAGCGGGTTGCGGCCCGGATCGAGCTGCACCGTCTCGGTGACGAGCACCGTCCCGGCGCCGTCGACGTGGATGCCGCCGCCCTCGTTCACCAGGAGCGACGACACGACCGGGACTCCGGCCCTTTCCGCCACGAACCGCGCGAGCCCGGCGTCGTGCGTCCAGTCGGTCCACTCCTGTCCGCCCCAGCCGTTGAAGATCCAGTCCACGGCGGCGACGGCGCCGTCGGCGTCGTGCACGAAGGTCGGTCCCGCGTCCCGCATCCAGAAGTCGTCGACCGTCCGCTCGACGATCTCGATCTCGGCGCCGAGCATGCGGCGCGCACGAGCGCTCTCGGTCGGGTCGACGACCATCGTGACCGGCTCGAACTCGGCGACGGCGTGCGCGACGGCGGTCCAGGCGGCGTAGCCCGCCTCCCGCTCCGCCGTGCCCGCGCCGAGCGTCTGCCCCTCCCGGGGGAAGGTCATCCAGGTGCGGTCGTGCGGCGCGGTCTCCGCAGGCATCGTCCAGGTCACGGCGTCTCGCTCCTTCGCGGCTCGGTGTCGTTCGAGAATGCTACCGGCAGAAACTGAAAAGGCAACTAGTCATGCCTATTGACGCATTCATGATCCCTCCCTAGACTGCTGAAACTTCCCGCCCCCGGCTCGGCCGGGCCGATGCGACGCACAAGGACGTGTATGAACGGCAACCCTCCCTCCCTGAAACGGACCCTCGGCGTGTGGGCCATCGTCGGCCTCGGCCTCGGGTACATGGCACCGGTCACCGTCTTCGACACGTTCGGCATCGTGTCCGAGGAGACCTCGGGCGTCGTGCCGTTGGCGTACCTCATCGGGCTCGTGGTCCTGCTGTTCACGGCGCTGAGCTACGGATCCATGGCGCGGGCGTTCCCCGCGGCGGGCTCGGCGTACACGTACACCCGCGAGTCGATCCATCCCTCGCTCGGCTTTCTCGTCGGCTGGGCGGCGCTCCTGGACTACCTGCTCCTGCCGGTCGTGAACGCGGTCATCATCCGGCTCTACATGGAGCAGTTCTTCCCGGACGTCCCGGGGTGGGTGTGGGTGGTCGGCGTGGCGGCGCTGCTGATCGGGCTGAACATCATCAGCGTGAACGCCACGTCGCGGATCAACGGCGTGCTGCTGATCTCGGCGCTGGCCGGCATCGCGGCGTTCGTCGTCCTGGCCGCGGTGCAGATCGGCCGCGGGATGGGCGAGGGCACGCTCGCGTCCCTCCGCCCCCTCTGGCACGACGACGTGCAGCTCACCGCGGTGATCGTCGGCACGACCATCGTCGCGTTCTCGTTCATCGGCTTCGACGCGGTCACCATGTACGCCGAGGAGGCCAAGGACGAGCGGGTGGTGCCGAGGGCCGTCGTCCTGACGGTGCTGTGCGGCGGTGCCGTGTTCCTGATCGGCGGCTGGTTCGCGCAGCTCGCGTTCCCGACCAACGAGGTGTTCGACTACGTGGACGACACGCTGCCGGAGATGGCGCTGCTGGTGGGTGGCCAGGCGTTCCAGATCCTGTTCGTCGCGGTGGCGTTCGCCGCGGCGGTGGCCTCCGGGCTGTCCTCGCACGCGAGCGTCTCGCGCCTGCTCTACGTCATGGGGCGCAACGGCGTCCTTCCCCGCAGGGTGTTCGGCGTCATCCATCCGACTCGCCGCACCCCGTTGTACGCGACCGTGATCTCCGGTGCCGTGATCCTCCTGGCGGTCGGGATGTCGCTGGAGCTGATGTCGTCGATGATCAGCTTCGGCGCCCTCGTCGCGTTCACGTTCGTCAACCTCTCGGTCATCGCGCACTACGCCGTCCGGCAGGGGCGGCGCCGGACGCCGGCCGACATCGTCCGCTTCCTCGTTCTCCCCGTGATCGGGGCGATCGGGACGGGCCTGCTGTGGATCCACCTCAGCCCGGACGCGATGATCGCGGGCGTCGTCTGGGCCGCGGTCGGGCTCGTCTACCTGATCGTGCTCACGCGCGGCTTCCGCCGCCCGGTCGTGTCCCTCGGCATCGAGGAGGCCGAGCGCGATCCTCAGGGCGAACCGGAGCCGGGCCTCACCCGCTGATCGCCGGGACGGGCTCCGAGAGCCCGTCCACCTCCACCCCTTCCTGTCCCCCGGGGGCGCCGCTGCGCTCCCGTGCCTCGTGCACCCCTCTCACCACCCCCAATGAAAGGATCGTCATGCGTCTCACACCCCGTTCCCGCGCGACGGCCGGCGCTGCCGCCGTGCTCGTCGCCGCCGGGCTGCTGGCCGGCTGCACCGCGGCACAGGAAGGACCCTCCATGGATCGCGCCCGACACCGTCCTCCGCGGCGGCTTCATCTGGACCGTGGACGCGGAGGACAGCGTCCAGGAGGCGATCGCGATCCGCGACGGCCTCATCGTCTACGTCGGCGACGACGAGGGCGCGGAGCCGTACATCGGCGAGGGCACCGAGGTCGTCGAGCTCGACGGGCGGATGGTCATGCCCGGCATCCAGGACGGACACACGCACTCGATCGGCGGCGGCGGGAACCTCGCGGGGTGCTCGCTGACCTACGATCCGCTGACGGTCGCGGAGTTCCAGGCGCGGATCCAGGAGTGCCTCGACGACATGGCGGACGAGCCGTCCGACGTGGCTCTCAGCGTCCGCGGCTGGTATCGCCAGGCGATGCAGCCCGCGGGGACCGACGCCGACCGCGGCGTGCTGGATGCGTTGGGCGCGGAACGGCCGATCATCGTCAACTCCACGGACGGGCACAGCGCCGTCGTCAACAGCGTGGCGCTCTCCGCCGCGGGGATCACCGCGGCCACCCCGGACCAGGACGGCGGCCACATCGCCCGGGACGCCGCGGGCGAGCCCACGGGAATCCTCGAGGACGGTGCGATCGACGCGGTGCGGACGCTGCTGCCCGCGCCCACCGAGGAGGACACCCGCGCCTCCGCCGCCGCGGCGCTGGAGGCGTTCGCCGCCCAGGGCGTGGTGGCCTTCATGGACCAGATCGCCGGTGCCGGCACGGCGCAGGCCTATGCCTCCCTGCATGAGGACGGCGAGCTGACGGCGCGCGTGCACCTGTCGCCGGATGTGGACATGGCTGCGGCCGCGACCGACCCGGAGGCCGCGGTGGCGGACGTGGTCGACTACCGCGACACCTGGACGCGCGCCGAGGAGGGCGCGGCGCCGGGGATCTCCGTGACGAGCGTGGGGGAGATCTTCATCGACGGCGTGACGCAGGCGCCCGCGCAGACGGCGAGCATGCTCGCGCCTTATCTCGTCCAGGGCCCCGACGGGGCGTGGGCGCCCGGGACCAGCGCCGGACCGGAGCCGTACTACACGGCCGACCAGTTCGCCGCCGTGGCCGGCGCTCTGCTGAAGGAGGGGATCGCCGCGCAGCCCCACGCGATCGGCGACCGCGGCGTCCGCGAGATCCTCGACGCCTACGAGGCGGTGCGCGCGGACGTGGACAGCGATCTGCCGCTGCTCATCGGCCATGCCGAGAACGTGGATCCGGCGGACTGGCCCCGCTTCGCCGAGCTCAACGTGCAGCCGGTCATGGGACTGCAGTGGGCCAAGCCCTCGTTCGACTCCATCGAGGGCACGAAGGACCAGCTCGGGCCGGAGCGGTTCGCGCGCTCGGAGCCGATCGGATCCCTCACGGACGCCGGTGCGGCCGTCGCGCTCGGCAGCGACTGGCCGGTCGACCGTCTCGACGAGTGGCTCGCGATGCAGGTCGCGGTCACCCGGGAGAACCCGGACGGCGGCGAGGCGTATGCCGGCAGGCTCGGCGAGGAGCGCGGGCTCACCGTGGCCGAGGCCATCCGCGTCCTGACCCTCAACGGTGCCGCGGCCATGCTCGCCGACGACGTGACGGGGTCCCTGGAGACCGGCAAGTACGCCGATCTGATCGTGATCGACCAGAACATCACGGAGATCGACCCGAGTCGGATCGTCGACACCGAGGTGCTGCTCACGATGGTCGGCGGCCGGGTGGTGCACGGCGGCATCTGACCCGCGATGCCGGGCGGGTGGGAGCATAGGATGGCACCGAACTCCCACCCGCTCGTACGGGTGTGCCGTGCCGATCCCGCAAGGAGGGTGGAAACGGTGCCGACCCCCACGTCACCGACCGGCGACGCGCGCGACAGCATCCTCGACGCGGCGGCGTCGGTGCTTCTTCGCGACGGGATCCATGCCGCCAAGGTGGAGGACATCGCTCGGGCCGCCGGCGTGTCGCTGGGACTGCTCAACTACCATTTCGGCGGTCGGCTCGCCCTCCTGCGCGCGGCGCTGGTCCGCGCGCTGGACACGCTCGACGGCCTCCCGGCGGAGGAGGACGCCGCCGCGCTCGTCGGCGCCCCGATGACGGCGGGCGCGTGGGCCCGGCTGCGCGCCGATGCCCTGCGCGAGGCCGTGTTCGACGCCGAGGTGCGGCGAGCCCTGGATGCGGCGACGACCCGATGGGAGACGGCCGTGGCGGAGCGTTCGGGCGCGGATGCGCGCACCGTCCGCGTGCTCAGCAGCCTCGCCGACGGACTGCGTCAGCGCGTGGCGACCGACCTCATGTCCGAGGAGGAGGCCCGGATCCTGCTGGCCGCGGCGGCGGATCATCTGGATCTCTCGTCCCGGGCCGGGGCGGGGCGCCCGTGAGCGAGTCGGCCAGCAGGAGGGACCGGATCCTGGCCGCCGCCTCGTCGCTCATCGCGCAGAAGGGGCTGCAGGCGCTGCGGATGTCGGAGGTGGCCACCACCGCGGACGTGACCCCGCACCTGCTCGCTTACCACTTCCCCAGCAAGCAGGCGCTGCTGACCGCGGCCCTCGAGCATGCGGCGCGGCGCGCTCCGTCGACGAACCTCCTGCACCGGACACCCGGGGTGGCGGCGCGGGAGACGCTGCGCACGGCCCTGCT
This sequence comes from Microbacterium resistens NBRC 103078, assembly GCF_001552355.1. Taxonomy (GTDB): domain Bacteria; phylum Actinomycetota; class Actinomycetes; order Actinomycetales; family Microbacteriaceae; genus Microbacterium; species Microbacterium resistens. Next base: position 11,820 of record NZ_BCRA01000048.1, read on the forward strand.
GGCGGAGTTCGACGAGCGATCGTCCGTGCGCGAGCTGAACCTCGTGTGGAACGAGGTCGCGGCGCTGCCCAACGCCCAGGACGCCCTCCACGCTCAGTTGCGCGCGGTGACGGAGGACTGGAACGACCAGGTCATGATCGGCGTGCTGCGCTGCATCGCCGAGGGGTCGATGCGCAGCGACCTCGCGCCCGAGAGTCTCGCCGCGATGCTCACCGCGATGGTCGAGGGGCTGAGCCAGCGCTGGCTCGCCGGGGTTCTCGACGTGGCGGAGGCGCGCGAGGCGCTCGACCACCTCCTCACCGCCTTCCAGGCCCCCGCGCCCGCGTAACCCCGCCCCGCCGCCCCGCGTACCGCCGCCCGCCGCCGCATCCTCGCCCCGCCGCATCCTCGCGCCGCCGTCTATCGAGTGGTCAGTTTCTGTGGGTTCAGCGCCGTTCAACCCACAGAAACTGACCACTCGACAGGGCGGGTCGGAACGCGGCGAGCGGGCGGGGACAAGGGCGTGTATAGTCCTCTTCGGATAGTCCATATGGACTAATCGAAATGGAGGACTCTTGAAGGACCCGGCGCTCACGCCGCTCGGCGTCATGGTGCTCGCGCTGCTGCGCGAGCGCGACATGCACACCTACGAGATGGCGCGCCTGCTGCGTCAGCGTCGTGACGACCGGCTCATCTCGATCACCAACGGCACGCTGTACCACACGGTCTCGCGCCTCAACGAGCAGGGACTCCTGGCCGAGGTGGGGACGGATCGCGAGGGCAATCGCCCCGAGCGCACCACCTACACGCTCACGTCCGCCGGAGCCGACGCGGTCGGCGACTGGGTGCGCCGGGAGCTCGGTCGCCTGGATCACCCGGCACGGTTCCGCGTGGCCGTGGCGGAGGCGCACAACCTCGACCGCGCCGAGGTCATCGCGTTGCTGGAGCAGCGCCGCGCCCTGGTCCAGGAGGACCTCGCGCACCACGAAGAGGGGATCGCCTCGGCCGCCGAGCGCCGGATCCCCGAGCAGTACATCCTCGAGATCACCCGGCAGCGGATGCTGCTGCAGGCCGACCTCGACTGGCTCGATCAACTCCTCCCGCGTCTGGGCGACCCCGCGTTCGCGTGGGGCGCGGACCCGGATCACTGTCTTGCAGAGCGAAAGGCGCACGAATGACCGAATCGAACGGCGGCGAGCAGGCGACCGCACCGGCCGGGGTCCCGACCTCGACCGGCACCTATGCCACCGGCCACAAGCCGACCAGCCCGTGGCCCGCCCTCTGGGCCCTCGTCATCGGCTTCTTCATGATCCTGGTGGACACCACGATCGTCTCGGTGGCGAACCCGGCGATCAAGGCCGCACTGGATCCGCAGACCAACAACCTCGACAACGTCGTGTGGGTCACGAGCGCCTACCTGCTCGCGTACGCGGTGCCGCTGCTCATCACGGGGCGCCTCGGCGACCGGTTCGGGCCGAAGAACATCTACCTGATCGGGCTCGTCGTCTTCACCGGCGCGTCGCTGTGGTGCGGCCTGTCCACGACCCTCGAGGGGCTGATCGCGGCCCGCGCCGTCCAGGGACTGGGCGCGGCGTTCATGACGCCGCAGACGATGGCGGTCATCACCCGCACCTTCCCCGCCGGTCGTCGCGGTGCGGCGATGGGGCTGTGGGGCGCCACCGCCGGCGTCGCGACGCTCGTCGGGCCGCTCGTCGGCGGCCTGCTCGTCGACGGTCTCGGCTGGGAGTGGATCTTCTTCATCAACGTGCCGGTCGGGATCATCGGGTTCGTGCTGGCCGCGATCCTGGTCCCGCGCCTGAAGACGCACCCGCACCGCTTCGACGTCGTCGGGGTCGTGCTCAGCGCCGCCGCCCTGTTCCTCATCGTCTTCGGGCTCCAGGAGGGCGAGAAGTACGACTGGGGCGTGATCGCGGGCCCGATCTCCGTCTGGGGCCTGATCATCGCCGGTGTCGTGCTGCTGGCGGTGTTCGTCCTGCAGCAGGCTCGGACCCGCAGCGAGCCGCTCGTCCCGCTGGGGCTGTTCCGCGACCGCAACTTCTCCGGCGCGAACGTCGCGATCGCTGCCGTCGGGTTCACGGTCACCGGCATGTCGCTGCCGTTCATGTTCTTCCTGCAGCTCGCCCGGGGACTCACCCCCACCGAGGCGGCGCTGCTGATGATCCCGATGGCGGTGATCTCGGGCGCCCTCGCGCCCCTGGCCGGCTCGCTGCTGGACCGGGTGGACCCGCGGTTCATCCTCGTGCCCGGCCTCCTCTTCGTCGGGGCGGGGCTGCTGTGGAACGCGGCGCTGATGAACCTCGATTCGCCGATCTGGATGTTCCTGCTGCCCTCGGCGCTGCTCGGCATCGGCAACGCGGGGATGTGGGGTCCGCTCGCCACGACGGCCACCCGAAACCTGCCGCCGCGGCAGGCGGGAGCCGGGGCGGGCATCTACAACACGACCCGCACGATCGGATCCGTCGTCGGCTCGTCGGCGATCGCGGCCTTCATGCAGGCGCGTCTCGAGGCCAACCTGCCCGGAATGGACGAGGCGCCGGGCGGCATCGGCGGGGGCGGGGCGCTCCCGGAGGCGGTGGGGGCGGCGTTCTCCACGGGCATGGCGCAGACGATGCTGCTGCCGGCGGCGGTGCTGGCGGTCGCCCTCGTCGCGGCGCTCTTCCTGACCAGGCACAAGCCCCAGCATCCTGCCCAGTGAGAGCATGGAAACGGTGGTCAGGTCGGTGACCTGAAACGGATTCCGAAGGGCATCGCCAGACAAACGACTGGATTCGTTTCCGATCGTGCCTTAGGCTGACATCGCCACAGCGCGCATCGGGCCGGCGTCGCCCCGATGCATCGAGCGTGCGGATGTCGACGCCGGAGGGAAGGTCCTCGATGACGACGACGCCCATTCACCTCACCCGGGGAGACGGCAAGGGCCTGGCCCAGGGCACCCTGGGGCTCTGGGGATCCACGGTGATCGGCCTGGCCTCGACCGCCCCGGTGTACTCGCTGGTCGCGACGCTCGGCTGGGTCGTGCTCGCGGTCGGAGCCCAGGCGCCGATTGCGTTCATCGTCGCGTTCCTGCCGATGCTCTTCATCGCGTTCGCATACCGGGAGCTCAACCGCGAGATCCCGGACTGCGGCACGACCTTCACCTGGGGCACGAAGGCGTTCGGTCCATGGGTCGGCTGGATGGGCGGCTGGGGCGTCGCGGTCGCGGGCATGGTGGTGCTCGCGAACCTCTCCCAGATCGCGAGCATCTACTTCTGGGCGCTGTTCGGGCTGTCGTTCGAGAACAACGACTGGCGGGTCATCCTCGTCGCCGTGGCGTTCATCGCGGCGATGACCTGGGTGAGCTGGCGCGGAGTCGAGATCGGCGAGAAGATCCAGAACCTGCTCCTGGCGATCCAGTACATCGCGCTGGCGGTGTTCGTCGTGGCGGCCCTCGTCCAGTTCTTCGCCGGCACCGCGCCGAACCCCACGCCGTTCGACCTCGAGTGGATGAACCCGTTCGCGTTCACCTCGTGGAGCGGGTTCACCCAGGCCGTCCTCCTGGCCCTGTTCATCTACTGGGGATGGGACACGTGCCTGGCGCTGAACGAGGAGACGAAGGACCCGAAGCGCACGCCCGGCGCGGCCGCGCTGCTGACCTGCGTGATCCTGCTGGTGACCTACGTCGGGGTGACCGTGGCCGCCATGATGTACGCGGGTCTCGGCGAGGACGGCACGGGTCTGGGCAACGAGGCGAACGCGGACGACTTCTTCCTCGCGATCCGTGACGGCCTGCTCGGCCCGTTCGGCTGGGTCCTCGTGGTGGCGGTCCTCATCTCGGCCGTGTCGTCGACGCAGACCACGATCCTCCCGACCGCGCGCGGCACCCTGGCCATGGGCGTGTACCGGGCACTCCCGGCCAAGTTCAAGGACGTGCACCCGCGCTACCGCACCCCGTCGTTCTCGACGCTGGTCATGGGCGTCGTCGCCTCGGCCTACTACGTGGGGATGACCCTGGTCAGCGACAACATCCTGCAGGACTCGATCCTCTCGCTCGGGCTCGCGATCGCCTTCTACTACGCCATCACCGGCTACGCGTGCGTGTGGTACTTCCGCCGGGAGCTGTTCACCTCCGTGAACGCCTTCCTGGTCAAGGGGCTCATGCCGCTGCTGGGAGCGCTCATGCTCACGTACGCGTTCGTGCAGTCGGCGATCGACATGTGGGACGTGGACTACGGCTACACGGTGCTCTTCGGGATCGGAGGCACCTTCGTGGTCGGCATCGGGTCGCTGCTGATCGGCGTGGTGCTGATGCTCGTCTGGTTCCTGTTCCCGCGGGCGAAGCGGTTCTTCCGGGGCGAGAGCCTGAACCGGGACACCCCCGTGCTCGTGCCGGACGAGCCAGGCGATCTCATCCGCTCCGTGGACGGGGGGATCTGATGCGGATCCTCGTCATCGGCGCCGGGGGCGTCGGATCCGCAGCCGTGCGGATCGCCGTGCGCCGCGACTTCTTCGAGGCGCTGGTCGTGGCGGACTACGACCCCGCTCGGCCCGAGGCGCTCGTCGCGGAGCTCTCCGATCCCCGCCTGGTCGCGGCGCGGGTGGACGCCTCCTCCGCCGCATCGGTCGCGACCCTCATCCGCGAGCACGGGGCGACGCACGTCCTCAACGCCGTGGATCCGCGCTTCGTGATGCCCATCTTCGAGGGCTGCTTCGACGCCGGTGCGACCTACCTCGACATGGCGATGAGCCTGTCCCGCCCGCACCCCGAGCGCCCCCACGAGCTCACCGGGGTCAAGCTCGGGGACGAGCAGTTCGCGCAGGCCGAGCGCTGGGAGGCCGCCGGACGGCTGGCGCTCGTCGGCATCGGCGTCGAGCCGGGGCTGTCGGACGTGCTCGCGCGGTACGCGGAGGACGAGCTGTTCGACGAGGTCGACGAGATCGGGGTGCGCGACGGCGCGAACCTGGTCGTCGAGGGCTACGACTTCGCTCCGTCCTTCTCGATCTGGACGACGATCGAGGAATGCCTGAACCCGCCGGTGATCTACGAGGCGGATCGCGGGTGGTTCACGACGGCGCCGTTCTCCGAGCCCGAAGTGTTCGACTTCCCGGAGGGGATCGGCCCGGTCGAGTGCGTCAACGTCGAGCATGAGGAGGTCCTCCTCATGCCGCGCTGGACGACCGCGAAGCGGGTCACCTTCAAGTACGGGCTGGGGGACGAGTTCATCCAGGTCCTGTCCGTGCTGAACAAGCTGGGGCTGGACCGGACGGATCCGGTGACGGTGAAGGGCGTCGAGGTGTCTCCCCGCGACGTGGTCGCGGCGGTGCTCCCGGATCCGGCCGCGTTGGGGGACCGGATGACGGGGAAGACCTGCGCGGGGGTGTGGGTGCGGGGCACGGGCAAGGACGGCGCTCCCCGGTCGACGTACCTGTACCACGTCGCGGACAACGAGCGGACGATGGCGGAGTACGGCTCGCAGGCCGTGGTGTGGCAGACCGCGATCAACCCCGTCGTGGCGCTGGAGCTGCTCGCCCGCGGGGACTGGTCCGGTGCGGGCGTCCTCGGTCCCGAGGCGTTCGACGCCCGCCCCTTCCTCGACCTGCTGTCGGCCCCGGCGCCCGCCGGCTACGGCTCGCCCTGGGGCCTGGTCGAGAAGCCCGTCTGACCCCGGTTCCCGGTCCTCGGTCCTCGGTCCCGGTTCCCGGTCCTCGATCCCGGTTCCCGTCCACGAGACCCCCTCGCCCCGCCCAGACCCCCTCCCACAAGCGCGTGGCCGAGGGGGTCTCGGCGGGGCGAGGGGGTCTCGTGTGGCCCGGGGCTAGTCGGCGACGCGGGCTGCGATGTCGGTGCGGTGGTGCGCGCCGTCGAGGCGGATCCGACCGATCGCCTCGTACGCGCGGGCGCGGGCGTCACGGAAGTCCGATCCGGTGGCCACCACGTTCAGCACGCGGCCGCCCGTCGCGATGAGCGAGCCGCCCGGCGCATCCGGGCCGGCCGTCGCGGCGTGCACGATCCGCACGCCCTCGACGGCGGCGGCGTCCTCCAGGCCCTCGATGGGACGACCGGTCCGCGGCGCCTCGGGGTAGCCCTCGCTGGCGAGGACGACCGTGATCGCGACGTCGTCGGAGAACTCCGGACGCGGCTGGTCCTCGAGGGTGCCCGACGCGGCGGCGAGCAGAAGCGCGGACAGCGGCGTGCGCAGGCGCGGCAGCACGACCTGCGTCTCCGGGTCGCCGAATCGCGCGTTGAACTCGATGACCCGCACGCCCTTGTCGGTGAGGATGAGGCCGGCGTACAGCAGACCGATGAACGGCGTCCCCTCCGCGTCGAGCTGACGGATGACGGGGAGAGCGATCTCGTCGGTGACCTGCTGGACGAACGCCTCCTCGGATCCGAACCGCTCGGCGAGCCAGGGCAGCGGCGAATACGCGCCCATGCCGCCAGTGTTGGGGCCCTCGTCTCCGTCCAGGGCCCGCTTGAAGTCCTGGGCCGGGCTCAGCGCGCGCACGGTGTCGCCGTCGCTGAGGAAGAAGAGGGAGACCTCCGGGCCGGACAGGAACTCCTCCACGAGCACCGGACCCGTCGGCAGGTACTGGGCCGCATGGGCCCGTGCCTCGGCGCGGTCCTCCGTCACGACGACGCCCTTGCCGGCGGCCAGGCCGTCGGCCTTGACGACGTAGGGGGAGCCGAGCTCGTCGAACGCGGCCTCGACCTCCTCCGCCGTCGCGGCGTGCACGGCGCGCCCCGTGGGGACGGACGCGGACTCCATGATCCGCTTCGCGAAGGCCTTCGACCCCTCCAGCTGCGCCGCGGCCCGGCCCGGCCCGAACACGGGGATCCCGCGTTCGCGGAGCGCGTCGGCGACGCCGGCGACGAGCGGCGCCTCGGGGCCGACGACGACGAGGTCCACGGCGTGCTCGTTGGCGAACGCGGTCACGGCGGCGCCGTCGAGCGGATCGACGCCGACGATCGTCGCGTCCTGTGCGATGCCGGCGTTGCCGGGCGCGGCGAGGATGTCGTGCGCGTCCTCCTCGGCGCGCAGGGCGAGGATGATCGCGTGCTCGCGGGCACCGGAACCGAGGACGAGGATCTTCACCCGGCCAGCCTACCGAGCGCGTGCCGAAACCCCCTCTGCCCGCCCAGACCCCCTCCCAGACGCGCAGCTGCGAGGGGGTGTCGACGGGGGAAGGGGGTTTCGGCGACCGCGGCGGATCAGACCTCGCGCTCGATCGAGCGGTCCCAGGGCACGGTCCAGCCGGCCGCCTCGAAGAGCCCGTCCAGCACCATCGCCGTGAAGCCCCACACGACCGTGCCGTCCACCTCGAACGCGGGCGCGCGGAAGGTGTGCACGCCGTGATGGCGCACGGACACGTACCGATTGGCCGGATCCAGGAGCTTCGCGACCGGCATCCGGAACACCTCGACCGTCTCGGCGTGGTCCACGGCCACGACCGACGACGGCTCCCGCCACCATCCCAGCACCGGCGTCACGCGGTGGTTGCTCGCCACCAGGGGGAGATCGGGCAGCACCGCGAGGATCTCGACTCCCGCGGGATCCACGCCGGTCTCCTCCTGCGCCTCGCGCAGGGCGGTGGCGGCGACGTCCGCGTCCTCCGGCTCGGCCTTGCCCCCGGGGAAGGAGACCTGGCCGGGGTGCGACGACAGCGTGGGGGACCGCTTCTCCAGCAGCACGTCCAGGTCGCGCGCCAGCACCGCGTCGGGGGGTGCGGGCACGTCGTCGAGGACCCCGAACAGCACCAGGACCGCCGCGGCGCGCGGCTCGGAGGCCGTCGGAAGGTCGGGCAGCAGCGTGCGCCACGCCTCGGAGCGGGCGGCCTCGATCAGGTCGCGCCGAGCGCCGGCGGCGGTGGCGGGCCGCGACGCGGTCGAGTCCTGCGTCAGGTCGGACATCCCCCCAGCGTACGGGGACGACGCGCTCCCGGGGTCGGCCTCGTCGGGAACCGTAGGGTGGGGACATGGCTCGGAAGATCGACACGGCGGCGGGGCGGGAGGCCCTGGCCGCGGTGGGCGTCGCCCGCGAGGCGGAGGAGCGGCCGCCGCGCACCGCCTACGCCGCCGCCGTCCGCTACCTCCTGCAGCTGCTCGAGGAGAAGGCCCCCGGCAACAGCGTCGAGGTGCGCGTCCCGCCCTTCGGCGCCGTCCAGGTGGTGCAGGGGCCGCGGCACACCCGGGGGACGCCGCCGAACGTGGTGGAGATGGATCCGGAGACATGGATCGACGTGGCGACCGGCGTCCGCGCGTGGGCGGATGCGGCCGCGGACGGGCGGATCCACGCGTCCGGCACCCGCGCCGACCTCACGGACCTGCTCCCGCTGCGTCCCTGACCGTGCGCGCCCGCACGGGCAGGCGGCGCGAGGGAGGGCGGGATCAGCCCTCGGCGGGCGTTCCGGTGTAGAAGGCGTAGGTGGCAACCGCGGCGGCTCGGGCCTGGTCGGCACCCGCCCCGGCGGCCTCGTGCGCGGCTCCCCAGGCATCGGCCGCCGCGCGGTAGAAGGCGCGGCCCTCGTCGGTCCCGGCCCACGCCTCCGCGGTCTCGGGCGAGGGCCCGTCGCCGCCCGTCAGGTGGAGGGCGAGGCCGAGCAGCCCGCCGTCCCATCCGACGCCGGTCGCCCCGGGACCGAACTGCTCCCAGAAGCCCGGCGGCACCTCGTCGACACGGGCGACGTGCTCGAGCTCGAAGCGCGTGCACGCCGCTCCGGTCGCCGTGAGCCGGACCGTGACCCAGGTGACACCTCCGCCGTACTCCCAGGTCACCCGGTAGGCCGCCGTGCCGTCGGCCGGCGGGGCGCACTCCAGGATCTCCCCCTCGGCGTTGCCCTCCAGCCGGTAGCGGCCGCCGAGGCGGAGGTCGCCGCTGACGGGCAGGAACCAGCGCGGGATCCGATCGGCGCTCGTCGCCGCGTCCCAGACGTCCTCGATGGGGCTCGGATACTCCTGCGACAGCGTTTGGACGCGCGAGAGCACGCCGTCCACGTCCTCGGTGCGGACGCCGCGCGTCACGGCGTCCACCTGTGCGTTCACATCGACCATGGTCTCCTCCTTGTTCGGTGTCTCGTTCTCTGTTCGGTGTCTCGGTCGGGCCGGCGGCGTCGGTCGGGGTCCGTCGGGTGCGCCGTGCCGGTCCGTGGGGCCTCCGGTCAGCGGGGCGCCTCGTCCGCGGATCCGGGGCGGGCGTCGTCGAGCCGCTGCCGGCGTCGTCCGCGGGCGAGCTCCGTGCCGAGGGCGTCGAGCCGCGGCTGCCAGAAGCGGCGGAACGGCTCGAACCAGGTCGCGGCGTCGTGCAGGGTCTCGGGATCGAGGGCGTACAGGCGCCGGGTGCCCTCGGGGCGGACGGAGGCGAAGCCGTGCTCCCGCAGGACCTTCAGGTGCTGGGAGACGGCGGGCTGGGAGATCCCGAACTCGGCGTGGACCTCGCTGGCGAGCTCCCCCGCACTGCGCTCGCCGTCTCCCAGGAGCTCCAGCAGGCGCCGGCGGACGGGATCGCCCAGGACGTCGAGTGCGTGCATGGATCCACTGTTTCATGTTTGGCTTATATAAGTCAAGGATGAAGTAGTGCGGCCCGGTCGGATGCGGAGCGCGAGAGCCAGGGGCGGCCTGCGGTCGCGGAGGCGGGACACCGGGATCGGTGGGAGAATGGAGGCATGTCCCCCTCCGAGAGCCGTGAGACCGTCGAAGCCCGCGTGCGCCGCGCGCCGCGCTGGGGTGTCTTCCTCGGGATCGGGGTCGTGCTCGGCGTGATCGCTGCCGCGATCCTCACCGCCGTGGGCAGCTACGAGGAGTCCGAGGCCCTGGGCGTCGTGTACCCGCCCGGCCAGGTGTTCGGCTTCGCGCTGCTATGGACGGTGCCGATCGGCATCGCGGTCGGCGGCCTGATCGCCCTGCTGCTGGACCGGCTGGCGCGACGCACCGAGCGCGTCGTCCGCGTCGACCACGAGCGCATCGCCGAGTAATCCCCCGCGGTACCTGCCCGCTCGCTCGCTGCGCCGCGGCGTCCCCGCCCCACGCGTCTCCGCGCCGCCCCACGCCCGCACGCCGGGTCAGGCAATCGCGCGGGGTCAGGCGGATCTGCCGCGGAGTTGCCTGTTCTCGCGTGTTCGCCTGATGCCGCGTGGGGTCGCACCCCTCGCGTCGGATCAGGCAGTCGCGCGGGGTCAGGCAATCGCGCGGGGGCAGGCAATCGCGCCGGGTCAGCAATCGCGCGGGGTCAGGCAATCGCGCGGGGTCAGGCGGGTCTGCCGCGGGGTTGCCTGTTCTCGCGTGTTCGCCTGTTCTCGCGTTGTGTGAAGCGAAGCGACGAGGGCGAGCGAGCGGCGGGTGCCTGATCCCGCGGGGTCGCGCACGCGGGCTCGCGCACGCGGGGTCAGGCGAGCTCGGCGATCACGGGACGGATCGCGTCGTCGAACGCCACGACGTCCCGGCGCAGGCCGTCGGTCACCGCGACGCTGAGGGCACCGATCCACCAGATGCCGCGCTGCGTGAACGGCAGCACGTGCACGTTGAGCTCGAACGAGTGCGCCCGCCGGCCGGTGTCGCGCTCGTACTCGGCGATCGCCCCGGCATAGGCGCGGTAGGCGTCGCCGCCGCTGCTGATCGAGCGTGCGTACCGGCTCTGGGCCTCCCGCGCGTAGGCGACGACGGAGGGGCCGTGGGGCGCGATGGCCGCCCGCAGCTCCTCCGCGCCCTCCGCGGGCAGGGCGACCAGCGTGTCGAAGCCGTCGACGAGCTCCAGCGGCACCGAGGCCCGGTGGGCCCGCGGCTCGACGGTCATCTCCCAGTAGGCGAGCCACTGCCGTTCGAGCTCTGCGCCGGCCTCCGGGGCGTCCGGCGGGCGGACGGCGCGATCCCGCAGCGACGGCAGGTCGGCGGGCACTCGGATCCCGAGCTCCTGACGCAGGGCGAGCGCGACCAGCACCGGAACGCCGGCGTCCTCCCGCACGAGCCACTGCGGCTTGTCGCTCATGGCCCCATCGTACGGATCGTCGGGCCCTGCGGGCCACGTCTCGCGGACCGCACCCGCGGCCCGCGCCGGTAGGCTTGCAGGGTGTCGTCCCACACCTATGCCGCGGCCGGCGTCGACACGGCCGCCGGCGATCGCGCCGTCGAGCTCATGAAGTCCGCCGTCCGTGCCACGCACGGTCCCGAGGTCCTCGGAGGCGTCGGCGGATTCGCCGGCATGTTCGACGCCTCGGCGCTGCTCGGCTACACCCGTCCGCTGCTCGCGTCGAGCACCGACGGCGTCGGCACGAAGGTGGCGATCGCGCAGGCCATCGACAAGCACGACACCATCGGCCACGACCTCGTCGGCATGGTGGTCGACGACATCGTGGTCGTCGGCGCGAAGCCCCTGTTCATGACCGACTACATCGCCTGCGGCAAGGTCTTCCCCGAGCGGATCGCCGACATCGTCCGCGGCATCGCCGAGGCGTGCACGCTGACCGGCACGGCGCTCGTGGGCGGCGAGACGGCGGAGCACCCGGGCCTTCTCGGGATCAACGACTACGACGTGGCCGGTGCGGCGACGGGCGTCGTCGAGGCGGATCGCCTGCTCGGCGCCGAGCGCGTCCAGGACGGCGACGCCGTCCTGGCCCTGGCGTCCAGCGGCCTGCACTCCAACGGCTACTCGCTCGTGCGCCACATCATCGCGAACGCGGGGATCTCGTACGGCGACAACGCCGCGGACCTCGGCGCGACGTGGGGCGAGGCCCTGCTGACCCCCACGCGCCTGTACACGACGCCGCTGCTCGGGATCGCGGAGACGTATGGCGACCGGCTGCACGCTCTCAGCCACGTCACCGGCGGCGGCATCGCGGCGAACCTCGCCCGCGTCCTCCCGCAGGGCAGCTGGGCCGAGGTGGATCGCTCCACGTGGTCTCCTGCTCCGGTCTTCCGGGTGCTCGGCGACATCGCCGGCACGACGCTGGAGTCCAGCGAGGGCACCTGGAACCTGGGGATCGGGTTCCTCGCGGTGGTCGACCAGACCGCCGCCGGCGACATCGCCGCCGCGCTGACGGCGGACGGCATCGACACCTGGCAGGTCGCGACGGTGCGCACCGGCGCCCGTCCGGACGGCGAGTTCGAACAGGGGGCGAAGGGCGTGGACGGCGGAGCCGTGCGCCTGGTCGGCACCTATCGAGAAGGCGAGTGAAACCACCCCTATGTGCGGCATCGTCGGAATGGTCGGGTCCGGCCCGGTCAACCAGGACATCTACGACGCGCTCCTGCTGCTCCAGCATCGAGGACAGGATGCGACCGGCATCGCCACGGCGGAGCCGAGCGGCGTCATGCACATGGCCAAGGCGTCCGGCATGGTCCGGGAGGCCTTCCGCACGAGGGACATGCGCTCCCTGCTCGGAAGCGTCGGCCTCGGCCACGTCCGCTACGCCACCAAGGGCACGGCCTCCAGCGAGGAGGAGGCCCAGCCGTTCTACGTGAACGCGCCGTACGGCATCATCCTCATCCACAACGGCAACCTCACCAACACGCGCGAGCTCACCGCCGACATGGAACAGCGCGACCGGCGCCACCTCAACTCCTCCAGCGACACGGAGCTGCTGCTCAACGTCCTCGCCAATGAGCTGCAGACGACGACCTCTTCGGAGGACCTGGATCCGGAGCGGATCTTCGAGGCGGTGTCCCGCACGCACGACCGGATCGAGGGCGCGTATGCCGTGATCGCGATCATCGCCGGCTACGGCCTGCTCGCGTTCCGCGACCCGTTCGGCATCCGGCCTCTGATCCTGGGCCGTCGCCCCGCGTCGGGCGACGCGCAGGCGGGAAGCCCGGAGCACGAGTGGGTGGTCGCCAGCGAGTCGCTGGTCCTCGAGAACGCCGACTACGAGGTGGTGCGCGAGGTCGCCCCGGGCGAGGCCGTGTTCATCACGAACGACGGCGAGCTGTTCACGCGCCAGTGCGCCCGGGAGACGCGGCTCACCCCCTGTGCGTTCGAGTACGTCTACCTCGCCCGCCCCGACTCCGTGATGAACGGCGTCTCGGTCTACGAGTCGCGGCTGCGGATGGGAGAGCGTCTGGCGGACACGATCGCCAAGCACGTGCCGCTGGACCAGATCGACGTCGTCATGCCGATCCCGGACTCGTCCCGGCCGGCCGCGATGGAGGTGGCCCGCAAGCTCGGGATCGAGTACCGCGAGGGGTTCTACAAGAACCGCTACGTCGGGCGGACGTTCATCATGCCGGGGCAGGCGGTGCGCAAGAAGAGTGTGCGGCAGAAGCTGAACGCGATGTCGACGGAGTTCCGCGGCAAGAACGTCCTGCTCATCGACGACTCGATCGTGCGCGGCACCACCAGCCAGCAGATCATCCAGATGGCGAGGGACGCGGGGGCGAAGTCGGTGATCTTCGCCTCGGCGGCTCCGCCGATCCGCCACCCGCACGTGTACGGCATCAACATGCCCTCCAAGCACGAGCTCGTCGCGTACGGGCGCACGATCCCGGAGATCGCGGAGGTGCTCGGCGCCGACCGCATGGTCTATCAGGAGGTCGAGGACCTCAAGGCCGCCATCATCGAGGGCTCCGACCTCGAGGATCTGGACATGAGCCCCTTCGATGGGCGCTACGTGACCGGGACGGTGACGGAGGAGTACCTCGCCTGGCTCGAGGGGTCGCAGACCTCGTGAGGGGCGCTCGGTGAGCGGCGCCCAGGTGCGCGGGGGGCGCGTGCTGGCGCTCCTCGGGATCGTGCTGTGCGCGTTCTCGCTGCGCTCCGCCGTGGCGTCCCTGTCGCCGGTGGTGGATCACATCGCCGTGGACTTCCCCCTGTCCTCGGCCGTCGTGGGCCTCATCGGCACGGCACCGCCGATCTGCTTCGCGGTCTTCGGCCTGCTGACCCCGCTGTTCGAGCGCAGGCTCGGGCTGGAGCGGGTGGCCGTGATCGCGCTGATCGCCATCACGGCGGGGCTGATCCTGCGCGGCTTCGCCGTCGACTCGATCACGCTGCTGCTGGCCACCGCCCTGGTGTTCGCCGGCGTCGGCATGGGCAACATCCTCCTGCCGCCCCTGGTGAAGAAGTACTTCCCCGACCGGCTGGGCGCCATGATGACCGTCTACACGACGGCGATGGCGTTCTCGACCTTCCTTCCTCCGCTCGTGGCCGTGCCGGTCGCGGATGCCGCGGGCTGGCGGTTCTCCCTCGCGCTGTGGGCGGCGTTCGCGGTCACGGGGCTCATCCCGTGGCTGCTGCTGATCCTCCGTGAGCGCGCGGTCGGGCGGGTCGAGGCCGCCGCCCCTCCGGCGCCGGCGAAGCGCGCGGACGACGAGCGCTTCCTCGCCGAGATCGAGGACGAGCAGGCGGAGCTGGACCCGGCGGTGGTGGGCACCGGCCCGATCGTCGTGGTCCCGGCGAGCTCACGCATCTTCGCGCGGGTCGCGGGCGTGCCGCTGTCCTGGGCGATCGCCCTCGTGTTCGGGACGTCGTCGACGATGGCGTACGTCGCGTTCGCGTGGCTTCCGACCATCGTGATCGACCAGGCCGGGGTGAGCCCGGCGACGGCGGGCCTGCTGCTGTCGTTCTTCGCGTTCATCGGACTTCCCGGTTCCCTGATCGTGCCGGTGCTGATCGTCCGCCTGCAGGCGACCCTGCCGCTGTATCTGTTCGGGGTGCTCGGCGGCTTCGTCGGGCTCATGGGGCTGCTGTTCGCGCCGTCGCCGACGCTCGTGTGGCTGTGGGTGGGTCTGTACGGCCTGGTCGGCATGCTCTTCCCCCTCGCGCTCGTGCTGATCAGCATCCGGGCGAGGACCCCCGCGAGCGCCGTCGCGCTCAGCGGGTTCGCGCAGAGCGCGGGCTACACGCTGGCGGCGATCTTCCCCCTTCTCATCGGCATGCTGCACGACACCACGGGCGGGTGGCAGGTGCCCCTGATCGTCGTGGCGTCCATGCTCGTCGTCTCGGTGCCCGCGGGCATCTACGTCAGCCGCCGCCGCACGGTGGAGGACGACTGGGAGCGTCGGCACGCCCGCCAGTGGTGAGGCCCTGTCTGTCGGTATTTCGGCGGGGGTGCCGTAGACCTGTGCGTTCGGGCCCTCTAGCCTCGGTCCAGGACGACGCGCCGCGTCGGACCGGGCGAGCAAGGGGGGCAATGGTGAACGCGGCGGATCGGTTCATCGCACGGCGGGGGCTGGAGACGGACGACGGATCGTTGGCGGTGGAGTTCTGGTTCGTGGACGACGATTTCGAAGCGTCCGCAGCGTATCGCCTCGTGCGCGCGGACGGCACCGTGCTCCAGGAGATGACGTTCCACGGCGTCGACGACGTCCAGGCACTCCTGTTCGCTCTTGCCGGTGCCGGAGATTATCTTCACCGGTTCGTCCCGTCGGCGTCCTGGATCGACGGCGATGGCCCGCGGCTGATGCGGACGGTCCCGAAGGAATCGCGCACGGGCTCGGCGATCTGGCAGGCGGCGACCGACTGAGCCGTGTCCCCGCCGCTCCGCGTGCCGCGCGCCCTCGTGCCAATGCGTCGGAACAGGCAGACGCGCGAGAACAGGCAGACGCGAGAACAGGCAGACGCGAGAACAGGCAGACGCGCGAGAACAGGCAGATCTGCGGTGAGTGTGCCTGATGTCGCGTGATCGCCTGATGTGGCGAGCGCGAACGCGGGCGACGGGAGTGAGGCGAGGGGCGCGGGGAGAGGGGAGCGGAGTCAGCCCACGGGCGCGGATCAGGCGAGGAGGACCTCGTCGCCGACGCGGATCACGCCGCTGACCGGGGAGTCCGCGCTGCCGGCGTCGCCGACGCGGCCGCTGCTGTCGCCGACGGGGAGCAGCATGCGGCCGAGCGTCGGCTCGGGCTGATCGAACGCCGTCGTCAGGGTCGTCAGCACCTTCGCGTCCCGGATGCCCGTGTCGGGGTTCGCGTGGGTCGCGAGGCATCGGGCGAGCGTGCCCTCCAGCGTGAACGTGACCTCGCCGATCCGCAGGCGCCCCTGCCACTCAAGCTCGTCCCAGGCGCCGACGCCCTCGATCACGACGTTCGAGCGGAAGCGCCGGTCGTCGACCTCCTGGCCGAGCGCTCCGCCGAGCGCCGCGACGCTCTCCCTGCTGTGCAGCGTCACGTACCCACGGGCCTGGTCCTGGAAGCGCGAGGCGATGCCGTCGCCGAGGAGGGAGAGCGGGAGGCGGCCGGGACGCTGCAGGCGCCTGCCCTCCGGTGACGCCAGGACGTAGTCGGTGACCGCGGACTCGATCTCGGCGCGGCCGGCGTCATCCAGCCCGGCGTCGACGAGCACGGCGTCGTCCCGGCTGATGCGGACGCGGAGCGCCTCGTCGTCGTAGTCGAGCCGGAGCGCGGCGAGGGAGGGGAACTCCTGCAGCGCCAGGCCCTTGGACTTCGCCCACCGGTCGAGGCCGTCCCGGTCCTCCGGCTGCGTCGCGTCCGCGAAGCGGAACGCCAGAACCCGGTCGCCTGCGATCCGGCCGTCGGCCTGGACCGTCAGGGAGTCGCACGACTGCGGAGTGAAGCTCTTGACGGGATGGCGATACAGGGCGACGACGCGAGCGGGGGCGCGGTGGGGCATGTCGTCCATCCTCCCAGGCGCCGGGCGGCGCCGAGGACGAGGGGCGCTCTGTCCCGGACAACGAGGAAGCCCTGACCGGTGAGCGCTGCGGCTCGCCGGTCAGGGCGACGGGTCGAGGGAGGTCACGCCCGCTCGAGCTCGTCCTCGTCTTCGTCCGCGTACTGGTCGGCCCACTTGTCGACGTAGGCGTCCTCGTCGCTCTGCGGGTGACCGAGCTCGCGCTCCAACGCGGCGTAGTTCACGTCCGGACTGTACGCCTTGAGTTCGCGGGCGATCTTCGTGTGTTTTGCCTTCTGACGGCCACGGCCCATGCGCGAGACCCCCTTACTGTAAGCAGCGGGCGGAACGGGGCCCGATGTTTATTCACGGCACCGGCTCGCGGCCGGTAAGAGTAGCATTCAGGATAGCACGGAGGCCAGGGCCCCCGGCCTCGATCGCGCCAGCGAAGGGAAGTGATGACGTGTCCGACACCGCCCCCACCCCCAACGAGGACGACCTCCAGAACCCCCGGCTGCACCACGCCGTGATCGTCGCGATGCAGCCCGATCAGCCGGCGCGCGTGCTGTCGGAGGGGATCCGTTACGCCCGTCTCCTCGACGTCCCGCTGGTCGTCGTGCACGTCGACGTCACGCGGTTCGTGACCTACGAGGATCCCGACGGCTACGTCCACTCCGCCCCCATCGACATGAACATCGACGCGGGCGTCGCGGAGTTCGAGAGCGTCCGCGCCGCCGCCGAGGAGGCGCTCGCCGGCACCGGCCTCACCTGGACCGCCCGTCAGCTCGTGGGCGATCCCGCCCTGGCCATCAAGCAGCTCGCCGGCAAGCTCGACGCGCAGCTCATCGTGGTCGGGACGCGGCGTCGCGGACTCGGGGAGTCGATCCGCGAGTTCTTCACCGGATCCGTCGCCGCGCGGCTCTCGCATCGTCAGTCCCGCCCGATCCTCGTCGTGCCGCTGGAGGACCCCGTCCCGGACGACCAGAAGGAGATCTGGACGGAGTAGCGCGCGCCGGGTCGGCGATTCGTCTCGCTGGCGCTCGCTCACCGACCGGGCGGGGGCGTGATGCCGATCGTCACCGCGCGGGCGGCGGCGTCGAGCGCCTCCTCGAGATCGGTGACGACCGATTCGGACAGCACTCCGCCGCGGGCCACATGCGTCCGCAGATCGGTGCGCACCCGTGCGCGGAAGGCGTTGATCGCGGCGTCGGCGCGGTGGAGCTGCTCCCGGCTGGTGAACCGGGCGTCGTCGGACGCGGAGCGCGGACGCGGGCGCGACGCCGAGGCGATGCGCTCGTCGTGGGCGGCGGAGGCGAGATCGGCCCGGAGGCTCTTCATGGCGTCCTGCACGCTCTGGCGCACCTCGTTGGCGATCAGGCGCACCGAGTCCGCCAGCCCCGCCTCGATCCCGGCGATGTCGTCCTCCCGGGAGGCGAGCTCGGCGCGTCCGGCGTCGGTGATCGCGTAGATCGAGGTGCGTCCGTCGACGGTCTTCGTCACCAGCCCCTCCTCTTCCAGTTTCGCGAGCCGGGGATAGATCGTGCCCGCGCTCGGGGTGTACGTCCCGCCCGTGCGATCCGTGAGCGCCTGGATGATGCCGTAGCCGTGCTGCGGCGACTCCGCGAGCAGGGACAGCAGGTACAGGCGCAGGTCGCCGTGCGAGAAGACCGCGGGGCTCACAGCAGGTCCTCCCCGTCGGCGGTGAAGGCGACCGGGTCCTCGGCGGCGCTGCGGCGCAGCACGGTCACGTCGCCGGAGACGGTGTTGGTGCGCAGGTCCACGAAGGATCCTGCGAGCTCGCCGGTGCGCCCCGTGTAGTTCGTGGGGCCGCTGGATCCGCGATCCACGCCGTCCACGAGCAGGCGTCCGCTCATCGAGCGCAGGACGTAGTTGGCGGCCAGGCCCTCGTCGAGGCGGATGGTCGCGTTGCCGGAGACGCTGTTCAGGTTCACCGTGTTCACGGGGCCGGTCGCGTCGATGACCATCGCGCCGGACACCGTGTCGATGGTGGCCTTGCGCAGCGTACCGGTGAGCGCGATGTCGCCGGAGACGCTGTTGGCGTTGGCGGAGCCGGCCAGCCCGCGCACCTGCACGTCGCCGGAGACCGAGTTGATCGTGAGGTCGCCCGTGTGGGTGTCGACGATGATGTCGCCGGAGACGGTGTTCAGGCGCGCGTCCTTCTCGATGCCCGAGACGAGGGCGCCGGCGCTGACGACGCCGAGGGTGAGGGCGATGCCGCGGGGGACGGCCACGCTGACCTCCGCCTTGGGGCCGCCGGAGCCGAAGTTGCGGAACACCTCGAGGAAGTTGTCCCACCCCAGCTGGGGGTGGTCGATCTCCACCTCCGACCCGTCGGACTCGATCCGCAGGTCCTTGGTCGTGACGCCGTGCACCTCGATGCGGATGCCCGGCTCGTCGTGGGCGATGACGTCGATCTGGCCGCCGACGAGGCCGATCTTCAGGCGGGCGGCGCTCTCGATGTCGATGACGCGCTCCTCACCGGGGGCGATGAGCCATTTCTCGGTCATGGGGTTCTCCTGTCGTGGCGATCGAGATATATCGTGTCCGATGAGCGTAACACGATATATCTCGATCTTGTCAAGAGGGTGCGCGGAGCCGGGCTTGACATTGACGCTACGTCAACTTTTACCGTGGAGACATCGACACGGGAAGGAGACGAGATGGCAGGTCGGGACTGGTCGATCCAGGAGATCGCGCGCCTCGCCGGCACGACGAGCAGGACGCTGCGTCACTACGACGACATCGGGCTGCTCCCGCCGACGCGGATCGCCCCGAACGGGTACCGGCACTACGACGAGCGCGCGCTCGTGCGTCTGCAGCGGATCCTCCTGCTGCGCGAGCTCGGGCTCGGACTGCCGCAGATCGCGACCGTGCTCGATCCGTCGCGCGCGTCCCGGGCCTCGGACTCCGAGGCCTCCGCGCTCGAGACGCACCTCGCGTGGCTGCGCGAGGAGCAGGACCGGCTGACGCGGCAGATCGCGTCGGTCGAGAACACCATCACCGCATTGAGAGGAGGTGAGAACCTCATGGCAGAGAACATGTTCGACGGCTTCGACCACACGCAGTACAAGGACGAGGTCGAGCAGCGCTGGGGCACCCAGGCGTACGCCGACGGCGACCGCTGGTGGCGGGGGATGTCCGACGAGGAGCGCGCCGCGTGGCAGCAGCGCGTCTCCGACCTCGGTCGCGACTGGATCGCGGCCGCGGAGAGCGGCATCGATCCGGCCTCCGAGGAGGCGCAGAGCCTCGCCCGCCGCCACGTGGAGTGGCTCACGGGGGTCCCCGGGACGCCCGCCGCCGTTCCCGGCGGAGACGTGAAGGGGTACGTGATCGGCCTCGGCGAGATGTACGTCGCCGACCCGCGCTTCGGCGCGAACTACGCGACGTCCGACGGGAGCACCCGCGGCGCCGAGTTCGTCCGCGACGCGCTCCGCGTCTACGCGGAGGCGAACCTGTAGCCGTGCACCGGCGTGGCAGGACGGGGCGCCGCGGGCCGAGAGCCTGCGGCGCCCCGTCCTGCGTCGTCGCCTCGTGCGTCCGCGCCGTGGACATCGGCGCGGTTCGCTCCGGCCCTCCCTCTGCGGACCGGGTCGGTCGGGTCGGTTCTGTGCCGCCCGCGGGAATAGAGTGGCGGGCGTGACCCGCTCCCGACTCGCGCCCGTGCTGCTCGTCGCAGCCGGGGGCACGATCGGGACGGCCGCGCGACTCGGTCTGGGGCTCGTGATCCCCGAGTCCGACGGCCTGC
The DNA here is from genome assembly GCF_001552355.1 of Microbacterium resistens NBRC 103078. Classification (GTDB taxonomy): domain Bacteria; phylum Actinomycetota; class Actinomycetes; order Actinomycetales; family Microbacteriaceae; genus Microbacterium; species Microbacterium resistens. Next base: position 32,106 of record NZ_BCRA01000048.1, read on the forward strand.
CCGTCCCCATCCTCGTCGCGAACCTGCTCGGTGCCTTCTGCCTCGGGCTCGTCGCGGCGCGCCTTCCCGGTTCGTCGGGGATGCGGTTGTTCCTCGGCACCGGGCTGCTGGGCGGGTTCACGACCTACAGTGCCTTCACCGTCGGGACGATCACGCTCGCCGAGACGGCGCCCTGGCTCGCGGCCGCGTACGCGGTCGGGAGCGTGATCCTCGGGATCGCCGCCGCAGCCGCGGGCCTGCGCATCGCCCGGCCGCGGAGGGGGCGGGCATGACGCCGCTGCTGTTCGCCGTCGCGGCGCTCGCCGGGGGAGCCGGGGCCGTGGTCCGCTACCTCGTCGACCGGGGTGTCGCCCGCCTCGTCGGCGCGCGCTTCCCGTGGGGCGTCTTCCTCATCAACGTCTCGGGATCCTTCGCCCTGGGCTGGATCACCGCCCAGCTGCCGTCGGACGCGACTTTCGTCCTCGGCGCCGGATTCCTCGGCGGGTACACGACGTTCAGCACGGCGATGCTCGACGTCGTCGCGCTGTGGCGCGACGGGGAGCGCGGCGCGGCACTGTTCCACTCCGCCGGCATGCTGGTGGCCGGAATCCTCGCCGCCATCGCCGGACTCGCGACCGGCGCCGCGCTGCGCTGAGCCGGGGCGTCTCGTCGCTGCACTCCTCGCTCAACGACCGGTGCGGTGATCCCCTCGGTCGTTGAGCGAGCGGAGCGAGTCGAAACGTGCTGGGCCGGGTGACATTTCGTCTCGTCGCTGCGCTCCTCGCTCAACGACCGGGACTCGCTGCCCTCCTCGGTCGACGACCGGTGGGCGGGTCAGCGCGGACGACGCGGCGAGAGGCGGGACAGCGCCATCGACAGCACGAGCGCGACGAGGATGCCGATCACGGGCGGGATCCCGAACCCGGTCTGCCCGGACACCCAGGCGGCTGCGCACGCGAGCGCGTAGGCGGCGAGGTTCACCGGATTGACCCGCGGGAGCGGCTCACCCTCGGGCATCTGGGTCCGCCGCCAGCGGGCCAGGTAGTCGCCGACGATCACGCCGCCGAGCGGCGGGATGAAGGTGCCGAGCAGGCCCAGATACTGCGGCAGGTGCTCGTGCACGCCGGCGAGCGCCAGGACCGTGCCGATGACGGACCCGCCGATCACGAACGGGATCTTGCTCGGCTTCTCGAAGAGCTCCGCGCCCGCGACCCCGAACGCGTACGCGGTGTCCGCGTTCGACTTCCAGAGGTTGCCGAACAGCAGGAACAGCCCCCAGCCGACCAGTCCCAGCTGGTACAGCACCAGCACGAAGTCGCCCTCGCCGAACGTGATCGCCCCGATCGCGCCGAAGAAGATCATGAGGCCGTTGCCGATGAGGAACCCGACGAGGCACGCGACGACGGCCTGTCCGCCCGTGCGCCCGAACCGGGTCCAGTTCGGCGCCTGCGTGCCCGCGGAGACGAAGGTGCCCACCACGGTGGTCACGGCGGCGGCGAGGGACATCGACGCGGTCGGGTGGATCGCGGCGAGCCCGGCCCAGCCGCCCACCTCGTCGAGGGAGCGGAACATCACCCAGAAGGCGAGGATCAGGACGAGGGGCGTGGAGACGAGCGACACCCAGTACATGCCGCGGTACCCGTAGCAGGCGGTGGCGCACATCAGCGCGCTGACGGCGACCATGATCGCGGCACGGGCGGGATACGAGTCCCACCCGAACGCCTGCGCCGTGAGGTCGCCGATGGTCCCGATCACCACCCCGTACCAGCCGATCTGCGTCCCGCCCAGAAGGACGGAGGCGAGCTTGGAGCCGCGGGTGCCGAGCGCGTACCGCGCCATGACCACCGTCGTGAGCCCCGTGCGGGCTCCGATCCAGCCCAGCACGGCCACATAGGCGCCCAGCACGAGGGACCCGAGCAGGATGATGAGCAGCAGGTCGCTGAGTCCGAAGGACGTGCCGAGCGTCGCCCCCGCCAGCATCGTCGGCGTGAAGATCGTGAAGCCCAGCAGCACGACCATGAGGGAGAAGAATCCCTTGCGCGCGTGTCGCGGCACGGGGGTGACCGGATAGTCCGGATCCACGGGAGCGGGCGGAGCGGCCTCCTCCTCGGAGGGACCGGTGGTCCGACCGGGAGCGCTCACGCGCGGGGGCCGAGGTCGCTCGCCTCGACGCCGATGTCCTCGGCCCAGAGCTCGGGACGCTCGGTCATCATCCGGTCCATGAGGGCGATGCAGGCCTCGTCGTCGGCGACGACGAGCTCCTTGCCGTTCGAGCGGAGCCAGTCCTCCGACTCCTGGAAGGAGCGGTTCTCACCGATCACGATGCGGGGGATCTCGTAGAGCGTCGCGGTCCCGGCGCACATGTAGCACGGCGAGAGGGTGGTGTAGAGGACGCTCTCCCGATACACGCTCGCGGGCAGGCGCCCGGCGTTCTCGAGGCAGTCGGTCTCCCCGTGGCGGATGACGCTGCCCATCTGCACCCGGCGGTTGCGGCCGACGGCCAGCACCTCACCGCGGTGCACGAGCGCCGCGCCGATCGGGATGCCGCCCTCGTCCCATCCGATCCGGGCCTGCTCGATCGCCAGGTCCAGGAATCGTCGGTCGTCCGCGCTCAGCTGCATGGTCTCCATCGTATCGACGACCCGGCCCCGACCCCGCGGGCGGGACCGCTCTCAGCCCGGGCACAAGCGCCTAATGTACAAACGTACAGACCAGGGGAGGCGCGGAATGGGACAGGTGCGGCGACGGCGGGATCCCGAGGCGCGCCGCCGCGCGATCGTGACCGCCGCCGCGGAGCTCGTGACCGAGGTCGGCGTGGACGCCATGACGCACCGGATGGTCGCCGCCCGTGCCGGCGTCCCGCTCGGCGCGACCACCCAGTACTTCGACACGCTCGACGATCTGCGCGCGGCGGCCCTCGCGCACCTCGCCGAGGAGATCGACGCGCGCGTCGACGGCGTCCGGGTCGCGCTGGAAGAGCAGGGGGCGAGCGCCCGGTCGATCACGCGCCTTCTCGTCGCCGCGCTCGCCGACGCCCGCACTCTCCAGGCCGACCGTGCGGTGGTGACCGCCGCCGTGCACGACCCGTCCGTGCGTGAGCTCGCGCGGCGCTGGTGGGCGCGCATGGCCGGCTTCCTCGAGCCGGTGCACGGTCCGCGTCGCGCCGAGACCGCCGCGATCTTCATCGACGGCGTCCTGTGGCATTCTCTGATCAGCGACACTCCCCCCGACGAGCCGACGATTGAGGCCGGCCTGGCCGCGATCCTCGGCGAGACGGGACGTTCCCCCGGCGCCGCCGACCCCTCCGCGTCCGATATCCCCGCCCGCGCATCCTGAACCGAGAGAGCATCCGTGTCCAAGCTCGCCGTCCTCAGTCTCCGCAACCGCGCGCTCATCGCGCTCATCACCATCGTCGCCGCCGTCTTCGGCGGGATCTCCCTGACCACGTTGAAGCAGGAGCTCATCCCGTCCATCGAGTTCCCGCAGCTCGCGATCGTCGCGCAGTACCCCGGCGCCTCTCCGGAGGTCGTCGAGAACGACCTGTCGACGCCGATCGAGACGGCCATCCAGGGCGTGCCCGGACTGGATTCGTCGACCGCGACGAGCACCGCCAACGCCTCGATCATCCAGGCCTCGTTCGCGTACGGCACGGACCTCGCGACCGCCGAGCAGAAGATCACGCAGGCCATCGGCCGGATCAAGGCGCAGCTGCCCGAGGACGTCGATCCGCAGGTGATCGCCGCGAGCATCGACGACTTCCCCGTCATCCAGCTCGCCGTGACCGGTTTCGACGACGCCGACGCCGCGCAGCAGCGGATCACCGACACGGTGATCCCGAAGATCGAGGACCTGGACGGGGTCAACGCCGCCTCGCTCGTCGGCGGTCAGGGCAAGCGCATCACGATCACGCCGGATCAGGCGGCGCTGGCCCAGGCCGGGACGACGCCGCAGGCGATCCGGGACGCGCTCGAGCAGAACGGCGCGCTCTTCCCCGGTGGCTCCATCACGCAGGGCGACGAGACGCTCACCGTGCAGACGGGGGACAAGCTCACCTCCGTCGAGCAGCTCCAGGCGCTGCCGCTGGTCGGGACGCCCACGACTCTCGGCGCGGTGGCGAGCGTCGAGCTCGCGGACGACCCGGTCACGTCGATCTCGCGCGTGGACGGGGAGCCGGCACTGACGATCGCCGTCACCAAGCTCCCCTCCGCGAACACGGTCGACGTCTCGCGCGCCGTGACGGAGCTGCTCCCGAGCCTCGCGGACGACCTGGACGGCGCGACCTTCACGACCGTCTTCGACCAGGCGCCGTACATCCAGCAGTCGATCGAGTCGCTCGCGCAGGAGGGTCTGCTCGGCCTGGTCTTCGCGGTGGTCGTGATCCTCGTGTTCCTGCTGTCGGTGCGCTCGACGCTCGTCACCGCGATCTCGATCCCGACCAGCGTGCTCATCACCTTCATCGGGATCCAGGCCTTCGGCTACTCCCTCAACATCCTCACGCTCGGCGCGCTCACCATCGCGATCGGGCGGGTCGTGGACGACTCCATCGTCGTGATCGAGAACATCAAGCGCCACTACGTGGGCGACGCCGACAAGCAGGCGTCCATCCTCCTCGCCGTGCGCGAGGTCGCGATGGCGATCACCGCGTCCACCCTGACCACCGTGGCGGTGTTCCTGCCGATCGCGTTCGTGGGCGACATGACCGGCGAGCTGTTCCGTCCGTTCGCGCTCACCGTCACCATCGCGATGTCCGCGTCCCTGTTCGTCGCGCTGACGATCGTGCCCGTGCTCGCGTACTGGTTCCTGCGACCGGGCAAGCCGCTGCTCGACGCGGACGGCCGGGCGATCGATCCGGAGCACCCGGACGCCCCGCCCTCGCGGCTGCAGAAGTCGTACATTCCGATCCTGGCATGGACGCTCCGCCACTCCTGGGCGACCCTGGGCCTCGCCGTCGTCGTGCTGGTCGGGACGATCGCCGCCGCGCCGCTGATGAAGGTGAACTTCCTCGGCGACTCCGGACAGAACACGTTCACGATGACGCAGTCGCTCGGCGAGGCGCCGAGTCTGGAGGCGGAGGACGCCGCCGCGCAGAAGGTGGAGGAGGCGCTGAAGGACGTCCCCGGGATCGAGACCGTGCAGGTCTCGATCGGCTCCAGCGGCTCGGCGCTGCGCGACGCGTTCTCCGGGGGAGGGTCGGGCGTCACGTACTCCATCACGACCGATGCCGACGCCGACCAGGAGACGGTCCGCGCCGACGTCCAGGAAGCGGTGAAGGACCTGGCGGACGTCGGCGAGATCACGGTCGCCGCCGGCGGAGGCGGCTTCGCGTCCTCGGACGTGGAGATCGACGTGTCCGCGCCGGACTCCGAGACCCTCGCGACGGCGACCGACGCCCTCGTCGCCGAGCTGACCGATGCGGACGGCGTGCGTCAGGTCTCGAGCAACCTGTCCGCATCCCTGCCGTTCGTGGCCGTGCAGGTCGATCGGGCCGCGGCGGCGACGTACGGTCTGAGCGAGGTCGCGGTCGGCGGGATGGTCTCCCAGGCGATGCGCCCGCAGCAGGTCGGCACGGTCGAGATCGACGGATCCTCGCTGACGGTCTATCTGCAGTCGGCGAACCCGCCTGCGACGATCGACGAGCTCAAGGCCCTCGCCGTGCCGACGCCGTTCGGCATGCTGCGCCTGGACCAGATCGCTGCGGTGCAGGAGAGCGAGAGCCCCGCGTCGATCACCACCCAGCGCGGGCAGCGCACGGCGACCATCACCGTCACCCCCGAGGGCGACGACCTGAACGCCGCGTCCGCGACCGTGACCGCCGCGATCGACGACGCGAAGCTGCCTTCCGGCGCAGACGCGAAGCTGGGCGGGGTGCTCACCCAGCAGCAGGACGCGTTCGTCCAGCTGGGGATCGCGATGCTCGCGGCGATCCTCATCGTGTACATCGTCATGGTGGCGACGTTCCGCTCGCTCCGTCAGCCGCTGCTGCTGCTGGTGTCGGTGCCGTTCGCTGCGACCGGGGCGATCCTGCTGCAGATCGTGACGGGCGTTCCCCTCGGGGTGGCGTCGCTGATCGGCGTGCTGATGCTCATCGGCATCGTCGTGACGAACGCGATCGTGCTCGTGGACCTTGTGAACCAGTACCGCGAGAAGGGGATGAGCGCCCACGACGCGACGATCGCGGGGGGATCGCGGCGACTGCGCCCGATCCTCATGACCGCGCTCGCGACGATCTTCGCGCTGACCCCGATGGCACTCGGGATCACCGGCCACGGCGGGTTCATCTCCCAGCCGCTCGCGATCGTGGTGATCGGCGGACTCGTGTCCTCGACCGTGCTGACCCTGCTCGTCCTCCCGACCCTCTACAACCTCGTGGAGGGCGCGAGGGAGCGCCGCCGGGCGCGCCGCGGCGACGCCCCGGACGGACGCGGGG
>NZ_BCRA01000049.1 GCF_001552355.1 Microbacterium resistens NBRC 103078
GACCGACGGCGCCGCGGCCGCCTCGTCGGATCGCGGGCGCCGACCACGGTTCGCGCTGCTGCTGGGCGGCGTGCTGGGGGCCCTCGTGCTGCTCGTCGGGGGGCTGAGCGCGGTGAGCCTGATCCAGGGGCCTCGCGTGAGCAGCGTGTCGGTGGACCCGCGCGCGGCGATCGAGTCGTCCGGCACCCGGCTCATCCTCCGGGCCAACGAGCCGCTGGCCGAGGTCGCCCCCGAGCAGGTGACGATCGAGCCCGCCGTGCCCTTCACCCTCGACACCGCCGGCCGAGCACTCGGGATCCGCTTCACCGTGCCGCTGGACGACGACACCGAGTACGCCGTCACCGTGGCGGACGTCACCGGCACCGGCGGCGGTCCGGCCGGGGCGCTGCACACGACCTTCCGCACCCCCCAGTCGCAGATCTTCCTCCTCCAGCGCGACGCCGAGGGCGACGACACCATCTTCCGGACGGACCTGGGCGGAGAGCGCGCCGTGCCGGTGTACAGCGCCGCGCAGATCCAGGACTTCCGCGCGACCGCCGATCGGCTGGTGGTCGCGGTGGAGAAGGGCGGCCTGTCGTCGTTGCGGGTGATGGACCTCGACGGCACGCACGAGGAGGAGCTGCCGCTCCCGGGCGACGGCTACCTGTCCATGCTGCAGGTCTCCGATCGGGGCGGCCTGGTCGGCTACACCTTCACGGACGAGAAGATCTCCGCCACGAGCGGGCGTGCGAGCGTGCTCGTGACGCAGTCGGTCCGCGGCGGAGACCCCCGCATCGTCGAGGTGGGCGGATCCACGCCCAGCGTCGCGGAGTGGCAGTTCGTCCCGGACACGTCGTCGGCGCTGTTCGTGGACTTCACCGGCACCCTGTGGGTGGACGACCGCTCGGCGGAGGCCGGGGCGACCAACCTCGGACTGGCGCAGTCGATCCTCGGGATCTCGCGGGGCACGTACACCGCGATCATCGAGCGCTCCAACACGCTGCTGGAGCTCGATCTCGCCGACGGATCGGAGAAGCCGCTGGCGCCGTCGAACCCGGACTACGGACTGTCCACGTCGATCACGCCGTTCCCCGGCGGCACTCTGCGCCACACGGTGGACCGCGACGCCTCGGGCCTGCCGACGGGTCAGGGCATCGCGCGCGTGGACGACGACGGCACGGCGCAGATGCTGCTGTCCGTCACCGGATCGGATGCGATCATGCAGGCGTGCCCCTCGCCGAGCGGCCAGTACTCCGCGATCGTGGTGGCGCCGAACCTCGTCGAGAACCCGTACGACCGCTCCCTGCTGCCGCTGCCGAAGACGCTGCAGACGCACATCCTGGACACCCGCACCGGCGAGGAGAAGGTCGTCCTCGCCGGGTTCGACGCGTCGTGGTGCGCCGTGGGGCCCCGCCGATGACGCGGACGCCCGGCGCGGCGTCCCGGCATCACCGCGCGACGCGCGCCGAGCTGGCCGATCTCCCCGTGGAGGTCGCCCCGCGTCTGCTCGGATCGAGACTGCGCACGGTGCTCGACGGCGAGGAGACGGTCCTGCGCATCACCGAGGTCGAGGCGTACCACGGCAAGGGGACCGGGGAGACCGCGGATCCCGGCTCCCATGCGCGGATGGGGCGGACGGCCCGCAACGCCACGATGTGGGGCGAGCCGGGTCATCTGTACGTGTACCTCAGTCACGGGATCCACTCCTGCGTCAACGTCGTCTGCGGCCCCGAGGGGTCGGCCGGCGGGATCCTCCTGCGCGCAGGCGAGGTCGTCGAGGGCGTCGAGACCGCCGCGCGACGCCGTGGCGCCGCGACGCCTCTCACCCCCGTCGCCGCCCGGGATCTCGCGCGCGGCCCCGGCCGGTTCGGACAGGCCTCGGGCCTTCGCCATCCGGCGCACGACGGGATCGACGCGGTCACCGGCGCCGAGCGCGCCGGCGCCGTCGCCGAGCTGTGGCTCGCGGACGTCGACGCGGATCCGCTCCCGATCGCGCGGGGCCCCCGCGTCGGGGTGGCAGGGCTCGCGGGCACCGCGGCGTTCCCGTGGCGGTTCTGGATCGAGGGCGACCGCACCGTCTCTCCCTTCCGCTGGGGGCGCGGCGCGGCCGAGGCGGCTGCGGCGCTCTAGCCGGACGCGTCAGGCCCGGGAGTCGCGCCGTGCTAGACTGACTCTTTGTCTGCGCACGCTCCTGTGCGTAGTTCGTATGCCTCCCCGTTCCGAATGTGCGGACGAGGCGTGCAGACAAGGGATCTTGGGTGGGGCCGTCCGGCCTCACGGTAATGAAGGAGTCACCATCATGGCAGCAGTGTGCCAGGTGACCGGTGCTGTTCCCGGCTTCGGTCACAACGTCTCGCACTCGCACCGCCGGACGAAGCGCCGCTTCGACCCGAACGTGCAGAAGAAGACCTACTACGTCCCGTCCCTCGGCCGTAAGGTCACCCTGAACGTGTCCGCCAAGGGCATCAAGGTGATCGACGCGCGCGGCATCGAGAACGTGGTCAAGGACCTCCTTGCGAAGGGTGTGAAGCTCTAATGGCGAAGAAGGCTCAGGACGTCCGTCCGATCATCAAGCTGCGCTCGACGGCGGGCACGGGGTACACCTACGTGACCAAGAAGAACCGCCGCAACACCCCCGACCGCCTCGTGCTGAAGAAGTACGACCCGGTGGTTCGCAAGCACGTCGAATTCCGCGAGGAGCGTTAATCATGGCCAAGAAGAGCAAGATCGCTCGCAACGAGCAGCGCAAGGCGGTCGTCGACCGCTACGCCGAGCGTCGTCTGGAGCTCAAGAAGGCTCTGGTCGACCCGAACTCGACCGACGAGCAGCGCGAGGCCGCCCGCGTCGGCCTGCAGAAGCTTCCCCGCAACGCGTCGCCGGTGCGTCTGCGCTCGCGCGACGTCATCGACGGCCGTCCGCGCGGTGTCCTCACGAAGTTCGGCATCTCGCGTGTCCGCTTCCGTGACATGGCGCACCGTGGGGAGCTCCCCGGCGTGACCAAGTCGAGCTGGTAAGCACGACGCCTTCGGAAGGGGCGAGGATCTTCGGATCCTCGCCCCTTCTGCGTCTCTGCCCGTCTCCCTTGCCCTGCCGCGCTGCCGCGCTCCCTGCCCTGCCGCGTTGCCGCGTCGGAGAACCCGCGCATCGGCGGTGGATCCGACGTGCGGCCTCCGCCGGAGTGGCAGTCGTCCGCTGTTGTGGCCGCCGCACGGGAAGGGGCGCGGGCACGTCTGGGGATCACGGGTGTGACTGGTGTGACGCATGAGGCGCGACACGCCGCCCCAATACGTGGAAACCCGCGAAATGACGCGGAAAAACGGGGCGGAGTTGATACATTCGAGGCGGTCATTCGACCAACGGGGGGCGTCCGCCCCGCGGAACTTCGAAAAACAAGCGACGAGCCTTTCGTCGCTGGAGGATGACATGGCTGACAAGTCCATCACCAAGACCGAGCTCGTCGCGAGCATCGCCAGCGCCACCGGTCAGAGCCAGGCTGCTGTCTCGGGCGTGCTCGACGCTCTGTTCGCCACGGTCTCGGACGCCGTTGCCAAGGGCAGCAAGGTCTCGATCCCGGGCTGGATCTCCTTCGAGCAGGTCGCGACCGCCGCGCGCACCGGCCGCAACCCGCAGACCGGTGCCGAGATCAAGATCCCGGCCGGCAAGCGCGTCAAGGTGACCGCCGGCTCCAAGCTCAAGGCCGCCGTCAAGTAAGACGTCTCGCCTCGAAGGCCGTCCCGCAGTCGCTGGGGGACGGCCTTCAGCGTCCCCACCGGGCTGCGCCGGGGGCGCATAGGTGACGCGCCTAGGCTGGAGGGGTGAACCGCCCGTCCAGTCCGCCCCCGACGAAGGGCGTCGTGTCGACGCAGGCCGCCGTCTCGCGCATCGCGGGACCCGTGATCCTCGTGGTGGCCGCCGTCGTCGCCGCGCTCGTCGGACTGGCCCTCGGCGGGGGCGCGGCTCCGGCCGTGATCGCCGACTCGGGGCCGGTGGTGCGCTGGGGGCTCCCGCTGGTGAAGCTGCTCAGCAACCTCAGCGGCGCCGTCATGCTGGGCTCGCTCGTGCTCGCGCTGTTCGGGCTGCAGAGCGGGAAGCGGTCGTTCGACGTGGCGCTGGACGCCGCATCCATCGGCGCCGCGGTGTTCACGGTCTCGTCCGCGGGGGCGGCCTTCCTCACGTTCATGAACGTGTTCCCGGTCAAGCTCGACTCGGGGCCCGAGTTCGGTGCGCAGTTCGGGCGGTTCCTCGTCGAGACCAACCTCGGTCGCGCCTGGCTGATCACCGTCCTCGCCGCGGCCGTGATCACGATCTCCGCGTTCGCCTTCCGCAGCTGGCTCGCGGCCCTCCTCACCGCGATCCTCGCGGCGGCGGCCTTCATCCCGCTCGCCACCGAGGGACACGCGGGCGACCTCGCCGGGCACACCGCCGCGGTGAACTCGATCCTGCTCCACACGCTGGGCGCGGCCGTCTGGCTCGGCGGCCTGGTGCTGCTGGTGATCCTGCACGGCACGCGCACCGAGCTCACCCGCTTCGGCCCGCTCCTGCGCCGATACTCCGCGATCGCCCTGGCGGCGTACGCCGTGGTCGCCGTCTCGGGCGTGGCCCGCGCCATCGTCGCCGTCGGCACCTGGGAAGCGCTGTGGTCCTCCGGATACGGCGCGCTCGTCATCGCGAAGGCGGTGCTGCTGCTCCTGCTGGGCGCGTTCGGCGCCTGGTACCGCACGCGGCTGATCCCCCGCATCGAGACCGCCGGGAACGCGACCCGCTGGTTCTGGACCCTGGTGCTCGCCGAGCTCGCGCTCATGGGACTGGCCTCGGGAGCGGCGGCGGCCCTGGCCCGCACGCCCCCGCCGACCGGGACCGAGCCGGCGTCGTCCCGGACGCCGGCGGAGATCCTCACCGGATCGCCCCTTCCGCCCGAGTTCACCCTCGACCGCTGGTTCACCCAGTGGAACATCGACCTGATCTGGCTGACCGCGGCGGCGTTCGGGATCGTCTTCTACCTCGCCGGCGTCCGCCGGCTGCGGGCCCGCGGCGACTCCTGGCCCGTGCACCGCACGGTCCTCTGGATCCTCGGCATGCTGCTGCTCGTCTGGGTCACCGGCGGGCCGATCAACGCCTATCAGGAGTTCCTCTTCAGCATCCACATGATGGGGCACATGATGCTGTCGATGGCGATCCCGTTGCTGCTGGTCTCCGGCGCGCCGGTCACCCTGGCGCTGCGTGCGATCGACAAGCGCGAGGACGGAACGCGCGGCGGGCGGGAGTGGATCCTCTGGGCCGTGCACTCGCCGTTCTCGAAGGTCGTCACGAACCCGTTCGCGGCCGCGGCCATCTTCATCGTGTCGCTGTGGGCGTTCTACTTCACAGACCTCGTGCGCTGGGCGATGAAGGACCACATCGGGCACCAGTGGATGACGATCCACTTCCTCATCTCCGGCTACCTCTTCGTGCTCTCCCTCATCGGCGCCGATCCTGTGCCCAAGCGCCTGCCCTACCCCGGCCGGCTGATCACGCTCATCGCGGTCATGGCCATGCACGCCTTCTTCGGGATGGCGATTATGATGCAGTCCGGGCTCATGGTGGCGGAGTGGTTCGGATCGATGGGGCGGACCTGGGGGCCGACGCCGATGGAGGACCAGTACATCGGCGGCGGCATCGCATGGTCGATCGGCGAGATCCCCACGCTCATCCTCGCCATCACCGTCGCGATCCAGTGGAGCCGCAGCGACGCCCGCGCGGAGAAGCGGGCCGATCGTCACGCGGACCGCACCGGCGACGCGGAGCTGGCCGAGTACAACGCGCGCCTGGCCGAGCTCGCGGAGAAGGACCGCCGCGCGGCGGAGCGGGAGGCGCGGCAGGCGCCCCGCCGGCGCTGACCGTCACAGGGATCGGGCGGCCGGTCAGTCGCCGTCGTCGATGGGCAGGTCCGGGGAGCCGACGACGATGGAGGCGGCGCCGTCCGGGAGCACCTGGATCGTGGCATCGATCCGGAACCGCACGTCCTCGTCCACCTCGCGGATGCTGCCGTCGTACAGCGACTGGACGTCGACGACGATGTGCGCGACCGCGTCCGTCGGCGGGATCCGCCAGTTCGCGCCGTCGGGCTCCACGGAGACCTTCGGCATCTCCACGATCGACCAGTGCGGGTCGGAGGCGAGCTTGTTCTGCACCGTCATCCCGAACGGGCATCCCGCCGGCATGAGGACCTGCTGCGTGGCGCACTGCGTGAGGAACTCGTCCACCCGCTGCTGCACCACCTGCACGAACTGGCCCGTCGGCTGGGCCTGGACGTCGACCGGGACGGTCGCACCGGGCGCGTCCGCGAGGACCCCGATCCCGGGCGTGGCCGACATCGGGGTGTCCACGCTCACGGAGTACAGGCCCGGGGAGAAGACGAGGAGCGGCACCGGCTCCAGCGGCGGCGCGTCCACGCCCCCGGCCGCGACCTGGCGCCGGTCGAGCTCGAATCCGTTCACCGTGAACTGCTCGGCGCCGCGCACCGTCAGCGACACGACCGCGAGGGGGCTCTGCGAGAACCGCCACGTCGGCGCGACACCGAGCCAGCCCTCCCTGGCGACGTGGAAGGTCGTCCGTCCGGCGTGCCCGCCAGCGCGGTACTCCACGGTGACGAGGATCTCGTCCCCGTCCGCGTGCTCGTCGGCGACGGTGTAGTCGGTCAGGGGAGCGAGAGCCGTTCCGCGCAGGAGCGCGTCCGAGGCGGCGGCCGCATCCCCGTCCAGCGCCTCGCGATCCAGGGCCACCCCGGGCAGGCGCAGGGCGTCGGAGGCGCGATGCTGCGCGAGGAGGTCGAGGTAGCGCGTGACGAAGGCCGAGGGGCTGTAGAACTCGCGGTACAGGGTGACGCCGCCGGCGCCCAGCGCGGCGACGAGAACGAGCGCGACCACGCCCAGCAGCGCGAGATCCGACGACAGGCGAGCCGGACGACGGCGCGTCGGGACGTCGCTCGGCTGCTCCATGGGCGCCAGTCTAGGCAGTGGGACTGTGCCGAGCCCGAATGCCCTCGGAGAGGTGCGCCGCGCCCGGGGGAGGGCGCCGTACCATGGTGTGCGCATCCCCCGTCCGAGAGCCTGAGCATCCGTGAGCATCCCCACCCTGTCCGACGAGCAGCACGAGCTGTTCCGCCTCATCGAGGACACCAGGGACCACGTGTTCGTCACCGGCCGCGCCGGGACGGGGAAGTCCACGCTCCTGCAGCACTTCGCCTGGAACACGAGCAAGCAGATCGCGGTGTGCGCGCCCACCGGGGTGGCCGCGCTGAACGTCGAGGGGCAGACGATCCACTCGCTCTTCCGCCTTCCCATCGGGCTCATCGCCGACACCGAGCTAGATCAGTCCGATGCCACGCGGAGGATCCTGAACGCGATCGACACGCTCGTGATCGACGAGGTCTCGATGGTCAACGCGGACCTCATGGACGGGATCGATCGATCCCTGCGCCAGGCTCGCGGGCGCCGGGGAGAGCCGTTCGGCGGCGTGCAGGTCGTGATGTTCGGCGACCCGTACCAGCTGGCGCCGGTGCCCCCGCGCGGCGACGAGCTGCGCTACATCCAGGACCACTACCGCTCGTTCTGGTTCTTCGACGCGAAGGTCTGGACCGGGGGCGCCGCCGACGAGGCGGGCATGCTGGACGTCGGCGAGCACGGGGCGCCTCTGCACGTGCGCGAGCTCGTCCGCATCCACCGGCAGGCCGACGACGGGTTCAAGGCGATGCTGAACGCCGTCCGGTACGGCCGGGTGACGGCGGAGATCGCGGGCGCGCTGAACGCCGCCGGAGCCCGGACGCCCCCGGAGCCGGAGCCGGGCGAGACGCCCATCATCACGCTCGCGACCCGCAACGACATCGTCAACAGCATCAATCGGCGTCACCTCGCCGCGCTCCCGGGGCGCGAGCAGACCGCGAAGGCCGAGGTGTCGGGCGACTTCGGACGCGGGGAGGCGAACTACCCCGCGGACGCCGAGCTCAAGCTGAAGGTCGGGGCGCAGGTGATGTTCCTGCGCAACGACGCCGGCGTGCAGGGGGAGCCGCCCCGCTGGGTGAACGGCACGATCGGCACGGTCACGCGGATCCTGGGCGACACGGTGCGCGTCGAGATCGACGGGGAGGAGGTGGACGTCGAGCCCGCCGTGTGGGAGAGGTTCCGCTACGCCTACAACCCGGGGACCAAGACGCTGTCGCGCGAGGTCGTGGCCGAGTTCACGCAGTTCCCGCTCCGCCTCGCGTGGGCCGTGACGATCCACAAGTCGCAGGGCAAGACGTACGACCGCGCGATCGTGGACCTGGGCTCCGGCGCCTTCGCGCCCGGGCAGACGTACGTGGCGCTGTCCCGGCTCACCTCCCTCGACGGGCTGTACCTGTCCCGTCCGCTGCGTCCGAGCGACATCCGCGTGGACGAGGACGTGCGCCGCTTCATGCGCGCGGCCTGGGAGGCGCGGCAGGGCTCGACCCCGGTCCTTCCCGCCTGAGCCTCCCGGCGGGGCGTTTCGTCTCGCTGCGCTCGCTCAACGACCGGGGGGCGGTTCTCGGTCGTTGAGCGAGGAGCGCAGCGACGAGTCGAAACGTGGTGACTCGGGGTGGGGGCGTTTCGTCTCGCTGCGCTCGCTCAACGACCGAGGAGGAGCGCAGCGACGAGTCGAAACGCGGTGACCCGGGGTGGGGGCGTTTCGTCTCGCTGCGCTCGCTCAACGACCGGCGGGCGTCAGGCGGCGAGGCGCTGCGCCTCGAGCTCCTCGAACAGCTCGGTGTTGAAACGGTAGGCGAGCAACACCTCGTCGATCACCCGCTCGCGCTCGGCCTCGTCCCACGGAGCGGCGTCCAGCTGCTCGCGGTAGACGTCCTTGAAGGCGGCGGGGTCGGCGATGGCGTCGAAGAGGTAGAACCCGATCCCGTTGGTCTCGAAGCCGAATCGCCGGGCCATGACCCGGCCGATGAACAGGCCCCCGGACAGGTCGCCGAGGTAGCGGGTGTAATGGTGGGCGACGAAACCGCCGGGCCAGGTCGCGCCGACCTGGCGGATCCGCTCCACGTAGCGGGCGGTCGCCGGCAGCGGCGCGATGCGCTCTCGCCACTCGGGGCCGACGAGGAAGTCCAGGTCCGCTTCGAGGGCGGGCAGCCGGGTGAGCGCGTCGCTGAGGAAGACGGACGCGACGGGATCCTTCCGCATCCGTTCGCCCACCTCTTCGAGCGCCTCGTAGATGAAGTAGTGCTGGGCGACGAGGGAGACGTAGTCCTCCCGGGACGCCTCGCCGCTCAGGAGCGAGGCCATGAAGCCGGCGTGCTCACTGCGCGAGTGCGACCCGGAGGAGCGCTCGCGCAGCGCCGCGGAGAAGGAGACGATCTCGGCCATGGCACGAGTGTAAGGCACACCTAACTTCCGCACCCAGCGAACGACGGGGATTCCGAGCCGGCGGATCGGGATCGCTCAGCCGGCTCGCAGGTCAGCCGTGCGGGCGAGCATCCACGCCGAGGGCGGCGCACGCGGCGTCATACAGGGCCACGACCTCGCGACGCACCTCGGGTCGCTCCTGGATGGGACCGCCCGGCCAGGGCACGCGCAGCGTCTCCGGAGCCCCGGACGTGCGGCTGACGGTCCACTCGCCGGCGTCCCCGTCGAAGCCGCGCATCGATGCCGAGACGATGTCGGCGCCGCCGAACGCGCGCGCGATGAGCAGGTTGTCGTCCTGATGATCGCCGTTCATGTGGCGGAGGACCGCCGCGACGACCTCGTCGGAGAAGGGGCTGGGCATGGCCCCACTCTACGCACGAGGGGAGGTCCCGGACCCGGCCCGCCGCCGGTCCGCGCAGGGGCGGGATCGGGATCATCCGTAGGGATGACGAGGACGCGGAGGCCCGGCCCTTAGACTCTCCTCAGACATCCAGGGGGGTTTCTGTGCACGGACGGACCATGCGTCGTACGCGCATCGCGGCAGCGGGAGCGGTGATCGTCGCGCTCGCGCTGACGGGATGCGCCCCCGAGTCGACCCCCGCGTACACGCCGGCTCCGCAGGTCGAGGGCGCGCTGCCGGAGGACCTCCAGACGCAGCTGCACGACGCCGTCGCGCACGCGATGGCCGCCAGCGGTTCCTCGGGCGCGGTCGTCGGCGTGTGGGCGCCATGGAGCGGCTCGTGGGTCACCGGGATCGGGACCGCGGGCCCCGGGGACGAGACTCCCGCCAGCACGGACATGGCCTTCCGCATCGGCGACGTCACCCGGCTCATGACCTGCGACGTGCTCTACGCGCTGGCCGACCGCGGCACCGTGGCCCTGGAGGACTCCGTGACGACGTGGGTCGCCGGCGTCCCCGATCTGGCCGACGTGACGCTCCTGGACCTCTGCAACGGCACGTCCGGCCTGGGGCTGAGCTCGTCGATCGCGGAGTCGAACTGGCTCTCGAACCCCACGCGCATGTGGAACCCGAAGGAGCTCGCGAGCTACGGGATGGAGCAGCAGCGCACGGCCCCGGGCGGCGGTTTCCGGGACTCCGACGCGGCGTACCTTCTCCTCGGCCAGGCGCTCGAGCGAGCGAGCGGCCAGAGCGCCGCGTCCCTGATCCGCACCTACGTCACGGGTCCTCTGGGCCTGAACAGCACGAGCCTCCCCTCGGCGCGGCCGGCCGCGCCGAGCGACGGGCCCGTGCTCGCGGGCACGTACGCGCCGCGGACGCCGGAGGGCGGCTACGACTGCGCCGCTCCGGTGGACGTCACGGTGAGCTCCGCGAGCATCGGGTTCACCGACTCGGGCGTGGTCTCGACGATCGAGGACCTCGGCCGCTACGCGCAGGCCGAGGCGAAGCAGGCGCTGCGCACCAAGGACGAGCCCGCCCGCTTCGGCGCGCCCCTGCCGGCCTATGACGGCGCGCCGTCCTGGTTCCAGGCGACGGGAGGCGGGTACCTCGTGGGGACGATGGTGGGACAGCAGGGCTGGGCGCCCGGCTACCTCACCGCCGCGTACTCGGACCCGGCGAGCGGCTTCACGGTCGCCGTCGTGCTCAACGGCTCCTCGGGCGGCGGTGCGCTGATCTCGGCGCTTGCCTTCGAGCTCGCCGCGATCGGGTCGAAGGCCCCCGCCGCCAAGGGCGCCGCCGCCCCCGAGTTCGGGCTCCCCTTCACCGCGGAGCAGTACCACGAGGTGATCGGCAGCCAGGCGATCTGCCCCGTCGACCAGCCGGCCGCGGAGGAGCCCGCCGGGGAGGACGAGGGCGAGGGCGACGACGACTGACTGTCGGTCGTCCCCCGAGCCGAGCGAGGAGGAGGCGTCGATGGCGATCGTCGACAACGGCATCTACGTCGACGGCGTGCGCACGGAGAACCCGGCGTCGCTCGCGGAGACCTTCGAGCTGATGCATGCCCGCGGAGGCATGGGATGGATCGGGCTCTACCGGCCCAGCGAGGAGGAGGTGCGCCAGGTCGCGGCCGAGTTCGGACTCCACGAGCTGGCGGTGGAGGACGCGCTGACCGGGCACCAGCGCTCGAAGCTGGAGCGCTACGGCGACACGCTCTTCCTGGTCCTGCGCCCCGCTCGGTACCTGGACGACGTGGAGGAGGTGGAGTTCGGGGAGCTCCACGTGTTCGTGGGCCCCACGTTCGTCGTCACGATCCGCCACGCCGAATCCCCGAGCCTGGGCCGGGTGCGCCACCGGCTGGAGAACGACCCCGCGCTGCTGGCGCGGGGCCCGGAAGCGGTGCTGTACGCGATCCTCGACGAGGTCGTAGACGAGTACGCGCCGGTCGTGGCGGGCCTGGAGAACGACATCGACGAGATCGAGGCGCAGCTGTTCGTGGCCGAGTCCGACCTCACTCAGCGCATCTACGAGCTCTCCCGCGAGGTGATCGGCTTCCAGCGGGCGACGCAGCCGCTGCGCGAGATGCTCGAGGCGCTGCTGCGGGGATCCGAGAAGTACGCCGTCGACGGCGAGCTGCAACGCTACCTGCGCGACGTCCTCGACCACACCATCCGGGTGATCGACCGCTCGGCCACCTTCCGCACGGTGCTGGACAACGCCCTCACGGTGGAGTCGACGATCGTCGCCCGCCGCCAGAACGACGAGATGCGGCGGATGACCGAGGAGAGCATCCGGCAGGGCGAGGAGGTCAAGAAGATCTCCAGCTGGGCCGCCATCTTCTTCGCCCCGACGATCGTCGCGGGCGTCTACGGCATGAACTTCGATGCGATGCCGGAGCTGCACTGGGTCTTCGGGTACCCCATGGCCATCGGGCTCATGGTGGGCGGCGCGTTCGTGCTGTACCTCGTCTTCAAGCGCAAGGGCTGGCTCTAGGACGCCGCCTCCTTCCGGATCCAGAGCGGCCGAATGCGGCGTCGGTCAGAGTGCCGGAACGGTGATGCGGCGCAGGTAGGGACCGCTAGCGCCGTGGTGCACGCGTCGGAGCGCGTGGAGGTCGAACTTCTGGAACGGCAGGAGATCCCGGATCGAGGAGAGGTAGTCCTGGAACTCTCCCTGATCCTCGAAAGGGAACAGCCACTCGGGCATCCCTGTCGACCGCCGCGCGAGAAACACGGACAGAAGGGAGTTGGGGTAGCGACGCAGACCACCACCGGGCCGCGGGACGGGAACGGAGTCCTGGCCGGGAAGCGGCGCTCCCGTTGCGGGATCCGTGAAAGCGAAGAAGTAGTCGAGCCGCGTCTCGACGAGAGGACGGACGGCAGGCTCGCTCACGTCCGTGGTGAAGGCGAATGCCAGGATGGCGTCGAGCATGGTGACGGACGGATCCCACGCGTGCTGCGTGTAGAGCCCGTCGAAATGAACCCGCGCCGCTCCGAACTGGCTCTCGAGCCGCTCGCGGAGGGTCCGGGTGCTCCGGTCGGGGTGGTCGTTCACCGTGACTCTGATGCTCTCGGGCGATTGTGCCGTCGTTGTCGTGCAGCGGGCCAGGAAGGTCGAGACGTTCCGGAAGGCGGCTTCCGGGCGTGTGCCGTTGCGTAGCGCCTGGACGGCCTTCGACGGGGGGAGCTCATAGCTGAACACCGCTTCATCATGGCATCCACCCCGATCTGGGCTCCGTGACCGCCTGGTTGCCGTCGACCGTCGTCTCCGGACGGTCTCGTCGCCGTCGTCAGAGCAGGGCGATCGTCGCCAGGGACGCCGCCGTGACCAGGATCCACAGGATCGCCCCGAGCGCCAGGGGGCGCCAGCCGGCCCTGCGCAGGGCCGCGACGTCGGTGGACAGCCCGATCGCGGCGAGGGCCATCGCGATGAGGAAGCCGCTCACCGCCGACAGGCCGTCTCGGACGGTCGCAGGGACGATCCCCGTGGAGGTGGCGGCGGCGACGAGGAGGAAGCCCACGAGGAACCAGGGCACGAGCCGGACGACCCCTCCCGGCGTCAGCCGGCGCCCGCGGGAGTGGCGACGGGCTTCGGCGATCGAGAGCCCGATGCTGATCGGGATGATCATGAGCGTGCGCACGAGTTTCACGACGACCGCGAAGCCCAGCGCCGCGGCGCCGTAGACGGCCGCGGTCGCCACGACCGAGCTGGTGTCGTTGACCGCGGTGCCGGCGAGCAGGCCGAAGGTGTGCGGATCGAGCTGAAGCGCATGTCCGAGCAGGGGGAAGAGGACCACGGCCAGCACGTTGAACAGGAAGATCGTGGACATGGCGTAGGCGATCTCGGCTCCCGTCGCCGCGATCACGGGGGAGACGGCCGCGATCGCGGAGGCGCCGCAGATGCCCGTGCCCACACCGATCAGCGTGGTGAGGCGGCGCTCGACCCGCAGCGCCCGACCGAGGATCCACGCCCCGAGGAGGCACACGGCGAGGCTCGTCAGCATGACCGGGAGGGACTCCAGCCCGACGCGCAGGACGTCGGCGACGGACATCTGCACACCGAGCAGGACGACCGCGGTCTGCAGGAGGAGGCGACCGGAGACCGCGAGGCCCGGGGCGAGCAGGGGGCCGGGCCGACGCCACAGCGAGATCACGACGCCGATGAGCAAGGCGGGCAGCGCGGACCCGACGACCGGCGCCAGACCGCCGATCACCGTCGACACCGCGGCGATGAGGGCCGTCAGGCCGACTCCGGGGACGACGGCGAGGAGGCGCGGGCGATCGGCGGACGCGGCAGGGGAGAGCATGGATCCAGCGTGCGCGAGCCGTCCTGCGCCGGGTAGCCGGGTGGTGCCGGTGGAGATACAGGGTCAGACTGTGGGGATGGAGACGATGCGGACGGTGCCGGATCTGCCCGCCCTGGAGCTGCTCGCGGCGGTGGCGCGGCACGGGTCGATCTCGGCGGGGGCGCGGGAGGTCGGCGTCACGCAGCAGTCGGCGTCCGCGCGACTGCGGAGCGTGGAACGACAGGTCGGGCTGGAGCTCTTCCGCCGTTCGCCCGGCGGGGTCCGCCCGACGCCGGCGGGCGAGGTCGTCGTCAGCTGGGGCGAGGAGGTCCTCGCGGCCGCCTCCCGTCTCCGAGCGGGGATCGAGACCCTGCGCGAGGAGAGCCGGCGCGAGCTGACGGTCGCCGCGAGCCAGACCGTCTCGGCCCATCTGCTCCCGGGCTGGCTCGTCGATCTCCGCGGGCGTCAGCAGGACGAGGGGCGCATCCCCACCGCCGTGACCCTGGCGACCGGCAACAGCGAGTCCGTGATCGCGCGGGTGCGCTCGGGGGCGGCGGACCTCGGATTCATCGAGACGCCCCGCGTGCCCGACGACCTCGCGTCCACGGCCGTGACCACCGACGAGCTGGTCCTTGTCGTGGGGCCCGGGCATGCGTGGTCGCGGAGGGACGAGGTGTCGTTGGCGGAGGTCGCCGCCGCGCCGATCGTCGCGCGCGAGCCCGGCAGCGGCACCCGCGATGCCTGGGAGCGGACCGTCCGGAAGCGCCTGGGATATGACGCGCCGGAACCGGCGGCCGTGCTCCCCACCTCCGCGGCCGTGCGCTCGGCCGTCGCGGGCGGGCTCGGCGTCGCCCTCCTCTCCGGGCGCGCGGTCGCCGACGACATCAGGCTCGGCCGCCTGCACGTCGTGCCGATCGCGGGCGAGCGGCTGATCCGACCGATCACGGCGCTCTGGCGGGGAACGACGAGAGACCTCACGCCGACGAGCCGGACGCTCCTGGAGGTCGCCGCCGCCGGGGGATCCTGAGGGGCCGCCGCACCGATATCCTCAGCGGTGGGCGTGCGGACACCGAGGAGGTGTCGGACGGGACCCGCGGGCCGAGGCATCGGCGGAGGCGGGGGGAGAAGGAGCGGCGATGTCCCCATTGGTGCTGATCGGCCTGGTGGCCGTGCTGCTCTGGTCGCTCGTCTCGCATCGCATGGAGCGGTGGGGCGTCGCCGGTCCTGCCGCCCTCCTCGTGATCGGCGCGGCGGCGGCCACGCTGGATCTGCCCGCCTTCGAGAGCGCGATCGATGCGGAGTGGAGCGAGAAGGTCGTCGAGGTCGTGCTCGCGATCCTGCTGTTCGTCGATGCGACGGAGGTGCGGGGGAGGGGCATCTTCGGCGGTGAGGGCCGGATCACGCTCCGCCTCGTGCTGATCGCCCTGCCGCTGTCCCTGATCCTCGCCGCGGTGGCCGGGATCTTCATCCTTCCGGACACGATCGTCGTCCTCATCGTCATCCTCGTGATCGTGTGCATCGTCATGCCCACGGACTTCGCGCCGGCCGCGAGGATCCTCCGCCTGGGGCACGTCCCGGCGAGGGTCCGGCAGATCCTCAACGTGGAGAGCGGGTACAACGACGGCGTCGTGTCGCCGTTGTTCGCGATGTCCCTGGCGATGTCGGTGGGGCTGGTCGAACTGGTCCGGGCGAAGCCGGCGGAGCGGGAGTCCATCGCGGTGGACGGGATGATCCATATGGGTGAGGCCCTCGTCACCGCCGTGCCCGCCACGCTCACGGCGATCGCTGTCGGCGTGGTGCTGGGCGCGCTCGTGGGCTGGGGCGTGAAGGCGCTGCACCGTCGGGGATTCGCCGACGACGCCGGCGTGCGCTTCGTCATGCTGCTGGTGCCGCTCATCGCGTACGGCGGCGCCGTGGCCATCCCCGTGGTGCACGCGAACGGGTTCGTCGCCGCCTTCGTCGCCGGGGTCGCCTACCGTGCGGTCCGCACCCGCGGAGCCGGGGGGTCGATCCCGCACGCGGAGCTCCTCCTCGTCGAGGAGGTCGGCGTTCTCGCCGCCAATCTCGTGTGGTTCGTGCTGGGAGCGTCCGCCGTGGTCGTGTTCGTCGGCGGGGTCGATCCGTCGCTGTTCCTCTTCGCCGCGCTCGTTCTCACCGTGCTCCGCATCGGCCCGGTGTACGTGTCGCTCCTGGGCAGCGGCATCAGGCCGCGGGACCGTCTGCTCATCGGTGCCCTCGGTCCTCGCGGGACCGCCTCCATCGCGTTCGGGCTGCTCGCGTTCAACGCCTTCCCGCCGAACAGCGCCGAAGGCGATCTCGTCCTCGACGTCATGGTCGTCACGGTCGTCGCGAGCGTGCTGCTGCACGGTGCGGTCGCGCCGGTGCTGCTGCGCCGACTCGACCGCGGCAGCGCCCTGTCCGCAGCGGGCGCAGACCGCGCGCCGCACTGAGGCGTCCGTTCGGCGTCGCCGTCCGGCGTCAGGTCGTGTGGGGCGTCGGGCCCTCACCGGAGGACCGCGGCAACAGCACGGTCACCCGGAAGCCTCCGGCGGCGTGCTCGGCGTAGACGATCCGGTATATCGGAAGTAATCCTATGAGGTTGGTCACATCATCCTGCCGACGGATGCGCCGGGGGCGGCGGAGTCAATACGGTGTGGGGAAGACCTGGCGCTGACGTGCCCGGAACGAAGGAGCCCCGATGCGCACATCCGCACCCCGACTCGTCGTCGTCCTCGCCGCGACGGCCCTGGCCCTGACCGCCTGTTCCGGCGGTCCCGGCGGAGGCGAGCTCGACTACGAGGACTCCCCGCTCAACACGTATCTGTCCGCGGCCTACGGCGGCGACGCCTCCCCCGAGGAACAGCAGAAGAAGTTCGACGAGCAGCAGAAGAAGCAGGAAGAGCTCATGGCCGAGTGCATGGCCGAGCAGGGCTTCGAGTACAAGCCGAACATCCAGGACAGCGGCGCGATCTTCACCAGCGGCGACGGCGACTGGGACCCGGAGAACAAGGAATGGGTCGAGAAGTACGGCTACGGCGCGGTGAACAGCCCGTGGCAGGAGCGCAACGCGGAGCAGGAGCCGGCGACCTACCAGGACCCGAACCAGAAGTACATCGATTCCCTCAGCGAATCCGAGAAGACGGCGTACTACGAGACGCTGTACGGACCGCAGCCGGATCCGGCGGAGATGAGCGAGGACGGCAGCTTCGAGTACAAGTGGGAGAACGCAGGCTGCCAGGGCAAGGCGCAGCACGAGGTCCAGGGCGACGACCCGTGGCAGCAGGACGAGTTCGCCGACCTGCGCACGCGCATGGAGGAGTTCTGGACCTCGACGCAGGAGTCGTCGGAGATGGCGGACCTGAACGCCGAGTGGGCCGCGTGCATGACCGATGCCGGTGAGCCCGGATTCACCAACCAGATGGACGCCGCACAGTCCATCTACGACGAGCAGAGCAAGATCTACGAGGCCGCCTACGGAGACGGCTCCGAGGAGATGACGGCCGAGCAGATGGAGGCCGCCGACCCGAGCAAGAGCCCCGAGATGAAGAAGCTCGGCGAGCGGGAGATCGAGCTGGCGCTGAAGGACCACGAGTGCCGTCAGAAGACCTCCTACCTGCAGAACTCCCTGAAGATCCAGTTCGCCCTCGAAGAGCAGTTCATCAAGGAGAACAAGGCGGATCTCGAGGCCTTCAAGACCGCGGCCGAGCAGGCCCAGGCCCAGTGATCCGGCCCGCAGGCCGGGGCGCGGGCGAGCCCGACGAGCCGGAGTCCGGCGAGACCGGCGCCGTCGACCCGTCCGCCGGAGCCGGAGAAGCGACCGCCGACCCGCCCGTGGCCGCCGGCGAGTCGGCGACCACCGACGAGTTCGACCGCCTGATCCGCGAGGACGGCGAGGAGGCCGAGGACGCGGCGTCCTCCGGCGGCTCCTCGCGCGTCCGGGGATGGGGGCGGGTCTTCCGCGGCAACAAGTCGCTGTGGATCGTCGCCTCCCTCGCGGTCGTGAGCCTCGTCGCGGGACTGCTGATCGGGACCTTCCTGATCTCCCCCGCCGACGCGAAGGGGCCGCCCCCGAAGCCGGGGCTGGTCACGGTCCCGGTGGAGTTCGGCCCGCTCAGCAACGACGTCACCCTCCGCGCGGACGTGGGCTACGCCGACGCGGTCGAGGTGACGCTCGACACGTCCGCGGTCTCCGGCGCCGCCGTCGTCACGGGGCAGGTGCCGGAGGTCGGGGCCACGTTGTCCCCGCTGTCGATCGCCCTGGAGGTCGTGGGGCGTCCGGTCATCGTCCTGCCGGGCGAGCTGCCCGCCTACAGGACGCTGCGCCTGGGCGTCTCCGGGCCGGACGTGGTCCAGCTCAAGCAGGCGCTCGCCGCGGTCGGGATCGATCCCGGCGACGTGGGCTCGAACCAGTTCGACGAGGCCACCGCCAACGCCGTCGCGCAGCTCTACGCGCAGGCCGGCTATCCGGCGCCGCCCGCTCCGGACGGCGCGGCGGAGACCTTCCGCGCCGCGCAGGAGGGCGTCCGCAGCGCGGAGAGCGGCGTGGCCTCGGCGCAGAGCGCGCTGGATCAGGCGGGGGCCGGACCGACGGACGTCCAGATCTGGGAGGCGGACGTCGCCGTGGCCGAGGCCGAGCGCAAGGTCGCGGAGGCCAAGGCCACCCAGGGCGACGTGCAGGCCGCCGAGTGGGCGTTGCGCACCGCGCAGCTGCAGCGCGAGGCGCTGTGGAACGGCAAGGACACGAGCAGCGAGCGAGCGGCGCTCGATGCCGCCCACGCCCAGGTGCAGTCCGCGAACGAGGCGCTCGAGGAGGCCCGGCAGGCGATGCTGCCGTACCTGCCGTCCAGCGAGGTGCTGTTCCTTACCGAGCTCCCGCGCCGCGTGGACGCGGTCGAGGTCAAGCGCGGGACGGTGCTCCAGGGCAAGGCGATGACCGTGTCCGGTGCGACCGTGCGGCTGACCGGCGCGGCGGCCGACGCCGACGCGCGACTGCTCTCGGTCGGCGCGGAGGCGACGTTCGAGCTTCCCGACGGCACCGAACACCGCGCCGTGATCAGCGCCCTCAACGCGGGCAAGGACGCCAAGGCCCGCTGGGAGGTGCTGTTCGAGCCCGACCCGCTGTCGCCGGAGCAGATCCAGCAGCTCCAGGGCACGAACGTCCGGGTGAAGATCGCCGTCGGCGCCACGGACGGCGACGTGCTGTCCGTGCCGCTGGCCGCGCTCACCGCCGGTCCGGGTGGGGAGTCCCGGGTCGAGGTGGTCGAGTCCGACCCCAAGGAGGGGGAGGACGCGAAGACGCGGATGGTCGTCGTGGAGACCGGCCTGGCCGCCCGCGGCGCGGTCGAGGTCCGACCGACCGAGGGCGCGCTCGAGGAGGGCGACCTCGTGGTGGTGGGGCGGTGACGGCGCCTCTCGTCGAGCTCCGTGACGTCACCCGATCCTTCCCCGGGCCGCCGGAGGTGCAGGCGCTCAAGGGAGTCAGTCTCGCGGCGGAGACCGGCGACTACCTCTCCATCGTCGGGCCGAGCGGGTCGGGCAAGTCGACCATGCTCAACATCCTGGGGCTCCTGGACCGGCCGAGCGTGGGGGAGTACCGCCTGGCGGGCGCGCTGACCGGCGATCTCTCCGACGACGACCGCGCCGCGGTGCGGGCGCGCTTCATCGGCTTCGTCTTCCAGTCGTTCCACCTCATGGCGCGGCGCACGGTGCTCGACAACGTGCTCATGCCGATGCTCTACAGCGGCGTCCCGCGTGCGGAGCGGGAGGGGCGCGCGGAGCAGGCGCTGATCCGGGTGGGGCTCGGCCATCGGATCGGGTTCTTCCCGAACTCGCTGTCCGGCGGCGAGCGGCAGCGGGTGGCGGTGGCGCGCGCCGTCGTGAGCGGCCCGCGGCTGCTCCTGGCGGACGAGCCCACGGGAAACCTCGACCAGAAGACCTCGGGCGAGGTGATGACCCTGTTCGAGGAGCTCAACGCGGACGGTCTGACGCTCATCGTCATCACCCACGACGACGCCGTGGCGCGCCGGGCCGCCCGGCGGATCCGCATCGCCGACGGCCGATTGAGCGAGCTGTGAGGCTGTGGCCGCGCCGGCGGGACGCCGGCCCGCCGGATGAATCCGCCGGGGCCGACGCCGCGGACGCCGAGACGGCCGAGGACGGATCGCTCCTCGACGGCATGACCGCCAAGGCTCCGAAGAGGAGGAGGGGCCGACGGATCGGTCGACGCGGAGGCGGCGCGGGGGACGCCGGGGCGACCGGGAACCCGTCCGCCTCGTCCCTGGTCCCCGCCGTGCGGCACGCGGACCGGTTCACGTTCCAGGACCTCGTCGCGGAGGCGACGTCGGACATCGGATCCCGGCCCGCGCGCCTGGTCATGACGATCCTCGGCACCGTGCTCGGGATCGGATCCCTCGTGGCCACGATCGGGTTCGCGCAGACCGCCGCCGGGCAGATCGCCCGGCAGTTCGACGGCGTGGCCTCGACGCAGGTCGTCGTGACTCCGGCCGAGGCGCGCACGGGCGGGCAGAACAAGACGGTCGCGGCGGGGCGGATCCCCTGGGACGGCGCCGACCGCGTCATGCACCTCGCCGGCGTCGAGGACGCCGCGCTGATCGCCGACGTGACGCTGAACGACGCCGACACGATCACCGCCGTCCCGGTCAACGACCCCTCTGCACCGGTCCCCGCCTCGCCCACACTGTTCGCCGCCTCGGGCGGCCTCCTCCCCGCCGTCGACGGCGGGCTCGTGACCGGGCGGGCCTTCGACGCCGGGCACGACCGGCGCGCGGACCGCGTCGCGATGCTCGGGGAGAAGGCGGCGGAGCGCCTGGGGATCAACCGCGTGGACTCCCAGCCGTCGATCTTCATCGGCGGGGTGGCCTACGCCGTGATCGGGATCATCGACGGCATGGAGCGCCGCAGCGACCTCCGCGACGGCGTCATCATCCCGATGGGCGCGGCCCGCGCGGACTTCGACGTGATCGCCCCGTCCGAGCTCGCCATCCGGATCACGGTCGGCGCCGGTCCTCAGGTGGCGAAGCAGGCCGTGCTCGCGCTGCAGCCCGACGAGCCGGACACCCTCAAGGCGCGGGCGCCCGCTGCGGCCTCGGATCTCAGCCAGAACGTGCAGGCCGACGTGAACGTCGTCTTCCTCATCCTCGGCGCGATCGCGCTGCTGGCCGGAGGACTCGGCATCGCGAACGTCACGCTGCTGTCGGTGATGGAACGGATCGGCGAGATCGGCCTGCGGCGGGCGCTCGGCGCGACCCGGAAGCAGATCGGTCGTCAGTTCATGGTGGAGTCGATCGTCATCGGCCTTATCGGCGGGCTGATCGGCGCCTCGCTCGGCGTGATCGCGGTGGTGGTCGTCGCGGCCGTCCAGGGATGGGCGCCCGTGACCGATCCCCTCGTCGCCGTGGCCGGCGCGCTGCTGGGCGCCGTGGTGGGGTGGGCCTCCGGCTGGTATCCGGCCTGGCGGGCGACGCGGATCGAACCCGTGACGGCCCTCCGCGGCGGCTAGCGCCGGGCCGCGGGCGGCGATCCGGCCGCCTCCTGGACCGGCGTCTCCGGGGTCGCCGGCTCCGGTGCGTCTCCGAAGAGCTCGGCCAGGGGCGGGAGAGCCGTGAAGCCCTGGCTCGCGAGGAAGTGCCCCGCGCCGGGGACCACGACGATGTCGGCGTCGAGCGCGCGTCCGAGCGCCCGGGAGTGCGCGGGCGGCACGATCGCGTCGTCGTCGGAGTGCAGCATCACCCTGCGGCGGATGCGCGAGGCCAGGTGCTCCAGGTCGGGCGCGGGGGACACGAAGGGATCGAGCTCCGGCAGGGTCGGAAGCGGATCGGCGAAGCCCGAGACGCCGACGAACATCCCGAGCGGCTCGGAGTCGCTGAGCCGGTCGAGCGCATGCAGGGCGGTGACGGCGCCCAGGCTGTGGGCGACGACCGCCGTCCGTTCGTCGGCGGTACCCAGTGCATCCCGCACGGCGGCGACCCACCGTTCGCGGTCCGGGGCCGTGGTGCCCGGAAGCGCCGGGATCACGGTGTCGATGCCCTGCTCCCGGAGGCGGTCCGCGAGCCAGGCGAACCAGTGGTCGGCGGGGGTGGCGGAATAGCCGTGGACGATGATCGCGCGGTCGATGCTCACGTCCGGGCCAACACCGGCACGGCCCCGAGGATTCCGCGGCGACAGCGGGGATGGAGCCGGCCGGTCGGAAAGGGGCGGGGCGTCACTCCATGTGCTCGGGGATGAGCTTGATGCCGCCGGAGGAGTGCGCGGAGTGGGCGAGCTCGTCGATCCACTTGCGGCTCAGGGGCGGCTGCTCGGGCTCGTCGAACACGAAGCGCAGCGGGATGGAGGGGTGCACCCAGATGGTGCTGCGCCCGCGCGGCTGCTCCTCCGGATGCGTCCACGAGACGGTGAAGCTCTCGTTGCGGCGCAGTTTGGTCGCGATCACGATCTTCAGGTGCGCCAGTGCTCGATCCTCGATCTCGATCGGGGCCTCGGCGCTGCCGTAGTAGAGAGTTCCCATGAGTGAACCGTATCTGTGTCAGGGGGAGGGCCAGGGACGGGTTTCGGGGGCTTGACGGCGGCGCACCCTGTGCAATATGGGCGCGCCGCCGTGCGGCGTCAGGCGCCGACGAGCTCGCGCTCGGCCGGGGCGCCGTCGCTGCCCTCGCCGATGGCCCGGCGGATCTGCCACCACGAGTCGTAGCTGCGCTCGGGGAGGTCCTGGACGACGAGGAGATCCGTCATCGGCAGGCCCTCGCGGCGCGCCTCGCGGACCAGATCGTCCTTCTCCGCCGGGTACTCCATCTCGGCGAGGAAGCGGTTGAGTGAGGGGGAGAGCATCATGCTCCTGCTCCTTCCGTGGACGGGGCGCCGCCGACCGGGGCGTCCGGATCCGGACGCCCCGGGGCGGTCGCCAGGGGATCAGGCGGTGAGGGACGCTGTCTGGTCCGCGGACGCGACGGCGATCTTGCGCGGCTTCGCCCGTTCGCTCACGGGGATGATCACGGTGAGCACGCCGCTCTCGTACGACGCCGAGATCTTCTCCAGATCGACGCCGTCCCCGAGGGTGAACTGGCGCAGGAAGGACCCCGCCGTGCGCTCGCGGTTCAGCCAGCGCACGCCCTCGCCGGAGTCCGCGGTGCGCTGGGCGCGGATCGTCAGCAGCGACCCGTCCAGATCGATGTCGATCGATCCGGGGTCCACGCCGGGCAGGTCGGCGTGAAGGATGTATCGGTCGCCGTCACGGGCGAGGTCGACCGGCATGAATCGGGGTGCGCGGCCGGAGTCCAGCACGCTCGCGGCGAAGCGATCGAGCTGACTGATCGGGTCGAAGTTCAATGCCATGATGTGCTCCTTTCGTGCGGCCCGAATCGGGCGGTGGGGATGCAGGTAATCTGCATCATGTGCTATAGATTTACTCATACAACACATCGAACCGATCTGCAAGTACCCGATGAGGATCACCATGACTGAGCGCGACTCCGGGACGCCGGTGTACGGCATCGCCATCGCCGCGCAGCTGGTGGGGATGCCGATCCCCACACTCCGGCTGTTCGAGAGCAAGGGGCTGCTGACGCCTTCCCGCAGCGACGGCGGGACCCGCCAGTACAGCGACGACGACATCGACCGGCTCAAGCGTGCGGGCCGGCTCCGCGACGAGGGGCTCAACATCGCCGGGATCAGCCGGGTGCTGGATCTCGAGGACGCGAACGCCCAGCTGCAGGCGGAGCTGTCCGAGAGCCGAGGCGCGGACGGAGGGGGCGAGCGGCCCGCGTCCTGAGCCGCGCGGGAGTGGTCTGTCCGGCCGCGCGTCACCAGGAGTTCAGCCGGCGTTCCGTTCGCGGTACGCCGGTCTCGTAATTCCCCGTCACCTTCCGGAGTTGGAATACCGGTGATCTCGCAATGGCGAGGCACCCTCCTCCCGAAAGGTCATCATGCGCCGCTTCACCCTGCCCGCCGTGGGCCTCCTCGGCGTCGCCGCTCTCGCCCTCACCGGCTGCCAGGGCGCCACCGCCCAGGCCGCCCCCGCCGATTCCGACGCCCCCATCACCATCGCCACCCTCCCGATCGGGGAGGACCCCACCGCGGAGAACCCGATCGAGGTCTTCGCCGAGCTCTTCGAGGAGGCCACCGGCCGCGCGGTGGAGGTCACCGACGTCCCGGACTACCTCAGCGTGGTCGAGGCGATCCGCGCCGACCACGTCGACATCGGGATCATGAGCGGGTTCCCCTCCGCGCTCGCGGTCAACACCGGCGAGGTCGACCCGCTCGTGGCCTTCCGCGGCGACGACAAGCCCGTCTCCACCTGCGTCGTCCTGAAGGACTCGCCCGTGCAGAAGCCCGAGGACCTGAAGGGCAAGACCGTGGCCTTCGCGGACCAGGCGTCGAGCTCCGGCTACTTCATGCCCGTCTACATGCTGCACGAGGCGGGGCTGGAGCAGGGCGAGGACTACGAGGCGATCTTCGCCGGCGGTCACGAGGGGTCCTTCGCCGCCCTCGCGCAGGGACAGGTCGACGCCGCCTGCACCGCCATCATGCTCACCCAGCTGGGCGCCCCGATGTTCCCGTTCGCCGACGGCGAGTGGCGCGCCGTGGGCGAGAGCCCGTCGATGGCCGTCCAGGGCACGGTGCTCGGGCGCCAGTCGCTCGACGAGGAGACGCGGACCGTGATCGCGGACGGCATCGCCGCGGTCTTCTCGCCGGAGAACGCCGAGCGCCTGGGCGCGATGGGCAGCTTCGCGACCCTGGAGCAGACCGTGGCCCCGGAGGCGTCCACCTACGCGTCCTTCGCCGAGATCGCGGGCGTCGCGGGCGTCGAGCTGAAGGATCTGAAGTGACGACGGTGCGCATCGACGGGTCGGAGGCGAACATCTCCGGCCCGGGGGTCCCCGTCCGCTCGTCGGCTCCGGTCGTGGCCGAGCGCACGCCCACCGCGGAGGTGCGCCACGCGCTGCCGCGGGTGAGCGTCCGCGGCCTCGGCGTCGCCTACGACGGGACCGCCGTGCTCGACGGCGTGGACCTGGACCTGTTCGCCGGGGAGACGGTGGCGCTGCTCGGCGCGTCCGGCTCGGGCAAGTCGACGCTGATGCGGAGCCTCACCGGCTTCGCCCCGGTCTCGTCCGGCACCGTGCGCGTCGCGGGCCACGACGTCGTGAACCTCCGTCGCGGCGAACTGCGCCGGCTGCGCGCGGACGTCGGCCAGGTCTTCCAGCAGTTCCACCTCATCCCGCGGCTGAGCGTGCTGACGAACGTGCTCACGGGCGCGCTGCACGGCGCCGGACCGGTGAACCTCGTCGGCGGCTTCTCCCGCGCGGACCGCACCCGTGCCCTGGACCTGCTCGACCGCGTCGGCATCGCGCACAAGGCCACGGCGCCGGCGCGCTCCCTCTCCGGCGGACAGCAGCAGCGGGTCGCGATCGCCCGCGCCCTCATGCAGCAGCCGAAGGTGATCCTGGCGGACGAGCCCGTCGCCTCCCTGGATCCGCGGCTCGCCGACTCGGTGCTGGAACTGCTGCGACGGATCGCGACCGAGGACGGGATCCCCGTGCTCGTCAGCCTGCACGTGCTGCCCCTCGCCCTCGCCCACAGCGACCGCATCGTGGGCCTGCGGCAGGGGCGGATGATCGTGTCGGACGCCACGACGCGTCTCGACGCCGCGGCGCTGGCACCGCTCTACGACAGCGAGGAGCACGGCGATGAGCGTTGACGCGCCGGCCCGCACCGCAGCGACAGCACTCGACCCCGCCGAGCGCCGACGGCTCGAGAGCGCCTTCCGCGTGCCCCGCACCCGGTTCCTCCTGGGGCTGCCCGTCGCCCTCCTGGTGCTGATCTGGTCCTTCCAGGGCGCAGGCTTCGACTTCGTGAAGCTCGGCGACGGCGCGGTGAACATGGGAGAGTTCCTCTCGCGGCTCTTCCCGCCCGACTTCTCGAAGATCGGCACGATCCTGTCGCTGCTGCTGGAGACGTTCCAGATGGCCGTCGTGGGGACGGTTCTCGGCGCCGTGCTCTCGCTGGTGGTCGCGTTCGGAGCGGCGTCGAACATCGCCCCGCGCTGGCTCTACTACCCGACGCGCTGGGTGATGAACATCATCCGGTCGGTGCCCGATCTGGTCTTCGCGCTGATGTTCGTCTCCGCGGTGGGCCTCGGGCCGTTCGCGGGGATCCTGGCCATGACGCTCGGGTCCCTCGGGTCGATCGGCAAGATCTTCGCGGAGGCGATGGAGCAGGTCGACCGCGGACCGGTGACCGCGATGCAGGCCGTCGGCGCCTCGAAGAGGCAGGTGATCCAGTACGGAGTCCTGCCGCAGGCGGCGCCGCTGCTCACCTCGTACACCCTGCTGCTGTTCGAGGGGAACGTCCGCGGGGCCACCATCCTCGGCCTCGTCGGCGCGGGCGGCATCGGCCTCGAGCTCACCACCGCCATGCGCATGTACGACTACGGCCACCTCAGCGCCATCATCATCTGCATCATCGTGCTGGTCACGCTGATCGACCAGGGCAGCGCCCTCATCCGAAGGAGGATCACATGACCGTCGTCGACACCACCCCCGCCGTGCCCCTGAGCGCCCCCGTCAACCTCCGCGACCTCGGCGGCATCCGGATCGACGGCGGCGTGCTGCGCCGCGGCGTCGCCATCCGCACCGACGACCTGGCCTATGCCACGGAGGAGGTGGCGGACCGGCTGGTCGCCGACGGCCTCGCCGCCGTGATCGACCTGCGCTCGCCCCTCGAGGCATCGGTCACCGGACGCGGGCCGCTCGGTGCCCTCCCCGTGGCCTACCACCACCTGCCGCTGATCGCGGACGTGGGGACGTCGATGAAGGAGGACCGGCCGGCGCTCGGCCACGAGGCGATGGGCGCCATGTACGTGCGGATGGCGGAGGGGGCCGCGGCGCCGCTGGTGACCGCCCTCGCCGTCATCGCGCACGCGCCCGGAGCGGTGGCGTTCCACTGCGCCGCCGGGCGGGACCGCACGGGCGTCCTCGCCGCGATGCTGCTGCTCGCCCTCGGGGCCGACGACGAGGCGATCGTCGCCGACTATGCCCGCACCGGCGAGAACATGCCGGCGATCATGCGCCGGAACGAGCCCGTCATGGGTGCGATGTGGCGCGCGCTGGGGATCGACGTGGACGCGCACGACGGCAGCGCGCTGCTGGGCGACGGGATGGACGCCTCGATGCGGATCCTGCTCGGCATGCTTCGCGAGCGCCACGGCGATCCGCTGGCGCCGTTGCGGGCCGCGGGGCTCTCCGACGACCTCGTCGCCCGGCTCCGGTCGCGGGCGCTCGCCGCATGACGATGCTCGCAGCCGAGGCGACCGGGGCCGCACGACGAGGCCCCGGTCGTCCTCGCGATGCGGAGATCGACGGCCAGATCATCGCCGCGACGCTCGCGATCATCGATGCCGGGGAGGACGTCACCGTGAGCCGGGTCGTGGCGCGCGGCGGCGTCAGCCGCGCCGCCCTGTATCGCCGATGGCCCTCCCTCACGACCCTCATCGCGCAGGCGCTGGACGTCGGCAGGGAGGTGCCCCCGGAGTATCCGGAGGGGCAGGATCTCCGCGAGGCGGTGCTCGCCAGCCTGGGGCTCGGGCCGGACGGCGTGGCCCCGTCGGCGCCGGGATACTCGGAGGAGCGGTTCCGCCAGCGGATCCGTCTCGTCATGGCCGACCGGGCGCTGCAGCGCGCGTACTGGGCCTCGCACGTGTCGCGGCGCCGTGTGCCCCTGGAGAACGCGCTGCGCCGGGGGATCGCGCGAGGGGAGCTGCGCGCGGACCTCGACGTGGAGGCCTGTTTCGATGCGATCGCCGGCGCGGCGTACTACCAGCTCGTCGTCCGCGGGGAGCGCATCGACGATCCGTCCACGAACGCCCGGCTGCGCTCGGCGCTCGAGATGATCTGGCGCGGGATGGTCGCGCCGGACTGATCCGGATCAGGCGGGGTGACCGTCGCGGATCTCCTCGTCCGCGGTCGAGGGCTGGGACGTGGCGGTCGCCTTCCCCTCGGCGAGGTACGCGAGCCGGTGCAGGGTCTCGCGGTTGCGCCAGGACAGGACCAGATCCAGGAGCGGGCGCGGCGCGAACCGGCCGGGACCGGCGACGGCCTCCTCCCGGATCCGCACGATGCAGCCGTCGCCCCGGGGCTTCACGTCGATGACGACCCGTGCCTCGCCGATCGGCCAGCCCTTCGGACGCATGACCAGCCGCCGCGGCTCGTCGCGCTCCTCCACGACGGTCACGTCGTCGATGAGCAACGGCCACACACCGAAGGAATGGTGCAGGCGGGCGCCCGGGGCGGGCCACGCCTCGTCGACCTCCCGCATCCGGGAGGCGCCGACGACCCAGGAGGGGAAGATCCAGCCGTCGCCGAGCACCCGGAACACGTCCTCCGGGGTGCAGCGCAGCGTGCGGACGGTAACGGACATCACCGGTGTCCTCGCGGGAGAGCGCGCATGGCCTCAGGCTTGCGCTGCGGCCGACCTCGGCCAAGGTGCTGGACATCACGACGGCGGGGCGCTATAGACGCCGTGGTCGCCGGCGGCGCTCCCGCCGTCTGCCTTCGGTGTCAACCGGGTGGCCGATCCGACCCGGAGCCGTGATCCTCTCGGGGAGGAGGGATCATGAGGACCACGACCGACGTCATTCACGACCATCTGCGCAGACGGCTCGACGGCGACCTGGACGGCGACACCGAGAACTACGGCGAGGACGTCGTCCAGCTCACGGCGTCGGGCATCTACCGCGGCCGTTCCGGCGTCCGGGACTGCGCCGCCGAACTGCAACGGCTGGTCGGATCGGCGACCTTCACGTACCGCCAGACTCTCGTCGACGGTCCGTACGCGTTTCTCGAGTGGACGGCGGAGAGCGACGAGATCACTGTCGGAGACGGCGCGGACAGCTTCGTCGTCCACGACGGCCGCATCGTGCTGCAGACCATCCACTACACGCCCCGGCGCGCGGAGTCGGCCGACGACCCGGGGGCGGATGACAGGTGACAGGTGTGGATTGATTTAGGTAAGGCTAACCTTGGGACATGATCCCTACCGATCTCGATCGAGAGCACTATGTCCTCGCGGGCGTCGGCACCGACGTCCCGTTCCTCAACCGGCTGCTCGGCGCCCTTCCCCTGGACGGGTACGGGCAGGTGTTCATCGAGAGCGCGGGGCCGATGACCCTCCGCGGATGGCCGGGTCCGCCCGGAGTCATGCCGATCCAGGTGCGCCAGGACCTCGCTCCCGCGCGGGACGGACGGCTTCCCCGACCCGGCGAGGTGCTGGCGGATGCGCTGGGAAGCTGGGCGGAGGAGTGGCTGCCCGAGCCCGGGACGCGCCGGCCTCTCCCGTTCACCCTGTGGATCGGGGCCGCGGGGCATCCCGCCGTGGACCGGCTGTGCGCTCGTCTCACGCGGGAGCATCCCTGGTTGCACCTGCATCACCCGACCGGCGCCACGGCCTCCGGACGGTGACGACGTCACGGCACCGAGGTACCGTGAACGGGTGAACCGCACGGTCTCCTCGGGGCGCCCGACGGCGCTGGTCTCGCTCGTGCTCGTGATGGCCGCCAGTGGTCTGCTCGCGGGGTGCGTGCCGTCCGCCGGTACCCCGGATCCTTCGTCGTCACCGATCGCCTCCCTCACCGCCACGCCGACGACGGCTCCCTCCGCGCAGGCGGGAGAGTCGCTGAGCGTCGCCGACAGCGCGTACGGGCGCGTGCCGGGCGAGCTGGGCTTCTTCTGGTACGTCGTCGTGATCGACAACCCGGAGGACAAGGGGATCTATCCGGTCGCCGGCGTGCAGATCGACGCCCTGGACGCGGACGGCGAGGTCGTCGACTCGGCGACGCACCGCCGCATCATCCCGGAGGGGCGATCCGCCGTCGGCGGGTCGTTCACCCGTGTCGGCGATGCGGAGATCGCCGAGCTCCGGGTCACCCTGCCGGATCCTGACCGCGCCGTGGACGAGCCGGAACCAGAGACGGCATCGGTGGCCGTGAGCGACCTCGTCGCCGAGACGCCGACCGGCGGGCGCACCGCCGTGTCCGGCGTCCTCACCGGACCTTTCACCGATCCGGACCAGGCGATCACGGTCGTGGTGATCGCTCGGGATCCGGAGGGCCGCATCATCGGCGCCGACGTCGGTCATCCCGAGCCGCGTCAGACGGGCGAGACGCTCCCGTTCGACGTGCTGTTCCCGGAGGGGCTCCCCGAGGACACCGTGTACGAGGCCTACGCGGGCGCGCCCGACTGACTCGTCGCCCGTCGCCGACGGGCCGTCAGGCGGTCCGGACCGCTCCGCGGACGAGCTCGGCCGGAAGGGCCGTGGGGCGGCCGGAGGCGTAGAGGTAGAGCTGGGTCGTGACGTAGGCCTTGATCGTGCTCAGGAACGCGAGGGCGCAGACGAGCACGAGGACGCCCAGCACCATGATGCAGACGCCCGCCACCTCGTTCACCGCGCCCATCGTGATCGCGCCGACGAAGACGAGGAGGATCGCCACGAGGATCGCCGGGAGCAGGATCAGCCCGAACCGCAGCGTCACCCGGACCGCGCTGCCCCAGGTCGTCTTCAACAACGTGGCCGACTGCTTCACGGCGGCGATGGGTCCGATGCCCTCCGACACGACGGCCGGCAGGGCGAGGAAGGCGGCTGCGCTCCAGGCGAGGCCGCCCGCCGCGGAGAGGATGCTGGTGAAGACGTTGTTGCGGTCTCGGATCAGCGACAGCACGACGTTGACCGACGCGACGACGAACCCCCACTGCAGGAGTCGTCCGAAGCGCCGGTTCGCTCCGCCCAGCGCCTGACCGACGGAGGTGGGCTCGCCGGCCGCCTGCTGGAGCGCCGCGCTCACGACGGCGCCCTGGAAGTAGGTCACCGCGAGCGTCGCGGCCACGGCGCCCACGATCGCGGCGATGGTGAGCACGATCGTCCGCGTGTGATCGTCGGGGACGGCGACGACGCCCGCCACGATCCCGGGGCCCGCGAACAGGAGGAACAGGACCGTGCCGGCGACCCCGCCGAGCACGGGGAGCGCGGCCACGCCCGGAACGGTCTTGAGGTGACGCCATGCCTCGCGCAGCAGCTGCCTGCCGGTCGGGGCGGCGGAGGGGCGGGCGTGGTCGTCGAGCGTCATGTGGTCTCCCCTGTGCGGTGGCTCCGGCGGATCCGGCTGTTCCGGGCTCCGTGTGATGGGGGTCGCGGTGGCTCGGCACCTCGATTCAACCGGTGCCGCGGCCCGCGAGCCTCCGGAGCTACGTGCTTCCCCGTAACGCGTCGCGCCCGCTCGGCTGAATGCTCATTCAACCTTCGATACGCTCTCTGCGTGGACAGCATCGAGACGTATGTGTCATCCCTTCCCCCGCGGCGCGCCGACCTGTTCCGGACGCTGACTGCACGGGCATCGACGCTCGCGGCGGACCGCCCCGACATCCAGGACTTCGTCTTCGTCCCCGGGCACGCGCATCCGACCTGGGAGGACGGGCAGAACGTGCTGTGGCGGGCCGTCCAGCAGATGATGCTCGTCTCGCCCGCCGGCGACGACGAGCTCCCCGTCATCTGGGTGGGATACGACGTCGCGTCGCGGTTCACGAACAAGAGGGAGGCGCAGGGGTTCCTGGTCACCGATCGCCGGCTCATCGCCAAGGACAGCGTGGACCTCGTGTTCGGCAAGGGCGAGGCGCGGCAGTATCCGCTCTACGTCGGACCGAACGGCGTCGCGGGCACCGCCGGTGCGATCGCGTCGACCGCGATCGGCGACTACGACTGGGACACCGCCGGCTCCCTCGTCGACGAGGAGGACGCCGAGTGGTTCAGCCAGCTGCTCGTCGCCGTGATCACGATGACGCTGGAGACTCTCGGGAGCACGGGGGAGGAGATCGCGGACGCCCCCGCCACGGCGGGAGACGTCCGCGGCAGGGTGAGCGAGCTCGGCCTCACCGGTGCGGTGAAGTACCCCGACGACCCGAAGCAGGCGAAGCACTTCGCGAAGTTCGCGAAGAAGATGCCGCTCGACGCGGGGGAGCGGATCCTCGCCTGCTTCAGCGCCAGCACGCTGGCGGGCCCCTACGGGCTCATGCTCACGGATCGCCACCTGCGCTCCCGTGATCTCGGCGAGGATCCCGTCGTGACTCCGCGATCCCAGGTCGACGCCGGCGCCGTGCGCGCGGACCCCGAGAACGGGAGCCGGATCATCGCCGCGCCCGGTGCGGTGCACCATCTCCCGGGACATCTGGGCGAGCGCGAGATCGGCGCCGTCGTCACGCTCATCAAGGAGTGGGCCGAGGGCCGCGTCGACTGACGGTACGGGACGACCGCGTCACGCCCCGCCCACCGGACGCGACAGCATCCGCCGGCGTCGATGTTCCTGGCGGCCCGACCGCGGGTGCACACGGACCTCGCTCGTCGGAAGCCACCCGTTGCGCTCGTAGACCTCGACCGCCCTGGTGTTGTCGGAATACACCCACAGATCGACGGAGGGGTGGGATCTCTGCTGAGCCAGGTGGGCAGCGGCGTCGAGCAGACGGGTCGCGACCCGGCGGCCCCAGGCCTCCGGGTCGACCGCCAGGTAATGCACAGTGGCAGCGTCCACGCAGCCGTCGAGGATGGCGAATCCGAGAGGTGCGCCGTCCGCGACGGCGTTCAGAAGGACGGAGTGAGGCTCCCGCAACGCTGTGTCGATGATCGGCCTGCTCTCTGACGCGGGTGGCACGGAGACCGAGCCGTCGCGGTGGGCCGTCGCTGCGCTCCAGATCGCGGCGGCGGCGGTTCGCCACACCGGTCCGTCATCCACGAGGATGCCGACGTGTCGTCCGCTCGACGCGCGCGTGGAATCGTCGACGGTCGGCACTCCTTCCCTCCTCCGGGCTCGCGCCGCGTCCGCAGCATCGGGCGAGGTCCGGTTCGCCACGGTGCCCGGTCTTCGAAGGATACCGCTCCGGTCCCTGACGTCATCCCGGCGTCATCCCGGGGTGAGGCCGGGGTGAATTCCCCGCACCGGTGCCCCGCGCGTGGCTAGAAAGGAGCCGGATCAGCTCGATACCAGGGCGTGGGAGGGAAACTCGTGGGACGATCTTGGCTGCCTGCAGGCACGGCGACGAACGACAAGAGGGCGGTGCCCGGCGCATCGCGTACGCGGAGAGGACTCGGCGTCGTGGCGGCCCTGGCCGGCCTGCTCGGCTCTCTCCTCCCCGCAACGGCCGCACAGGCGGCGCCGCTGTCCACGCACGAGATCACCGCGGTCTGGGCCGGCGACCCGGCGCCGACGGAGGCCCCGTACGGCCAGCCCGTGATCGCCGAATGGCGCGTCAACACCAACGACGTCGACGACCCCTACTCGAACGAGCCGGTCGACAATGTGCGGCTGACCCTGACCGCCGGCAACGGCGTGTTCACGAGCATCCCGGAGATCTGCAAGACGCGGGACGTGGCGCCCCTCTCTGAGATCTCCGCCGACGGCACGACCCTGCTCTGCAACATCGGAACGGTCAAGGAAGGCACAGCGAGCGTCATCCAGACGCCGGTGCGCGGGTCCTCGGCGAGCGGCGGGGAACTCACCATCAATGGGACGGCCACGTCGGACTCCGCCGCATCGGCGGCCGGGCCGGCGGACCCGGGTCCGCTGCCGATCACGTACAGCCGTGGCATGGATCTGTCTCTCGTCTCCGCGCCGGGGCAGCAGTATCAAGGCGGGGTGAAGGCCAGCCGGACCGGCGGAGAACGGACCTTCGTCCTGATGAACTTCTCCCTCGTCCTCGCCGCGGGGAGCATTCCGGGACCGGACACGTACT
The DNA here is from genome assembly GCF_001552355.1 of Microbacterium resistens NBRC 103078. Lineage (GTDB taxonomy): Bacteria > Actinomycetota > Actinomycetes > Actinomycetales > Microbacteriaceae > Microbacterium > Microbacterium resistens. Next base: position 33,847 of record NZ_BCRA01000049.1, read on the forward strand.
CGTTTCCGGTGACGGTCGGATCCAACGTTCCCTCCGCCGTCAACGGTCTCCAATGGGAGAGCTGCCGACCGATCGACTCCTCCTCACGGTCGACGGGTCAGCCTTTCTCCGACTCCGCTCAGAGCGACCGCACGAACTTCCCGACGTGCGCTGTCAGCGGTGCGGGAACGAACTACACCGTTTCGCTGTCCGATCTCGACTACACCCTCGTCCAGACTCCGTCCAACGACAGCCTGGGGCAGCCCCTGCCCGGGAACGGCTCGTACGTCGCGTCCGGAACCGTCGAGTTCAGCATCCCCGCCCAGGTGTCGCAGATCACGAACTTCACCTTCACCGCAGCGCCGGGCCCGTTCTCGTTCACGGACGGGAGCTCTGCGCCCGACGGTGACCCCGCCAACAACGCATCCGACACGACCCTCGTCCCGCCGGGAGGGTTCAGCAACTCGTGGAACGGCACCCCGGCGAACTCGCGCTCGGCCTGGGACGCGAACCTCTGGGTGAGCCCGGGGACGAGCCAGGGAGTTCCGCTTCCGCAGCCGGGCATCGATGACAGGGCGGATTGGGACGAGGCAGTCGCCAACGGCACCGCTCAGACCACCCTGCCGCTGTATCACCAGGCCAACAGCGCGATGTGGAACTCGTATCAGGGACCGGGCGGAGAACAGCTCGCGGGGATCTGCACGATGTCACAGAACCCGTCGTTCGTGGCGACCTCGTTCGACGGCGGCGGATGGGACCCTGGTCTGAGCTACCTCACCTACACGACGGCCCGCTTCTTCTACACGACCCAGTCGATCGACACCAAGACCGAGACGTGCGGGGACACCGCACCGAGCGCGAAGTGGGTCGAGGTCGTGCCTCCGGCAGGCAAGACGCTGGACGATCCGCGCATCGGAAGCGACATCCTCATGACGCTCCCGGCCGGTGTCACCGCGGTCAAGATGACCTGGGACCCGACGGTCGACCGCCCGCGTTCCAGCAGAGGGTACGCGTTCCTGCGGGCGTTCGGGCACATCGATCAGAATGCCCCGACGAGCGGAGAAGGCTGGACGATCGGCGCCTTCAACTCGCCGTTGGACCCGGCGCTGCACTGGCCCGGTTACCCGACCCTGAACGGGTATGTGAACGTCAGCACCTACCCGGGGGGAGTGGACCTGCCCGGCAGCACCTACGGTCCGAACATGAACGGGCACCGCGACGCGTTCCGGCTGCAGGGTCCTCAGGGGCTGATCGAGAAGTCCGTCTCCGACACCACCGCGCAGCCGGGCATCCCGGTCACCTATACGCTGCGCGCTCAGGCGCAGAACACCGTGACCAGCCCCCCGCCGGTCTCCTTCCGCGTCGTGGACACACTGCCCGACGGGATGGTCTACGTCGACGGTTCGGCGCAGCCGGCGCCGACCGCTGTGAGCGCTGACCGTCGCACGCTGACCTGGGACGTCGTCGACGCCGAAGCCAACGTGTTCCAGACGATCCGCTATCAGGCCCAGCGCCCTGCGGACAGCGTGCTCGCACCGGGGACGCAGCTCACCAACACGGCCGTCATCGACGTTCCCGGAGACAACCGCCCGTCGAACACTCCGGGCCGACAGGCGTCCGCGACGGTCACGGTCCCCAGCGCCTCCGCGACGGTCTTCGGAAAGTCGGCGGAAGCGAACCTCCTCTCCTTCGACGGCGACAGCTCGGCGTGGGTTCTGACGATCAGCTCGCAGGATCCCGTCGCCAGCGATTTCACCGACACCATCGACATCCTGCCCGCGCTCGGGGACGGACGCGGGACGACGATCGACGGGTCCTACACGGTGACGGGAGTGGACGCGCCTACCGGGTCGACGGTGTACTACACGACCGCGCCGCTGACGACCCTGAGCAACGACCCGCGTGATGCCTCGAACGGCGCGCCGGGATCCGTCGCCGGCAACTCGGTCGGATGGACGACGACCGCGATGGCGAACCCGACCGCGGTCCGGGTGATCGGGCCGCGGCTCGACCCCGGTGCGACGCAGACGATTCGCATCGCTTACACGACGGCGTCGGGTGCGAACTGCCAGGCCCCGGCGCCCGGTGACAACAAGCCCGGTCAGATCCTGGTGAACTCGGCGAGCTCGTGGGCCGGTCACACCGCGCTGCCCATGCTCTCGTCCGCCGTCACCGAAATCGCGAGCTGTTACGCGGTGAGCCTCAAGAAGTTCGTGCAAGACGCTGAGGGAAACTGGCACGACGCGAACACCCTGGCAGACTTCCCTGCCTATCGCGTGGGCGATGAGGTGCCGTACCGGATCGTTGTGGAGAACATCGGTCAAGGCACGGTCACCGACCTCGAGATCACGGATGACCTGTTCCCGTCCGGTTCCTTCACGGTCGAGCGCCTGGCCCGCGGCGAGCAGGAGGTGCACGAGTACACCGCGGTCATGACCGGCGGCGGGAACGTCGTGAACACGGCCTGCGGGACGGCGGCGAGCCCGCCTGACGCCGAGGCGCCGACGATCCTCTGCGACCCTGCTGGGGTCGTGGTGACGAATTACACGACGGTGAAGTCGTCGGACCCGGCGTCGGGCGCGACGGTGAAGCCCGGTGACACGATCACGTACGCGGTGACCGTGACGCAGGAGGGCGACGTGCCCGCGATCGCGGAGTTCACGGACACCCTCGCGAACGTGCTCGACGACGCCGTCTACAACGGCGACGTGACCGCGTCGATCGGCACGGCCACGGTGACGGGCGACGTGCTGTCCTGGAACGGCACCGTCCCGGTCGGGGAGGCGGCGACCATCACCTACTCGGTGACGGTCAAGGACTCGGCCGCGCTCGCGGCGGACGGTGACTACCGCGTCGGCAACCAGGTGACGAGCCCGGGCTGCGTCGAGGCCGCCGACTGCGCGACGGAGCACCCGGTCGCGGACTACACCGTGGTGAAGTCCTCCGACCCGGCGGACGGCTCGAACGTCGCCGAGGGGGACACCATCGCGTACACCCTGACGGTCTCGCAGGTCGGCGGGGGAGCCTTCACCGGCGCCTCCCTGACCGACGACCTGTCGGACGTGCTGGACGACGCGACCTGGAACGGCGACCTGACCGCCTCGGCGGGCACGGCCGGCTTCGACCCGGCGACGGCGACCCTGACCTGGTCGGGAGACCTGGCGGTCGGCCAGGTGGTGACGATCACCTACTCGGTGACCGTGACCGCCGCCGGTGACACGCACCTGCACAACGTCGTCGCCAGCGACGGCTGCGCGTCGCAGGACACGTGCGAGACCGAGCACTTCACCGCCACCTACACGACGGTGAAGACGAGCGACCCGGCTCCGGGGACGGACGTGAAGATCGGCGACGTGATCACGTACACCGTCACCGTGACGCAGTCCGGCGAAGGACGCGTGGTCGGCCAGTTCTTCACCGACGACCTCGCGAACGTCCTCGACGACGCGGTCTACAACGACGACCTCGCCGCCGACAACGGCACGGCGACGTACGACCCGGCGACGGGCGTCATCAGCTGGACGGGCGACCTGGGGCCGGGCGACGTGGCGACCGTCACGTACTCGGTGACGGTGACCGCCGCCGGCGACACGCTGATCGGCAACACCGTGCAGTCCCCGGGCTGCGAGTCGGCCGCGGACTGCGAGACCGAGCACAAGACCGGGCGGTACGAGACGGTGAAGACGAGTGATCCCGCCTCCGGGTCCGATGTGCAGGCGGGCGACGTGATCGAGTACACGGTCACGGTGTCCCAGGTCGGCGAGGCGGCCGTGGCCGGAGCGTCCTTCAGGGACGACCTCACCGCAGTGCTGGACGACGCGGCGTGGAACGACGACCTCGCGGCCAGCGCCGGCACGGTCTCGTATGGTGCGCCGGCGGTGACCTGGTCCGGGGACCTGAAGGTCGGCCAGGTGGTGACCGTGACCTACTCCGTCACGGTGACCGGCGCGGGCGACATGACCCTGCGCAACGTCGTCACCAGCGACGGATGCGCGGACGAGGGATCCTGCACGACGACCCACCAGACCGGTGACTACACGGTGTCCAAGACCGCGGTCGCGGCTCCGGGCAGCACGGTCGCGGTGGGCGACACGATCACCTACACGGTGACGGTGGCACAGCGGGGCCCGGGTGCGGTCGAGGGTGCGACGTTCGTCGACGACCTCACCGCGGTCCTGGACGACGCGACCTGGAATGACGACACGGTCGCGTCGGCCGGAACGGCCTCGTTCGCCGCCGGTGCGAAGCAGCTGACCTGGACGGGCGACCTGGCGGTCGGCGAGGTGGTGACGGTGACGTACTCGGTCACGGTGACCGGCGCGGGCGACATGACCCTGACCAACGTCGTGGCGCCGGGAGAGAACGGCGAATGCGTGCCGGCCGGGGACCAGAACCCGGACTGCACCACGACGCACCAGACCGGCCGGTTCACCTACTCGAAGATGGCCGATCCCGCGCACAACTCCGACGTCCGCGCCGGCGACGTCGTGACCTACACGGTCACGGTCGCCCAGGAGGGGCCGGCCTCGGTGGCGGCTTCCCTGGTGGACGACCTGTCGGACGTGATCGACGACGCCGACTACAACGGCGACGTCGCGGCGAGCGCCGGGACGGCCGCCGTGGACGGGGCGACCCTGTCCTGGTCCGGCGACCTGGCGCCGGGCGATGTGGTCACCATCACGTACTCCGTGACGGTCACGGGCTCGGGGAACACGACGCTCGCCAACGTGGTGACCTCGCCGTCTCCCGCGGGCGAGTGCGTCCCGGCGCCGGACGGCACGGAGGACTGCCGGACGATCCACAAGACCGGCGGATACGTCTACGCCAAGACCGCCGACCCGGCGTCGGGCACGGAGGTCGCGCTCGGCGACCGCGTCACCTACACGCTCACGGTCGCCCAGCGCGGCGACGGGGCGGTCGCGGACGCGATCGTGGTCGACGACCTCTCCGACGTCCTGGACGACGCGTCATGGAACGACGACGCGACCGCCAGCAGCGGGGCCGTGACCCGAGTGGGCGACACGCTCACCTGGAAGGGCGACCTGGCGGTGGGCCAGACGGTGACGGTGACGTACTCGGTCACGGTGACCTCTGCCGGTCCGGCCGAGCTGCGCAACGTCGTCACGAGCCCGGACGTCCGCGCGATCTGCGATCCGGCGGGCGTCTGCGAGACCGAGCACGAGGTGCCCCCGACGCCTCCGCTCGCGATCACCGGCGGGGTGCTCGGTTGGGGACTGGGAGTCCTCGCCGGTGGACTCCTGATCGCGGGGGCGATGCTGATCGGCATCCGCCGCCGTCGACAGGACGACGCGGTCACCCGCTGACCGCGTCCTGACCGGACGCCGCCTCCCTCCCCCCCGGTGAGGCGGCGTCCGGTCGCGGCCGTGAGCGCAGCGATCCTCGAGATGAGGCGTGCGCACTAGCATGGTGGCGATCGGTCCTTTCTGGGGGGTGGACCACATTCTCACCCCGACGAAACAATGACGATCACAGACCCTCGCGACGCGCCGCGACACCGACCCGATCCAGTGTCGCCGGAGCTCCTCGCCAGCCTGCCCGCAGGCGCCCAGGTGACGATTCGGGATGCGGTGGCGCGAGGAGAGCTCGGGGAGGCGCTCCGCGCAGCGGTGGATGCGGATGACCTCGATCTGGCCGTCGACATCCTTCGCATCGGTTGGTTCGATCTGCTCAAGGACGATGGCCGTCAGCGCAGTCGCGACACGCTGGAACGGCTCTCCGCCTCGCAGCTCATGGGCCACCCCCTCCTTGCCATGGCCCTGGGAATCCTGATCAACGCCGACAGCCTGCGCCGGACCAAGGCGGCCTATTACTTCGGCCTCGCCGCGACAGGGGTGCGGACGCGTTCCCCAAGGACCAGCCCGGCCCAGCGGGCCCTCGTCCTCGCGAGCGAGAGTGCGGCCCTGCGTCTAATGGGGCAGGGCTCGGCTTCCGTCGCATCCGCTCGAGCCGCCCTGCGGGCGCTCGACGCGATCCACGACGAACGCCGCAACCTGATCGGCTATCTCCCCCGGGTCTACTCCCAACTGGGCACGAGCCTCTACTACGGCGGGCAGGAGACCGAGGCGCTGCATGTGTTCGCTCGCGGCTACGCCGAGTCCGGAACGGCGGAGCGCTCCAGCTTCGGGAACCTGTCGATGGCGGCCGGGATTCATGCGTTACAGGGCAACCTCACCGACGCGACGGAGGCGGTCATGATCGCGCGCGGAGACCCGTGGAGCGACGAGCAGCGCCGCATGTACACCGGCACTTTCTATCGGATCGCCGAAGCCGTGCTCGCCCTGGAACGATTCGACGTCGCCACGGCGCGCGCGCACCTGGACGCGATGGAACACGATCGGCGGAGCATCGAGCACTGGACGGTGATCGCCCACGTGCAGTCGTTGGTCGCGGTCGTCGGGCGAGACCCGGCGGCGGGACTCGCCGAACTGGAGGAGTACGCGGCCCTCCGAGGAGCAGAGGCGCAGACCCGCGCGGCCCGACTGCGACTGGCCTCGTCGCGCGGGCTCCTCCACCTCGCCCTGGGAAACTTCGAGGCGGCGGAGCGGGTCCTCCGCAGCGATACGGGAAGACGGCCGCAGGACTACGTCGACCGTGCGCGACTTCTGCTGGCGACGAGCCGCACCGGCGAGGCGCTACGGGAGCTGCGGACGATCGCCGGTCGCTCCCAGAGCATCCGCACCGCTCTCGAGGCGCTGAGCATCGAGGCCGCGGTCGGGCTGCGCGCGGGGATGGATCGCCGGACCGAGACGGTTCTGCGTCAGCTCGCCGCCACGATGCGCCGAACCGGTCAGCGTCTCGCCCTCCGGCTGCTGCCGCCGGTCGACGCGGCGGCGATCGTCGAGTCCCTCCGCACGACGGGGGCGGCGGATGTCGTGGACGAGGGCGGCCCGTCTCTGCTCGCGGAACCCGATCTGCCCGAGCTCACCGACCGGGAGCTCGCCGTGCTGGAGGCGCTCTCGCGAACCAGTGCGACGAGCGACATCGCCGCCGAGCTGTTCGTCTCCGTCAACACCGTCAAGACCCACCGGAAGAGCGTCTACCGCAAGCTCGGCGCACGCACGCGCGAGGAGGCGCTGGCTGTCGCGTTCCACCGGCACCTGATCTCGACGCACCGCCGATGAGCCGCACCGGCCTCGCGACCGATCGTCGCCCGCGTCTGACGACGAGGGTCCTCCTCGTCTGCGCGGCGCTCGCCGCCGTGCAGGCCGTGCTGTCGGCGACCGTGTCGGCGGTCACCCCCGCGGTGGCCGCTGTCCTTCCGCCCGCCTACGCGCTGATCGCGGCCGTGCACAGCGTCATGCCCTTCCTCGCGCGGCTGCTGACGGGCGCGTCCTGGTCCGCGACGATCACGGCCGGGATCGCGGGCGTGCTGATGTGGCCGGTCAGCGCGGTGGGGCCGCTCGTCCTCGTCGTGTTCCTCAGCGGCGCGGTCGCCTTTGACGCGGTTCTGAGAGGGCGTCCTGGTCCGACGGTCCGCCGCATGCTCACGGCGGCCGCAGCCTCCGCCGTCGTCCTGTTCGCGGTGTCGCTGCCGGTGTTCTCGCCGGGCCATCTCACCGCAGGCATGCTCGCGGCGACCCTCGCCGCCCGTCTGTGCGCCCAGGGGGCGGCGGCGTTGGGAGCGCGGGGCCTCGCTGCGGCCCTGCGCCGGGTCGGCGTCCGGGGGCACTGAGACAGGACGCCCCGCCCCGACGGGTCGACCGGGGCGGGGCGTCGTCGCGTCTCGGATCAGGCGGTCTTGCGGAAGTAGTCGTTGGATGCGGGGAGCCACATCAGCACGACGGCGACGAGGCCGATGGCCACGGCGATGATGGTCCAGATCGACTGGTCGTTGAACAGCACGAACAGCCCGAGGATCTCGAAGACGGTGATGAGGATGCGCGCCCAGTTCTTGCCCGCCTTCATCTTCCACAGCACGATCAGCTGGATGACGGCGATGGCGAGCTGGCCGATGGAGATCCACAGCAGCGCGGTGCCGCCCGTCGCGACGGTCGCGTCTCCGGACGCCCCACCGGCGGCGGCGATGAAGGAGCTCCCGGCCACCCCGATGATCGAGAGGGCGATGTCCAGCAGGGCTCCGAGGAGGAAGATCCAGAAGGCGACCTTGACGGTCGTGGGAACGGTCATGTGTGCTCCAGTCGAACGAAGGGCGCGACGGGGGCGTCGCTGCGCTCAGAATCGCACACTGTGAATTCGCTGAAGTCCGGTATACGGGATTTCCCTGATTCCCGGGCGCGCAGATTCGTCGCCCGGACCTCCGGTCAGTCGACGTCTCCCTCGGCGGCGATCCGGTCGGCCTCGGCGCTGTCGACGAGCTCGTCGGCGGCGTCCGGATCGAGCGTCTCCCTGCCGTCCTCCTCCCGCAGCGCGGCGTCGGGGACGGTCTCGTCGTCGTCCGGGTCCTCCGGGACCAGGGGCACCATCGGGTTGTTCGTCATGATCGGTCTCCTCTCCGGCGAGGCGGATCGTCGGCGATCCGCCGGGGCGTTGCGGGTACGCTACGCGCCGGCCCGCCCTTCCGCGCCCGGATTGCCCCCGGCCCGGGCCGGGTGCTAGGCGTCGGAGCGCGCCGCGCGGGTGAAGCGTCGCCTCCGCCTCGCCGTCCTGCGTCTGCGCCGGCGACGGGACCCACTCGGGCGCGGCGGGGGAGGCGCGGCCTTGCGCTCGTCCGGGCGCTGCCCCCAGACTGGCGTCGTCCGCGTCCGCCGACGAAGGAAGCAATGAACGCCACGAGACCGCACCGCGTCGTGGTCGTCGGCGGCGGCATCCTCGGGGCCTCGGCCGCCGCTCACCTGGCCCGTCGGGGAATGGCGGTGACCCTCGTGACCTCCGGCGACCTCGCCGACGGTGCGTCGGGTCGATCGCTGTCGTGGCTGAACTCCTCGGGGGAGCGGTCGGAGGCGTATCACCGGCTGCGGCTGCTCGGCATCGATCGCTACCGGACCTGGGCCGCGCGGCATCCGGACAGCGCCGACCACCTCCGGTTCGACGGGGCGATCAAGTGGGCGAGACCGGGATCCAGTCTGCAGCCGACCTTCGCGCGGGAGCGCTCGCGGGGGTACGACGCGATCTGGGTGCCGAGGAATCGGATCGCCGAGCACGCCCCCGACGTCCGTCCCGGCGCGGTCGCCGAGGAAGGGGCGATCGTCAATCCCGGGGAGGGATGGGTCGATCTCCCGCCGCTGGTCGCCGATCTCGTGGCCGAGGCCGTCGCCGGAGGCGCACGGCTCGTCGCCCGCACCGCGGTGCGGGCGGTGGCGACGGACGCCGGCGGCGTCGTCG
>NZ_BCRA01000050.1 GCF_001552355.1 Microbacterium resistens NBRC 103078
TGGCGCGCGGCCGGCTCGACTGGGTGCTCGTCCCGAGCGACGAGGGCATGTCCACGCCGGCGGTCTACGGCCGCCTGGATGCGCACCGCGACGAGGAGGGGGCGCTCGCCGACGACCCGCCGCTCTCGCTCGACGTCCCGCCGGCGGTGCTGCAGGCGCTGCGCGCGGGCGATCCGCACGTGCTCGCCGACGAGCTGCACAACGACCTGCAGGTCGCGGCCCTTCTGGAGCGACCGGATCTGCAGACGGTGATCGACGAGGGCGTGGCCGCCGGGGCGCTGCGGGGGATCGTCTCCGGCTCCGGCCCGACGGTCGCGCTGCTGTGCGAGGGGCCGGGCATCGCCGCCCGGGTCCGGGAGCGTCTGGGCGCGTCCGGACGCCGGGCGCTGCACGTGCATGGCCCGGTCCCCGGAGCGCGGGTCATCGGCTGAACCCCGGATGAACGGTCGCCGACGACTCCGAATCCGTGATCGGGAGCGCCGGGTCCTTCCGTAGCGTGACGTCCAGATGCAGCGGAACCGCTGCCAGGACGACGGGAGATCCGGATGGGACTGTTCAACCGCAAGTCGATGCAGGAGCGCCAGGCCGACGCCGCCAGGATGGCCGAGGACATCGCCGAGGGGCGCGGGTTCATGGGCCGGATGACCAAGGCCTTCATGGGCAGCGAGTTCACGGACAGCATGAAGCAGGGGATGGCCGCGCTGAACGCTCCCGAGCAGTTCGCGGCGCTGGTCGCGTCCGGCGTCCCGGTGGAGATCGCGACGGTCGTGTCGGTGCAGGACACCGGGATGACGATCAACGACAACCCGAGCGTGGTCCTCGTCGTGGATCTCGACGGGCGACAGCAGGCGCTCACCACCCTGGTCTCGCGCCTGGAGATCCCGCGGGGCGGCGACCGGGTGCGGCTGGCGCGGGACCCGCAGACGACCCGGCTCCTCTACGGCGGACTGGCCTAGCGCCGGCGCGGATGCGGCGGACCCGGAGGCAGGTCATAATGGGGAGACTCATGTGACCGTGCACATTCCGGGAGGCCGTGTTGTCCAGCCCTCCCGATCGCGCCCGGATGCCGAGCATCCGGGACGTGGCGCGGCTGGCCGGCGTCTCGCACCAGACCGTGTCGCGGGTGCTCAACGAGCATCCCAGCATCCGGCCCGAGACGAAAGCCCGGGTCCTGGACGCGATCGCGGTCCTCGACTACCGGCCGAACGTCGCCGCCCGCGCGCTGGCCACCAGCCGCTCCAGCACGCTCGGGATCCTCTCGGCCACCACGGGGGAGTTCGGCCCCACCTCGTCCATCGCGGCGATCGAGGACGCCGCGCGCGCCGAGGGATACTCGGTGAGCACCCTGAACCTGCCGGAGACGACGCCGGAGGCGATCGGCGCCGCGGTGCGCCAGCTCGTGCGCGAGCACGTGGACGGGATCGTCGTCCTCGCGCCGCAGGTCCGCGTGTTCAACGTGCTGCGGGGGACGGCGGTCGCGGTCCCGTTCGTGAGCCTGCAGACGGCCTCGGGGTCCGACGGCGTGAGCCTGTCCGCGGACCAGGTCGCCGGCGCCCGCATGATCACCGAGTACCTGATCCGGCTCGGTCACACCGACATCCTGCATCTCGCGGGTCCGCAGGACTGGATCGAGGCCGAGTCGCGGATGCGGGGGTACCTCGAGGCCCTGCGGGACGCGGACCTGCCGACGTTCCCCCCGATCCGCGGCGACTGGACGGCGGACTTCGGGTACTTCGCGGGGCAGGAGCTCGCCCGCCGCCGTGACTTCACGGCCGTGTTCGCCGCGAACGACATCATGGCGATCGGGCTGATGCACGGCTTCCGCGACGCCGGGCTGCGCGTGCCCGCCGACGTGAGCGTGGTCGGGTTCGACGACATCCCGGTCGCGGCGCACGTCGCCCCGCCGCTGACGACGATCCACCAGGACTTCCCCGAGCTCGGGCGTCGCGCCGTGCAGATCCTCCTCGCCCTCATCCGCGGGGAGGAGCCGCCGTCGTTCGGGCCGGTGGTGCCCGTCCTCTGCGGTCGCGAATCCGCCGCGTCACGGTCCTGACGCGAATCGCGCGCCGCACTTGACAGTGCGGGGGCGGCGATGCACGATGTTACCCAATGTGAACGGTCACATCGGAGGTGGCCGTCGGTATCGAGGAAGTCCCGTGAGCACCACAGCAACGTTGCCGGCCGTGTCGGGCCCCATCCTGGAGATGCGGTCCATCACGAAGCAGTTCCCGGGCGTGAAGGCGCTCGCGGACGTCTCGCTGACGGTCCGGACCGGCGAGATCCACGCGATCTGCGGGGAGAACGGCGCCGGCAAGTCGACCCTGATGAAGGTCCTGTCCGGCGTCTACCCGTACGGCTCCTACGACGGCGAGATCCTGCTCCACGGCCAGGAGCAGCGCTTCCGCGACATCGCGGCGAGCGAGGCCGCGGGCATCGTGATCATCCACCAGGAGCTGGCGCTGATCCCCGAGCTGTCGATCACCGAGAACATCTTCCTCGGCAACGAGATCCGCCGCGGCGTCCGCATCGACTGGACCGAGCAGAAGCGCCGCACCGTGGAGCTTCTGGCGCGGGTGGGGCTCAACGAGGACCCCGACATCGCCGTCAAGCACCTCGGCGTCGGCAAGCAGCAGCTGATCGAGATCGCCAAGGCGCTGAACAAGGACGTGAAGCTCCTCATCCTGGACGAGCCGACGGCCGCGCTGAACGAGAACGACTCGCAGCACCTGCTCGATCTCATCCTCGGGCTCAAGGCCAAGGGGATCACGTCGATCATCATCAGCCACAAGCTCAACGAGATCGAGCAGATCGCGGACGAGATCACCATCATCCGCGACGGCCGCATGGTCGAGACGCTCGACATCGGCCGGGGGGAGATCAACGAGGACCGCATCATCCGCGGCATGGTCGGACGCTCCCTGGAGAGCCGATACCCCGACCGCGAGCCCGAGATCGGCGAGGTCTTCTTCCAGGTCAAGGACTGGTGGGTCCAGCACCCCACGGTCTCCGAGCGGATGGTCGTGAAGGGGTCGGGCATCGAGGTGCGCCGCGGCGAGGTCGTCGGCATCGCCGGGCTCATGGGCGCGGGGCGCACCGAGTTCGCGATGAGCATCTTCGGGCGCTCCTACGGGACGTTCCTGTCCGGGACCGTGATCAAGGACGGCCGCGAGATCACGATCCCCGACGTGCGCAGCGCCATCCGCCACGGCCTGGCCTACGTCAGCGAGGACCGGAAGGTGCTCGGGCTCAACCTCCTCGACAGCATCAAGAGGTCCATCGTGTCGGCGAAGCTCTCCAAGATCGCCCGGCACGGCGTCGTCGACGACCGGGCCGAGGCATCGGTCGCCGAGCGGTACCGTCGGTCGCTGCGCATCAAGACGCCGACCGTGGAGCAGGGCGTGAACACGCTCTCCGGCGGCAACCAGCAGAAGGTCGTGCTGGCGAAGTGGATGTTCACGGATCCGGATCTGCTCATCCTCGACGAGCCCACGCGCGGGATCGACGTGGGCGCGAAGTACGAGATCTACGCGATCATCAACGAGCTCGCAGCGCAAGGCAAGGGCGTCGTCGTCATCTCCAGCGAGCTGCCGGAGCTGCTCGGCATCTCCGACCGCATCTACACCGTCTTCGAGGGACGCGTCACCGACTGCATCCCCGCATCCGAAGCCACCCCGGAGGCGCTCATGCGCAGCATGACCTCCCTGACCCAGAAGGCGCAGACCACCGCATGAGCACGACGACCGAGACCGAGAAGCGCGGCTTCCATTTCGGCGACATCCGGAAGATGTTCGGCGGGGGGCAGTCCACCGGCCGGCAGTTCGGCATCCTGGGCAGCCTGATCGTCATCATCGCGGTGTTCCAGATCTGGACGCTGGTGGCCAAGGGCACCGGGCTCACGCTCGCGCCGGGGAACGTCATCAACGTCGTCAACCAGTACTCCTACATCCTGATCCTCGCGATCGGGATGGTGATGGTCATCATCATGGGCCACATCGACCTGTCGGTCGGCTCGGTGGCCGCCTTCACCGGGATCATCGTCGCCAAGTCCATGGCGGAGTGGCACTGGCCCTGGTGGGCGGCCATCCTGCTGGGCGTGGGCGTGGGCGTCCTCGTCGGGGCGTGGCAGGGCTTCTGGGTCGCGTTCGTCGGGGTCCCCGCGTTCATCGTGACCCTGGCCGGCATGCTCTTCTTCCGGGGCGCCAACCAGTTCATCGGGGACTCGGCGACCGTGCCGGTGCCGAAGGAGTTCCAGTACATCGGGGCCGGATACCTCCCGGAGCTGGCGCTTCCGCTGAACTTCAACGTGCCGACGATGATCCTCGCGGTGCTGGCCGTCTGCTGGGTGGTCGGGTTCGAGTTCTGGCTGCGCCGGTCGCAGCGCACGATCGGGGCCGAGCAGGCGCCGCTGTGGGTGAGCATCGTCAAGGTGGTGCTGATCTCCGCCGTCATCCTCTACGCCGGCTGGTTGTTCGCGACCGGCCGCGAGGGCACGAGCTTCCCGATCTCCGGCGTGATCCTGCTCGTGCTCGTCATCCTGTACACGTTCCTCACGCGCAACACCGTGTTCGGGCGGCACATCTACGCCGTGGGCGGCAACCGCCAGGCCGCCCGGCTCTCGGGCGTGAAGGATCGCTGGACGGACTTCTTCGTGATGATGAACATGTCGGTCCTGGCCGCGGTCGCCGGCATGATCTACGTCGCCCGCGCCACCGCCTCCGGTCCGCAGGACGGCAACGGCTGGGAGCTGGACGCGATCGCCTCGGTCTTCATCGGCGGCGCGGCCGTCTCCGGAGGCATCGGCACCGTGATCGGCTCCATCATCGGTGGCCTCGTCATGGCCTTCCTCAACAACGGTCTCGCGCTTCTCGGCTTCGGCGCCGACGTCGTCTCGATGATCAAGGGCCTCGTGCTGCTCGTCGCGGTCGGCATCGACGTGTGGAACAAGCAGCAGGGACGCCCCTCCGTGACCGGGTTCCTCACCCGGCGCCTCTCCCGGCGCGAGCCGGAGCCCTTCCCGACCCCCGCGAGCCCGTCGGCGAGCGGAAAGTAGGCGGTCGTCGCCGCGACCGCCGGACACCAGAAAAGAGATCACATGAAGAAGCGAATCCTGCTCGGGGCGACAGCGCTCGTCGCCGCCGGCGTCATGGCTCTCGCCGGCTGCTCCTCGGAGCGCGGCGGCGGCTCGGGCGGCACCTCCGAGGGCGGATCCGAGACCTCCGCTCCCGCCGGTTTCGAGGCGGGCGCGACGATCGGCGTCGCCCTCCCGGACAAGACCAGTGAGAACTGGGTGCTCGCGGGCAAGCTGTTCACGGACGGGCTCGAAGAGGCCGGGTTCAAGGCCGACGTCCAGTACGCCCCGGCCAGCAACACCGTGGCCGAGCAGCAGAACCAGATCCAGGCCATGGTCACGGGCGGCGCGAAGGTCATTATCATCGGCGCGAAGGACGGCAAGCAGCTGTCCACGCAGGTGCAGGCCGCGCACGAGGCCGGGGCGACGGTCATCGCCTACGACCGTCTGATCGAGAACACGGACGCGGTCGACTACTACGTCGCCTTCGACAACTTCAAGGTCGGACAGCTCCAGGGCCAGGCGCTCCTGGACGGCCTCGAGGCCCGCGCCGGTCACCCGGCCCCCTACAACGTCGAGCTGTTCTCCGGGTCGCCCGACGACGCCAACTCGGCGGTCTTCTTCGACGGGGCCATGGAGGTCCTCCAGCCGAAGATCGACGACGGCACGCTCGTCGTGGCGTCCGGGCAGACCGACATCAAGCAGACGGCGACCGACGGCTGGAAGGCCGAGAACGCGCAGCGCCGGATGGACTCGATCCTCACCTCGACGTACGGGGACAAGACCGTGGACGGCGTGCTGTCGCCGAACGACACGCTGGCCCGGGCGATCATCACCTCCGTCCAGCAGGCCGGCAAGCCGGTCCCGGTCGTGACGGGGCAGGACTCCGAGGTCGAGTCGGTCAAGTCGATCATGGAGGGCATCCAGTACTCCACGATCAACAAGGACACCGCGCTGCTCGTGGAGCAGTCGATCAAGATGGTCGGCCAGCTCCAGAAGGGCGAGAAGGTCGACGTCAACGACACCGAGCAGTACGACAACGGCGTGAAGGTCGTTCCCTCGTACCTGCTCGACCCGGTCATCGTCACGAAGGAGAACGCCGCCGAGGCGTACGCCAACGTGCCGAACCTGCTGGAGATCGTCAAGCAGTACCAGTGACGCGTCACGAGTCGTGACAAATCGAGGGGCCGTGCGGAGGAGACTCCGCACGGCCCCTCGGCGTCGGGCCGGAGGCGGAGCCCGGGACACTCGCGGACGTCCGTGCAGGCACGGGCTGTTCGCCCTCGCCTAAGGTGTCCCCATGTCTTCCGCTGACCCGCCCTCGGCCCGTGCGCTGCGCGCATTCGGCGCCGACACGGATGCGCTCGAACGGCTCTCCGGAGGGCGCGGACTCACATGGCGGACGGGCGCCATGGTGCTGCGGCCGTCCGCCGGTGACGGCGAGACGGCGTGGAAGGCCGAGCTCCTTTCCGTCCTCGCGCACACCGACGGCTTCCGCACGCCGCGGCCGATCCGTTCGCGCTCGGGGGAGTGGACCGTGGACCGGTGGGAGGCATGGCAATGGCTTCCGGGCGCCACGGACGAGTCCCGCGTCGCCGACGTGCGGGCGGCGGGAACCGCCTTCCATGCGGCCGTCGCCGATCTCGACAGGCCTGCGTTCCTCGACACCGCCCAGGACGCGTGGGCCCGGGCCGACCGTATCGCGTGGGAGGAGGAGCCGATTCCCGCGGACGACACGCTCCATCGTCTCGCCGATGCTTTCGAGCCCGTGCGCGCGCGTTCGCAGCTCGTGCACGGAGACCTCTTGGGGAACGTGATGTTCGCGTCGGGCCAGGCGCCGACGATCATCGACTGGGCCCCCTACTGGCGTCCGACGGGCTACGCCGACGCGATCGTCATCGCGGACGCGGCGTGCTGGCACGGCCTGTCCCTCGCGCGGCTGCACGACCTGGTGGCGGGGATCCCGGACGGTCGCCAGCACCTCGTGAGGGCGCTGACGTTCCGGATCTCGACGTTCATCCTCAACGGGCTCTGGGACCACCGGATGCGCGATCGTCATGCGGGCGTGGTGGAGGCCGCACTGCGGTGAGCACCGGCGGCGCGGCCCGGCGTCGGAAATCGGGCGTCAGCGGCATCGCCGCACGCGACGGATCGCCGCGGATGAGCGCAGGTCAGCCGGTGAGGGACAGGAGCGAGCGTCAGCCGGTGAGGGACGGGAGCGCGGGATCGGTCCTCGCCCGTCCGCCGAGACGGGGCGTGCGCGCCGGATCGGTCCACGGCGGCGGGAGGAACCACACGCGCGCCGCGACACCGGTGCCGTCGATCCGGATGTCCCAGCCGTTGTCGTGGATGAGATGGTGGCAGGTCTCGCAGAGGAGGACCCCGTTGTCGAGATCGGTGGGACCGGTGTCACGCTGCCACCACCGGATGTGGTGGACCCGGGTCAGATGCGGCGGGAGACCGCACATCGCGCACCCGCCGTCGCGTTCGGTCAGCGCGAGCTTCTGAGCCCGGCTGAAGAGCCGCCGCCGTCGACCCCAGTCGAGGACCTCTCCCCGGCTGCCGCAGACCCAGGGGATGACGCTTCCCCCGGCCGCCATCCGGCGGGCCGTGGCGATGCTCACCGGCTGTGCGATGCCGTCGATCATCGCGGACCCCGTGCCCGTCTGGAGGTCGCCGAGCCCGACGCGCACGACGACCGTGGCGCCGTTCAGGGGCGTGCTCCGCTCGCAGCCGAGCGCATGGGCGGCGAGATGGGACAACGCATCCGCGCGGATCTGCGCGACCGGGCGGCGGTCGGCGTCCATGGCCCCGGGGTGGCGCCCCTCACGCGTGGCCGCGAACTCCGCGGAGACGTATCCGTCGATCGCGGCGAGGAGAGGGGCGCCGGATTCCGGGTCGAATCGGCCGTCGAGGTGGATCATGCCGTCCCGCTCGACGATCGTCAGCGAGCGCTGCGCGCGCAGCTGCTCCTCCCGGGGCGCGACGCCGTCCGGGTCCAGCCAGGCCTCGGCGCGAACGATCAGTCTCCGGATCTCGTCCATCGAGAGTCCCGGCACCTGCTCCGTCAGCACCTGCTCCGCTTCGGCGATCCGCTGTGCGCCGACCTTCACGCGCACCCGGTCGAGCAGCGCGATGACCGCACCGGCCGCGGAGGCGCCGATCGTGCCCGCGTGCAGCGCGGCCTGCACCGCCGGATACCGTGCCGGCATCGGCTCACCGATCAGGTTGGTCCGCGGTGCCGTGGCCTCGCCGACCTTCACGAGGCACTGCGCCTCGCCCGCGGAGGCGCCGGTGCTCGTCGCGATGAGGTGGGCGGGCGTACGGAAACCCTGCTGCTTCGCCAGGCTCTCCGGCCCGAGCTCCGGGCGGGACTCCTCCGCGATGCGGGCGGCGATCTCGGCGTGCACCGCGTCGAGCCGGCGCCGGACCAGACCGGCGGCGTCGTTCGCGGCGATCAGGTCCGCGCGGGTGAGCGTGGCCCCGTCCGACCGCGCCGACGCCAGGGCGGCGGCCGCCTGCTGGAGGATGCGGATCAGATCGGGCATACTCCGAGCCTAGCTTCAGACGGCCCGACATTCGAAGAAACATTCTAAGAGAGACTCATCCGTGACCCGGAATGCAGGCATGTCGGATCCTCTGCCGTCCGGGGCGACATCCTCAAGAGCGACGAGGGGTGCGAGCCCCCTCCCGGCGGGCGCCGAACGTGCGCGCGGAGCCGTCTACCCTGGTAAGGACATGGCACATCTTCTCGGGGCCGAAGGCCTCCACCTCGAATTCCCCACCCGCATCGTCTTCGACTCCGTCACCCTCGGGGTCGAGGAGGGGGATCGCATCGGGATCGTCGGACGCAACGGCGACGGGAAGTCGAGCCTCCTGGCGATGCTCGCCGGTCGCCTCGACCCCGACGCCGGCCGGGTGACGGTCCGCGGCGGAACGCGGATCGGCGTGCTCGACCAGGCCGACGTCCTCGACGACGCGCTGACCGTCGCCGCGGCCATCGTCGGCGATGTGCCGGAGCACGAGTGGGCGGGGGACCCGCGGGTCCGCGACGTCATCGACGGGCTGGTCGGCGACCTCGAATGGACGGCTCCCGTGGCGGCGCTCAGCGGTGGCCAGCGGCGCCGGGTGGCGCTCGCGCGGCTGCTGGCGGGCGACTGGGACATCATCGCGCTGGACGAGCCCACGAACCACCTGGACGTCGAGGCGATCACCTGGCTCGCGGCCCACCTGAAGAAGCGCTGGGCGGCGAACCAGGGCGCGCTCCTGGTCGTCACCCACGACCGGTGGTTCCTCGATGAGGTGTGCACGGAGACCTGGGAGGTGCACGACCGGATCGTCGAGCCCTTCGAGGGCGGGTACGCGGCGTACATCCTGCAGCGGGTCGAGCGCGACCGCATGGCGGCGGCGACCGAGGCCAAGCGGCAGAACCTCGCCCGCAAGGAGCTCGCCTGGCTCCGTCGCGGCGCCCCGGCGCGGACGAGCAAGCCGAAGTTCCGCATCGACGCGGCCAACGCCCTCATCGCGGACGTGCCGGAGATCCGGGACCGCGTCGCGCTGCAGTCGCTCGCGGTGTCGCGACTGGGCAAGGACGTCGTGGACCTGGTCGACGCCGGCGTCACGTATCCCGCGACCGACCTGAGCCCGGAGCGGACCGTGCTGCGTGACGTGGAGTGGCGGATCGCGCCGGGGGAGCGCACCGGGATCCTCGGCGTCAACGGCGCGGGGAAGTCCACGCTCCTGGGTCTCGTCGCCGGGACGATCGCGCCGACCTCGGGGCGCGTCAAGCATGGCAAGACCGTCCAGGTGCGCACGCTGACCCAGCGCCTGGACGAGCTCACGGAGGTCTGGGACGACCCCGTGCGCGTGGTGATCGGGCGCCTGCGGACCACGTACACGTTCGGGACCGGATCCAAGGCCGCCGAGCTCACGCCGGGCCAGCTCCTCGAGCGGCTCGGGTTCTCCTCCGCGCAGCTGTCCACCCCGGTGAAGGACCTGTCGGGCGGGCAGCAGCGGCGACTCCAGCTGCTGCTCGTGCTCCTCGACCAGCCGAACGTGCTGATCCTCGACGAGCCGACGAACGACATGGACACGGACATGCTCGCGGCGATCGAGGACCTGTTGGACTCGTGGCCGGGCACGCTCATCGTCGTCTCGCACGACCGGTACTTCCTGGAGCGGGTGACGGATCAGCAGTACGCGATCCTCGACCAGCGTCTGCGTCATCTTCCCGGCGGAGTCGACGAGTACCTGCGTCTGCGGGAGCGCGAGCAGGCCACCGGAGCCTCGGTCGTCGAGCGCGGGAACCGAGACGAGACGCCGGCGCCGGCGACGGCCCTCGACGGCGCGGCGCGCCGGGCGGCGGAGAAGGAGGTCTCCGCGCTCGAGCGGCGCATGCAGAAGCTCGCGGCCCGGATCGACGCCGCCAAGCACGCCTTGGCCGAGCACGACCAGTCCGACTACGCCGGTCTCGGCGAGCGGATGAAGGAGATCTCCGCCCAGGAGGCGGAGGTGGCAGAGCTCGAGGAGCGCTGGTTCGCGCTGACCGAGCAGCTCGGCTGAGGGCGCGATTCCTGGACCCGGTTCCAATATCCCGGTTGCACCGCGAGGTGCGCCGCTCGCTACAGTGGAGCGGATGAGCACCGGGAGCCCTGCCGACGTGACCCGAGCCCGCCTCCTCTCCGCCGCTGCGGAGGAGTTCCTGGAGCGCGGCTATGCGGCCGCGTCGCTCTCTCGGATCGCCGAGCGGATCGGCCTCACCAAGGGGGCGTTCAGCCACCATTTCCCGACGAAGGACACGCTCATCGACGCCATGATGAGTCACGTCGTGACGCACGCGCCGGAGATCGTCCGCGCCGCGGAGGAGGCGTTTCCCGAGAGCCCGGTCCGCGCGTGCGTGGCGGTCATGGGCGGGACGGCGGCGGCCGCCCACCGCGATCCGGTCGTCGCGGCGGCCATGCTGCTCTTCCAGGATCTGTCCGTGGACAGCCGCCGGGTCGCGCCGATGCGTCGCACGATGGCGGAGATGCTGGAGGGCAGGCTGCGCGGCGCGGTCGAGCGGGAGGGATACACGCTCACGATGCCGATCGACGACGCCGTCCAGTACCTCGTCATCGTCCTGGAGGGGTTCCTCCCGGCGAGTCGGTTCCCGGACACGTTCCGCCCCCGTCATGAGCCCCTGTTCGTCCGAGCGGCGCTCGCGGGGATCGGGATCGGCGACGCGGAGGCGGTCGTCCGCGACGCTCTGACGCACCTGACCGTGGCGGAGAGCGCCGACTGAGATCCGACGCGGACGCGCCGGCGGTCCTGCGCGGTTGCGTCGTCGCTCGGCGGCGTCTACGCTCGAC
Organism: Microbacterium resistens NBRC 103078; assembly: GCF_001552355.1. GTDB lineage: Bacteria > Actinomycetota > Actinomycetes > Actinomycetales > Microbacteriaceae > Microbacterium > Microbacterium resistens. The sequence goes on from NZ_BCRA01000050.1 coordinate 11,416, forward strand.
GGACGAGATAGACGACCGTCTATCTCCACTGGGGGCGAAGTCCGGGGGAGCCGGTCAGGGGGATGACCGCTCGCGCCGGACCTGGGCCCGCGCACGGTCGGACGATGCGCGGGCCCCGCCCGCCCCTGTCGTGACCGCGTCGCAGGGAATACCGTGACCCTGTCGGACGCTGAGACCCCCGCGGGCCTCGCCGCGCCCGCCCCTCGACGCCGCGATCGTCCGGACCCCGGACGCCCGATGGCCCGCGCCTCCGGAGGTGGACATGGAAGGTCTCGAGATCACGGTCCTGCTCGGACTCACGATCCTCGTCGGCACTCTGCTCGCCCCGCGGCTGCGCCTCGCGCTGCCGCTGGTCCTCGTGGTGCTCGGGCTCCTCCTCGGTTTCGTCCCGGCGCTGCGGCAGGTGCAGCTCCCGCCGGAGACGGTCCTGCTCCTGTTCCTCCCCGTCATGCTGTTCTGGGAGAGCCTCACCACGTCGCTGCGCTCCATCCGCCGCGATGTGCGCCACATCCTGCCGATGAGCACGCTGCTGGTCGTGGCGTCCGCGTTCGCCGTGGCGGGAGTGGCCGTGCTCCTCGGTCTGCCGTGGGAGATCGGCCTCACCCTCGGCGCCGCGGTCGCGCCGCCCGACGCCACCGCGGTCGCCGCGCTCGGACGGCTTCTGCCGCACCGCATGTTCATGAAGCTCAAGGCGGAGAGCCTCACCAACGACGGCACCGCGCTCGTGCTGTACGCGATCGCCGTGACGGTCGCGACCGGTGGGCGCATCACGCCGTGGTCGGTCACCGGGACCGTGATCGTGTCCTATCTCGGCGGGATCGCCGCCGGCGCGGCGGTGGCCGGGGCGGCCGCGATGGCGCTGCGCCGGATCCGGTCCACCCTCGCGATCAACCTCACGCTCCTGCTCGTCCCGTTCGCCGCCTTCCTCGTGGCCGAGCTCGTGCACGCCTCCGGGGTCCTCGCCGTGGTGGTCGCCGGTCTCGTCGTCGCGTACGTCCTGCCGCAGATCACGACGGCGGCCTCGCGCCGCCAGGCCGACGCCGCCTGGCCCTTCGGGGTGTTCCTGCTCAACGGAGCGCTGTTCGTCCTCATCGGGCTGGAGGTCCAGTACGTCGTCCACGAGGTTCCGTTCGCACGCATCGGCCGGCTCGTGCTCGTCACCCTCGCCGTCTGGGCGACCCTGTTCCTCGTCCGCTACCTCTTCCAGTGGCTGAGCGTCCCGTTCCTGCGCTCCGGCGGTCCTCGGCCGGCGTCCGGCGTCCGCGGTCGTGCGCGGCTGGTCTCGACGGTGGCGGGCATGCGAGGGGCGGTGTCCTTGGCCATCGCGCTGTCCGTGCCCCTGACCACGTCCGACGGCGGCGCCCTCACCGGACGGGAGGACGTCATCGTGGTCACGGCCGGGGTGATCCTGCTGAGCCTTCTCGTGCAGGGCCCCCTCCTGCCGGCGGTGGTGCGCTGGGCACGTCTGCCTGTCGATCACACCGAGGACGAGGAGTACGAGCTCGCTGAGAGGACGATCTCCGGTGCCGCGCTCACGGCTCTCGACGACCTGGCGCGCGAGCACGGCGTGAGCGACGAGGTGCGCGACCGGATCCGATTCGAGGGGTACCAGATGCTCGAGCTCGCCAACGCCAGGACCATGGCGCGGGAGCAGGCGCTCATCGATGCCGAGGCGGAGGCGCTGGACGTGCTCCTCGACGAGCCGGATCCGCTGGCCGCGTCGACCGGCGCCGCTGTCGAGGCGACGCCGTTGCAGATGATCGCCTCGTCCACGGACGTCGACCTGCGGCAGCGCTCGCCGATCCTGCGCCACGAGGAGCACACCCGGCTGAAGCTGGCGATGCTGGACCGCAAGCGCGAGGTGCTGCGGGGACTGCGCCGGGCGGGCACCGTGGACGATCTGGTCGTGCGCCGGGTCTCGGCGCGGCTGGATCTGGAGGAGGTCAGGCTGCGAGGCGTCGAGGAGCTGGCCTGAGGGCGTGCGGACCGGGCCGCATCGGCAGGTCGGTCAGGGGCGGATGAACACCCCGGTGCCCTGGGGGAGCTCCGCCAGCTTGGCGATCGCGGCCTCGTCCACCCGCAGGCAGCCGTTGGAGTTCGCCCCGGTGCGATCGTCGTGATAGTGGAACGCCGTGACGGCGGCCTCGGCACCGCCGAAGCCGTCCAGCGTCGGCGACTGCACCGACAGGTAGACCAGGGGGTGACCCCGGGTGTACTCGAACTCGGGCACGGCACGGGTCATCATGATGAAGGACCGGCCCAATGGCGTGGGCGACTCCGCCATGCCGGAGCCGAAGTCCGTCGCGATCGTCTCGCGCGCGCCGCCGCGGACGATCTCGATGGTGCGAGCGGAGAGGCTGACCTCGACGACGGCCTCGGCGGGGGCGAGCTCGACGTCGGCCGCACGGAGCCACCCCGTGATCTGGCCGGCGTTGCCGCCGGAGGGCAGGGCCTGGCGACCGGTGAGGAGCACCCGGACCCAGTTCTGCTGACGCTCCACCACGGCGACCGTGGTGCCGTCGAACGTGTAGTCGCGGGGGAGGGCGGCCACGGGCGGCCCGAGGGGGTCCGCCCAGACCGGTGCCGCCTCCCCGGTCACCCGGGCGGTCAGCCCGAGGAACGGCGCGTCGGGCGTCGGGTCGACGGGCAGGGCCGGGATGACGGCGAACACGTCCGCCTGGGGGAGGGTCGCCGTGTCGTACGCGATGTTGTTCGCGGGGAATCCGGCGGGAGTGGCGGAGGTCGGCGTGGGGGTCGCGGACGCGGACGCGGTGGGCTTCGGCGTCGGGTGTGTCACGGGCTCGGCGGGGCGGGGCCACAGCAGCACCGCGAGCAGGGCGACCAGCAGCGCCGCGATCAGGGCGACGAGCACCCACCCCCGGCGTCCGAAGCGGCGGCGAGGCGGGGTGTCGACGGTCTGGTCAGCGGCATCCACGGGTCCATCCTCCGACGGGCGGCCTCCGTGCGGCAACCGCGCTGTTCCCCTGCACGGCGCGCCGGGCGCCCGCCGCGCTCGCTGTGACGCCGTGTGACGGCCGGATTCGGACGGGACCGGATCCCGCATCTACCGTGTCTGAGTCCCCCGAGAGAGGAACCCACAGCCATGTCCCGTCGTCTCACCTCCGTGCTCGCCGCCGCCACCGCGGCCGCGGCGCTCGTCGTCTCCCTCGCCGGCTGCGCGTCCGGCTCCGCCGGTGCCGAGAACGGCTCCGCCCCCGACGAGGTCGTCACCATCGGCGTCGTCGGCAAGAGCGACGCCCAGTGGCCCGCCTTCGTCGCCGCCGCGAAGAAGGAGGGGATCACCGTCGAGCTGAAGGACTTCACGTCCTACGAGGAGCCCAACCCCGCCGTCACCGAGGGCGACCTCGACCTCAACCAGTTCCAGCACATCGTCTACCTCGCGCAGTACAACGTCGCCTCGGGAGAGGACCTGCAGCCGATCGGCTCGACGGCGATCTACCCGCTGGGCCTGTACTCGCAGAAGTACGACGACGTGAAGGACATCCCGGAGGGCGGAAAGGTCGCCGTCCCCGACGACGCCTCCAACCAGGCGCGCGCCCTCCTCGTCCTGCAGTCGGCCGGGCTCATCGAGCTCAAGAGCGGCGGGACGATCTTCTCGGATCTCGCCGACGTCGACGAGGGGAAGTCCAAGGTCGCCGTCACGGCCCTCGAGGCCGCGCTGATCCCGACCTCCCTTCCGGACGTGGACGCCGCGATCATTAACAACGACTTCGTCGAGCAGGCCGGTCTCTCCTTCGAGGACGCGATCGCCCAGGACGACCCGCAGGACCCCAACGCCCTGCCGTACGTCAACATCTTCGCGGCGCGCGCGGAGGACAAGGACAACGAGACCTATAAGAAGCTCGTCGAGATCTTCCAGACCGACCCGGCGGTGCAGAAGGGGCTGCTCGAGTCCTCGGGCAACACCGGCGTGCCGCTGCAGACGCCCGCGGAGGACCTGCAGGCGTCGCTGACGACGGTCGAGAAGGACGTGAAGGCCCACAAGGGCTGACCGCGCCTCTCCCCGCGCAATGAGAGAATCGGGCGGCGCCACGAGCGTCGCCCGATTCGTCCTGTCGAAGCACACCGGAGCACCACCATGCCGATCGTGAGTCTGCGAAACGTCACGAAGTCCTACCCGTCGCCGCAGCGCGACGCCCCCGCCGTGACCGCGGTGGACGACGTGTCCCTCGACATCGAGAAGGGCGATGTCTTCGGCATCATCGGCTATTCCGGGGCGGGCAAGTCCACCCTCGTGCGCCTGATCAACGCCCTGGAGCCGGCCTCCTCCGGCTCGATCGTCGTCGACGGGACGGACATCACGACGCTGCCGGAGAAGGCCCTTCGGACGCTGCGCGGCGGCATCGGGATGATCTTCCAGCAGTTCAACCTGTTCTCGTCGAAGACCGTGCGGGCGAACGTCGCCTACCCCCTGAAGCTCGCCGGCTGGTCGAAGGCGGACATCGACGCCCGGGTGAGCGAACTGCTGGCCTTCGTCGGCCTGAGCGACAAGGCCCGCGCCTACCCGGAGCAGCTCTCCGGCGGCCAGAAGCAGCGCGTCGGCATCGCGCGCGCGCTGGCCACCCGTCCCGCCATCCTGCTGGCCGACGAGGCCACCAGCGCCCTGGATCCCCAGACGACGCACGAGGTGCTCGCGCTGCTTCGCCGGGTGAACGAGGAGCAGGGCGTGACGATCGTGATCATCACCCATGAGATGGACGTGATCCAGACGCTCGCGACCAAGGTCGCCGTGATGGAGAACGGACGTGTCGTGGAGAAGGGCGACGTCTTCCAGGTCTTCTCCGACCCGCAGAACCCCGCCTCGCAGCGCTTCGTCGGCACGGTGATCAAGGGCGTGCCCTCGCCGGCCGAGATCGCGACCCTGCGGGAGCGGCACGCGGGCCGGCTCGTGACCTTCTCGTTCCGCGACGGCTCCGCCTCCCAGGCACAGGTCTTCGTCGACCTCGCCCAGGCCGGGCTGGAGTTCGAGCTCGTTTACGGCGGCATCAACGACATCCGCGGCCGCGCGTTCGGGCACCTCACCCTCGCCATCCGCGGCGACGAGGCCGTGCTGCGCCGCACTCTGGCGGCGATCGCCGAGAGGGTCGACGTGACCGAGACCGGGGAGGTGCGCTGATGGACCGGCTCATCGAGCTTGCCCCCGAGTTCTGGACCGCGGCGGCCGAGACGCTGTACATGGTCGCGATCGCCCTCGTGGCGGGCGGGCTGCTCGGCGGCGTGATCGGCACGGGGCTCTACACGACACGTCCGGGCGGACTGCTGCGCAACCGCGTCGTCTACGGCATCCTCAACCTCCTGGTGAACTTCTTCCGCCCGATCCCGTTCGTGATCTTCATCGCGGCGATCCAGCCGCTCACCCGGGCGGTGATCGGCAGCGGGATCGGCATCAACGCGGCCGCGTTCGCCCTCTCGCTGGCCGCGTCCTTCGCCATCGGGCGCATCGTGGAGCAGCATCTCCTCGCGGTGTCGCCGGGGGTGATCGAGGCGGCCCGCGCCATGGGGGCGGGCCCCTGGCGGATCCTCGCGACCGTCGCCATCCCGGAGGCCCTGGGCGGGCTGATCCTCGGGTACACCTTCATCGTCGTCGGCATCATCGACATGACGGCGATGGCGGGCGCGCTCGGTGCGGGCGGGCTCGGGCACTTCGCGCAGTCGTACGGTTTCCGCCAGTTCGAGCCCGTGGTGATGTGGGCCGCGATCGTGCTCATCGTCGTCTTCGTCCACCTGGTGCAGACGCTCGGAACCTGGCTCGCCCGCGTCGTGATGCGGCGCTGACGCGGGGCGAAGATCATCCTCCCGTAGGGGGTCGGACGGTACCGCAGGAGGACGAGGGGCGGGGGAGCGTCTTCGTACCGTGGTGTCATGGCCGACCTCCTCCCCGCGCTCCTGACGACGCCGTGGCTGCCCCTGGTGGTCTTCGCGTTCTGCCTCATCGACGGCTTCTTCCCTCCGATCCCGAGCGAGACCGTCGTGATCGGGGCGCTCACCCTGATGCTGTCGGCGGGCACGGCGGCCGGGGGAGCGCCGTACGCTGCGGCCGGGGTCATCGCGGCGGCCGCGCTGGGCGCCGCGGCGGGGGACAGCATCGCCTACTACCTCGGCCGCCGATTCGGGCTCGCGCGCTGGGCGTGGCTGCGCCGGCCGCGCGTGCAGAAGGCGCTGGAGTGGGCAGGGGCCCGGGTGCATGCCCGACCGGCGATGCTGCTGCTGACGGCCCGCTACATCCCCGTCGGGCGGGTCGCGGTGAACATGACCGCCGGCGCCACCCGCCTGCCGTACCGGCGCTTCCTGCCGCTGAGCCTGCTCGCGGCGGTCTGCTGGACGGCGATGAGCATCCTGCTGTCCGTGTTCGCGGCGAGCTGGCTGGGGCACTCGCCGGTCCTCGCGGCCGTGGTCGGCGTCGTGATCTCGGTGATCCTCGGCCTGGCCGTGGACCTCGTCGCCCGGCTCGTCCGGAGGGTCCTGAAGCGCCACGACGGCGCGGCGGAGGACGCCGACGCGGCCGGAGCGGTCAGCGCCGGGGAGCGGCGCTCAGAGCTCGTCGGGTGACGAACCGGCGGTCCTCGCCGGTGAGCGGATCGGTGAAGCGCAGCTCCCGGGCGAGCAGCTGGAGCGGGTGCGTGAAGTCGTCCGGCGCCTCCGGGAGAAGGTCCGGGTAGAAGCCGTCCCCGAGGATCCCCGCCCCGAGCGCCGCGAGGTGCACACGGAGCTGATGCATGCGTCCGGTGTGCGGACGAAGACGGGTGTGCAGGACCGCGTCGTCGAACCCGATCAGCTCGATCCGCGTCTCGGCGTTCGGCTCGCCCTCCCGGTCCACCTGGACCGTGACGGTGCCGCGGAGCTTGTCGATCCGGTTGCGGTAGACGATCGGGAACTCGCGACCCGCCAGCCGCGGGCGCGTCGGGTCCCAGTCCGCGGGCAGGGCGGAGACCGCCTCGTACACCTTCTCGACCTCGCGCCGCTCGAACAGGAGCTGGTACGCGCCGCGGGTCTGCGCGCGGGCGGAGAACATCAGCAGGCCCGCGGTGGCGCGATCGAGACGGTGGATCGGCGTCAGCTCGGGGTTCTCCAGTCGGTTGCGCAGCCGGACCAGCGCCGAATTCTGCAGGTACTTGCCGCCCGGGGTGGTCGGCAGGAAGTGCGGTTTGTCGATGACCACGAGGTCGTCGTCGACGTGGAGGATCTCCTCCTGGAACGGGATCTCCCGCTCGACGGGCGGCTCGCGGTAGTACCAGACGAAGTCGTGCGCGCCGAGGGCGGTGCCCCGCGTGAGCGCGGAGGCGTCCGCCGCGACGATCTCGCCCCGGTCGAAGCGCCGCAGGAGCCGCTCGGGGTCGAGGTGGAAGAACCGCTCGACCATGTAGTCGGCGATCGTCGGCCACGGGCCGGTGCGGGGGACGCGCAGGCGGGTGGCGCCGACGCCGTCGCGAACGGGGAGCGGGGACGCCATGCCCATGGATCGACCGTCGCCGGGCTATCGTGCGTCGTAGCGGCAGGTGACCGTGCCCGTGCCCGTCTCCTCCACGACGATCTCGCCGTTCCAGAGGATCTGGCACTCGACCTGCGCGGAGGCGTCCTCGCGGGCGGCCTCGACGGTCAGCTCCGCCCAGGAGCCGGTGGTCGGGAAGCTCTTGTATCCGCCGTCGGAGGGCCAGGTCATCGTGTCCGACTCGCCCTCGGAGGAGAAGGTCGCGTGCAGGGTGCCCGGGCCCTGACCGCGCAGCTCGACCTGGTCGTGCGGGGCGGACAGCGCGGCGAGGCCGAAGAGGAAGACGGCGAGCAGCGCCACGTCCACGGCCAGCGCGACGATCGCCGAGACCAGGGCGGCGCGAGGACGGCGGGCACGGATGCCGAGCACGAGCCCCGTGACGGCGGCCGCGGCCGCGATCACCAGCAGGATCCCGAAGACGATGTTGCGCGGTGCGAGGTACGGGATCACCAGGGCGGCGCACAGGAGCAGGGCCGCGGACGACAGCCAGATGGCGGTCGTCGCCGTGCGTGACCGGACCCGTGAAGGCGCGTCGGATGCGGCCGGGAGAATGGTGTCGTCAGACATGAGGCGCTCTCGAAACTTCTGGGGGCGTGCCCGACTTGCCGCAGGGCGTGGACTACTCTACCTGCGGGGGGAGAGTCGCGCTTCTCGTGCTCTTCGATCCGTCCTCATCGGGCGAACGACGAGCGACGGGCTCCCCGGACGACGATGCAGGGAGATGTGCGGTGGCGACCTACGGCGAACTCGACACGATCATCGGCCAGATGAAGAAGGCGGCGATCGACTGCTGGATGGCGGATCAGGACTTCGACCCCACCTGGGGCAACGCGGACTGGTCCTACAACAAGTGGGGCTGGGCCCCCTACCAGTACCGGCGGCCCGCGGCGGACGGCAGCGGGGGCGGTCAGAGCGTCGGCTACGGCGACGGCGTGACGTGCGAGGCGCAGTTCGACGAGATCCGTTCGGCGATCGACAGTCTCGTCGAGCGCTGGAAGGGGCTGCCGACGGGATCGGCCGCGGAAGGGCCGCAGGGGCAGAACGCCGCGGCGGCCGCGATCCTCGGCAGCGGCGGAGCCGGGCCCTCGGTGCAGAACAGCGGTGAGATCTCCGACGCGAACAACAAGGTGTACGGCGCCGTCCAGGAGATGAAGGGCCTGTTCGTGGCCCCGTTCCTGATGAAGTACTGCACGAAGACCTCGACGATCCAGAGCGGACTGGCTCAGGCGAACGTCATCCTCCACGCGAACTACTCCGCGCAGGCCGCGATGTGGACCGCGGTCCGCAACGACGTGGCGACGATCTGCGACAACGCGCGCAAGGCCTGGAAGACGCAGGCGGAGACCGCCGCCGCCGAGAACGCGAAGTTCCAGCTCTCCGTCGCGGGGGCCGTCGTGTCGGCCGTCGCCGCGGTGGTCACCGCACCGACCGGGCTCGGCGTCGCCGTCGGGGCGCTGGCCACGGTGGCGGCCGGCATCACGACGGCCGTGGCCAAGGTCTCGGAGAACGCCGCCGTGGAGATCTCGGGGAACTCCTACAGCAGCATCTACACGTCCACGGCCGAGGCGCTGAACAAGCTGAACGAGTCGATCACGGCGCAGGAGAGGGCCCTGAACGACGCGATGACCGAGGCGATGAACACGATCCACGGCAACATCGCGGACTACAACCTCGACGCCGTCTCGCTCGGAGACATCCCCGCCACGGACGGGACGATGCAGATGGACCGGACGCTGTCCTCGACCGCCTCCAGCCACATGGTCCTCGTCGACGAAGCGCTCGCCGAGGCCCGCACGGCGCTGGGGAGCCCCCCGGGGTCGAACCCGACCCCGCGCAGCTCCCTGGTGGGCGTCTATCAGGGCACCCATGCGTCGGCGACCGCGCTGTGGACGCTGACTGCGCGCTGCCTCGAGCTGACCTCGGCCGAGTACAACCGCGGACGCATGCTGTTCGACGCGACGGTCGAGGACTACTTCTCGGCGGACGCCTCCGCGAAGCAGAAGGTCGCCGAGCTCCTGGCGGACGAAGCGTTGACGACCGAGGTGGGAGTCTGACATGTGGGAGAGCCGAGTCCTCGGGTCGATCGAACTCGACGGCGGGTCCGGAGGCGGGTGGATGGACACCGAGATCGACTTCCTGGGCACGCCCGTGCCGGTCCGTCTGGAGATCGACCACCCGGACCGTCTGACGCAGTCGTTCATCGACGGGCTCGACGTCGTCCTGGAGCGGCTGGAGATCCCGGACCGGATCTCGCGGGACGCCATCGCCTCCGCGCTGCGCAATGAGGCGTCCGCACCGGCGCAGCTGTACCGGGCGTGGGAGCGGACGCCGTCGGGCGCCCGGCGCTCCACCGACGAGTTCCTCGCCGGGCTGCAGCCGAGGAGGATGACGATCACACCGGACGGCGGGCGAGTGAACCTCGACCGGGTCGTGCTGAAGTACGGCCTGGCGGACGCGTCGGTGTCGGGCGAGATCACCGTGCGTCTGCCCGCGGCCTCCAGCGGACCCGAGATCGACCCCGCGCCGCGTCAGGGGTACTGAGGGGGCCGCCCTCAGAGGTCGAAGCTGAGGCTGAGCTTTCGCAGCAGGGCCGCGAGGCGGTCGCGGTCGCCGCGGGAGAGCGCCGACAACAGCGTCGCCTCGGCGTCCACCAGCCGGGTGATCGCGGCGTCCACGCGGACGCGTCCGTCGTCGGTGAGCGTGACGAGGACGCTGCGTCCGTCGCCGGGATCGGACTCGCGTCTCACCAGGCGGCGTCCGACGAGCCGGTCGATGCGGTTCGTCATCGTCCCGCTCGTCACCAGGGTCTGCTGCATGAGCTGCTTCGGCGAGAGCTGGAACGGCGCCCCCGCGCGACGCAGCGCCGAGAGCACGTCCCATTCCCACGCCTCGAGGTCGCTGCGGCGGAACACGTCCCGACGTGCGCGGTCGAGGTGGTGCGAGAGCCGGTCGACGCGGGAGAGGACCTCCAGCGGCGAGAAGTCGAGGTCGGGGCGCTGACGGTCCCAGGCCGCCACGATCCGATCGACCTCGTCGCCCTGTGCGGCCGCGTCCGTGTTCATCCGCCCATTATCCCGCCCGCGCCGTGCGGGTTCGTTCCTCCGGCTCCTGCGACGCCTGGTCCGGAGCGCACGACGGCCGGAACGATGCGGGGGAGCGAGGGTTCCGTCGTCCGTGACCGCGCCGAGTCACCGGCCGGGGTGGCCACGGGTATCGCGGACACATATTCTGGAGTGCAATATTGCCGGATGACGTGTGGGGTGCGATGGAAGACTGGACACAGACGTTGGGGGCCGGTCCTCTGCTCGCGATCGCAGCGGCCGCCGTTGCCCTGATCCTCTTCCTCGTCATCACGGTGAAGCTGCATGCCTTCCTCGTGCTGGTCCTGGTGTCACTGCTCACGGCGATCGCGACCGGGCTTCCGCTGAACGCCCTGGTGAACGAGGTCCTGGTGTCGAGCTTCGGCGGGACGCTGGGCTCGGTCGCCCTGCTCATCGGGCTCGGCGCGATCATCGGACGCCTCATCGAGTCCTCGGGAGGCGCCAAGGTGCTCGCCGACCGGATGGTCGGACTGTTCGGCGAGCGGCGAGCCGCGTTCGCCCTGGGTCTCACCTCGCTCGTGCTCGGGTTCCCGATCTTCTTCGACGCCGGCCTCATCGTCATGCTGCCGATCATCTTCGCGGTCGCGCGGCGCATCGGCGGCAACAACCTCCTGCTGTACGGGTTCAGCGGCGCGGCCGCCTTCTCGGTGATGCACGTGTTCCTCCCTCCGCACCCGGGGCCCGTCGCCGCCGGGGAGTTCTTCGGCGCCGACCTCGGGATGGTGATGCTCCTCGGCATCACCGTCGTGATCCCGACCTGGTACGTCTCCGGTTACCTCTGGGCGAGGTTCGTCAACGCCCGATTCCCCATGGTCGTCCCCGCGCTGTTCGGGATGACGGACGAGGACCAGCCGGCGAACCCGCCACGCGTGAGCACCGTCGTGATGATCCTGCTGCTGCCGCTCGCGCTCATCTTCCTGAACACCGGACTCAACACCCTCGGCAGCGGCGGCGTCGTCGACCGCGACGAGACGTGGGTGCAGGCGCTGATGCTGATCGGCACCTCGCCGGTCGCCCTGCTGATCACCGCGCTCGTCGCCCTGCTCGTATTGGGGAGGTTCCGCGGCGAGACCGGCAGTGCCCTGGAGAAGCTCGTGGACGGGACGCTGGGCACGGTCTCGTCGGTGATCCTCATCACGGGGGCGGGCGGCATGTTCGGCGGCGTGCTGCGCGCCTCTGGCATCGGTGACGCCCTCTCCGAGAGCCTGTCTGATCTGGGCCTGCCCGTGATCTTCGCCGCCTATCTCATCGCCGTGGCGCTGCGCGTCGCCCAGGGATCCGCGACGGTCGCGCTGGTCACCACGGCCGGGCTGGTCGCCCCTGCGGTGTCGGCGTCCGGGTTCTCGCCCATGCAGGTGGCGGCGATCACGCTCGCCGCGGCGGCGGGGTCGGTCTTCGCCAGCCATGTCAACGATTCCGGGTTCTGGCTGGTCGGGCGCTTGATGGGGATGGACGTCAAGACGACGCTGAAGACCTGGACCGTGCAGCAGTCGATCCAGTCGGTCGTGGCCTTCCTCATCGTTCTGGCGGTCTACAGCGTGGTCGGCGTCGCGTAGCCGCGGAAGATCGCCGCCGGGGCTAGGTGTTCGGCGAGGGCGGGAAGCGGGCCGTGAGGAAGACGCTGTGCGGATCTTCGTCGTAGTGGCCGAATGGCGCGCACTCGCGGAAACCGCTCCGTGCGTAGAGGCGCCGCGCCGGAGCGAAGAAGTCGGCGGTCCCGGTCTCCAGGGAGACGCGACGGATCCCTCGCCCACGAGCATCGTCGAGCACATGGCGCACGAGCGCTCCCGCGACGCCGCGACCCCGCCACGGCGGTGCGGTGCGCATCGATTTGAGCTCCTCGTGCGCGGACTCCAGCGGGACGAGCGCCGCGGTCCCGACGACGGCTTCGTCGAGGGTGGCGACGAACAGGCGCACCCCCGGCACGAACAGTCTCGTCGCGTCCAGCGCGTGGCGGCTCTCCGGCGGGGCCGTCGGCGCCAGCTCGGCGAGGTGCGCGGAGAGGAACTCCTGAACCGCAGGCGTGGGCCCCGCCGCCCGTTCGATGCGTATCGTCATGCCCCGACGATGCCCGAGAGCTGTGTCGGGGATGTTGCCGGACTGTTTCCCCGGTGTTCGCGCAGGGGAGCGGCGTCGGCGCGTGGCAGACTTGTCGGGCGGCCCGGGCGGCCGCGGTCCGCCGTGGTGTAATGGCAGCACGACAGCCTTTGGAGCTGTGAGGTTCAGGTTCGAGTCCTGGCGGCGGAGCATGACCGGTAACGACCTCGCCATCATCGTCCTGGCCGCGGGCCAGGGGACGCGCATGCGTTCGCGCCTGCCCAAGGTGCTCCACCCCATCGGCGGGCGTCCGCTCGTCGGGCACGTCCTGGCCACGGCCTCCCGGCTGGGCGCCGCGCACGTGGAGGTCGTCGTGCGCCACGAGCGCGATCAGGTCGTGGCCGCGCTGGCGGACGCCTATCCCGGGGTCGTGTTCGTGGACCAGGACGAGGTCCCGGGGACGGGACGCGCGGTGCAGGTCGCGCTCGAGTCCCTGCCGGAGGAGTTCGTCGGCGACGTCCTCGTGCTCTCCGGAGACGTGCCGCTCCTGGAAGCCGACACGCTGCGTGAGCTCGTGGACGCGCACCGGGCGGCGACGGCCGCAGCGACGCTGTTGAGCGCCGTCGTGCCGGATCCGACCGGCTACGGTCGCGTCATCCGTGACGCTGACGGACATGTCGCCCGCATCGTCGAGCAGCGCGACGCCACCGCCGAGGAGGCCGCGGTCACGGAGATCAACGCGGGGATCTACGTCTTCCGTGCGCCGCTGCTGCGCTCGGCCCTCTCGCGCGTCGAGCGGCACAACGCGCAGGGCGAGATGTACCTCACCGACGTCGTGGCGCTGCTGCGCGGCGACAGCGAGCGGGTCTCGGCCACCGTCACCGCCGACGTCCCCTCCACGTTCGGCATCAACGACCGCGTCCAGCTCGCCGAGGCGGCGCGCACGCTCAACGACCGGATCGTGCGCCGCTGGCAGCGCGAGGGCGTGACGATCCTGGATCCTGCCACGACCTGGATCGACGACGAGGTGACGCTCGCGCCGGACGTGACCATCCTGCCGAACACGCAGCTGCTGCGCGCGACGGTCGTCGCGGAGGGCGCCACCATCGGCCCGGACACGACCCTGACCGACTGTGAGGTGGGGGAGGGCGCGACGGTGCGGCGCACCGATGCGAACCTCGCCGTGATCGGCGCCGGCGCCACCGTCGGGCCCTTCTCGTTCCTCCGCCCGGGCACCGTGCTCGGCGCGAACGGCAAGATCGGCGCCTACGTGGAGACGAAGAACGCGCAGATCGGCGAGGGCAGCAAGGTCCCGCACCTTTCCTACGTCGGCGACGCGACGGTGGGGCGCGGGGTCAACCTCGGCGCCAGCACCATCACCGCCAACTACGACGACGTCAACAAGCACCGCACGGAGATCGGCGACGAGGTGCACACCGGCGCGCACACGGTGCTCGTCGCGCCCGTTAGGCTGGGGGACGGCGCGAAGACGGGTGCGGGCGCCGTCATCCGCAAGGATGTCCCCGCCGGTGCCCTGGCCATGACCGTCGCCCCTCAGCGCAACGTCGAGGGGTGGGTCGAGAAGAACAGGGCAGGCACGGCGGCGGCGGAAGCCGCCGCGCGGGCCGATTCGGCGGAATAGGCGGGTCCGATGGGGCGCAGCAAGAAGAAGACGGTCGAGCTGGATCGGGACAACGGCATCGCGCCCGGCCTGATCGCCAAGACGAAGAAGCGGCTCGTCGTCGCGGGAGGGCGCTCGGTCCCCGAGCTCACCCGCCAGGTCGCCGATGCGCTGGGCACCGAGATCGCCCCCGTCGAGCACCGCACCTTCGCCTCCGGCGAGATCTACGCGCGCTTCGAGGTCTCGATCCGCGGCTGCGACCTGTTCATCGTGCAGTCCTTCGGAGAGCCCGTGAACGAGTGGCTCATGGAGACGCTCATCATGCTCGACGCGGCCAAGCGGGCGTCCGCCAAGCGCATCACCGTCGTGGCCCCGTACTATCCGTACTCCCGTCAGGACAAGAAGGGGCGCGGGCGGGAGCCGATCAGCGCCCGTCTCGTGGCGGACCTGCTCAAGACCGCCGGTGCGGACCGCGTGATGAGCGTGGACCTCCACGCCGCGCAGATCCAGGGCTTCTTCGACGGTCCCGTCGACCACCTGTTCGCCAAGCCCGTGCTGCTCGACCACTTCGAGCGGAACCTCACCGCGGAGGACCGCGAGACGCTCACCATCGTGTCGCCGGACATGGGCCGAGTGCGGGTCGCCGACACCTGGTCGGACAGCCTCGGCGCACCGCTCGCCATCATCCACAAGCGCCGGGATCCGAAGGTCGCCAACCAGGTCTCCGTGCATGAGATCGTCGGCACCGTCGAGGGGCGCACGTGTCTCCTCGTCGACGACATGATCGACACCGGCGGCACGATCGTGAAGGCGGCGCAGGCGCTCAAGGCCAACGGCGCCCGTCGCGTCATCGTCGCCGCGACGCACGCGATCTTCAGCGACCCGGCCTCCGACCGCCTGCAGGACTCCGCGATCGACGAGGTCGTCGTGACGGACACGATCCCGTTGACCGAGTCCCGCCGCTTCTCGACGCTCACGGTGCTCCCGATCGCGCCGCTGCTGGCGACCGCGATCCGCCAGGTCTTCGAGGACGGCTCCGTCACGAGCATGTTCGGCGGCGACGCCTAGGCGCGACGCCGTCCCGATCTGCACACGCCGTCCCGATCTGCACACCAATTCTGCCCGTTCGCCCGCGAATCGGATCGTGGTGTGCGGATCGGACCGCGGGCCGCGGAACGGTCGGCCCCCGATCTGCACACTCCGTCCCGATCTGCACACCAATTCGACCGGTTCGTCCGTGGATCGGGATCTGGTGTGCGAATCGGGACACGGGCGGGCGGGTCGCCGCTAGGCGGGACGGCGGTCGGTGGCTACGATCGTCCCATGGTCGCGTCTGCAGCACCGGAAGGTGATGCGAGGGGGGGACGCCGCCGGACCGGGACGCCCTGGCGGTCCCGGGCGGCTCCTTCTCGCACTGATGATCGCGGGCGGCGTGCTGCTCGTGACGACTCTCGGCCTCGGCGTCGCCGTGCTGGCGTTGTCCGGGGCGCGGGCGGATGCGGGGCCGCCGGCGCCGACCGCCTCGGCATCCGCCTCGCCGACGCCGTCTCCGGCCGTGTCGATCCCCGTTCCCGACCTGCAGGAGGTGCAGGGGTTCGAGATCGGCGTGGTGTCCGATCTCGACATCGGCGACGTCGTGATGGCGAAGGCGCCGACCGGCGAGTTCAGCAGCATCCACGCGGTCATCGTCAACCCCGCGGAGACGGCGACCGACGCCTTCTTCGACGTCACGTCCTACGACGCCGAAGGCGGGATCGTCGCACGCTTTCCCGCCACCGCCTACCTGCTCCCGGGGCAGCGCTCCCTGCTCACCGGCATCCTTCCGCGCGACCTGACCGAGGTGTCGCGGATCCTGGTGGAGCAGACCCGCGGCGGAGAGGCGGAGGCCGTGGCCGCCGGCACCGTGGAGCTGAAGGACGTCCGCAGCGCCGAGGACGGACGGGTGCAGGCCCAGTTCGTGTCCACGCTCGACCGACCGGCGCCCCTCGCCGACGTGTACGTCGTCGGGTTCGACGGCGACGACATCTTCGCCGTCGGGCAGACGGTGGTGGACATCCCGGCCGGCGGTGAGTTCGGCGCCACGCTGTCGATGTACCTGGCGACGAAGGGGGACCCGGCCGAGTTCACCGAGATCCCCGCCGACGCCGAATACGAAGCCTTCTTCGAGATGGAGCGGCCGCGATGAGCACACCCCCGGTCCCGCCCCCTCCCGCTCCGCCCGCACGGACTCCGGCCCTGCCTCGACGCCGGCCCCTGATGATCGCGCTCGCGGTGGGCGCGGCTGTGCTCCTCGCGGCGACGATCGGCCTGGGCGCGCGGACGCTCCAGTTGCTCGCCGACGCGCAGCGGACGCCTGCCCCCGCCTCGTCCTCGACGCCGACGCCGGAGGCGACGACACCCGCTCCCGATCCCCTCGGCCCGGCGCCGGGCTACACACAGGAGCCGCTGACCGCGCAGGGCGTCGAGGTCCTGGTGAACTCCGTGTTCACGGTCGAAGAGCTCGCGCTGACGCGCTGGGTGTCCGAGGACGCCTTCACGACTCTCTACGCCCCGGTGCGCTACGACGGCGGCGCGGCGCCGTCCGGCTCCTACTACTTCGACGTGACCGCGTACGACGCCGAGGGCAGGATCCTCCAGCGGTCGCCGACCAACATCTCCTGGCTTCCGGACCAGCGCGAGGGGATGCTCTCGGTCGCCCTCCAGACGGACCTTCCGGAAGCCGCGCGGTTCGTGATCGACCAGACCGTCGCCGAGGAGGCGCCGGCGCCGCTCGCCGGTGCGCTGTCGCTGCAGAGCGTGGAGGTGGATGACGGGATCCTCCGGGCCGTGATCGCGTCCGGTCTGACCCAGCCGATCAGCCAGGCCGACATCATGATCGGCGGCTACGCGGACGGCGTGCTCTTCGCCGCCTGCAGCATTCCGACGCTCGGGATCCCGGCGGGCGGGAGCATCGAGGAGTCCTGCGTCTTCGACGCCGTCGGATCCGAGTTCGTTCCCGACGAGGGGATGCCGGTCGTTCCCGACGACGCGGAGTACCGGGTCAGCCTCTCCCTCTCGCCCTGGTCCTAGGAGACCGACCGGCGCCCGCCCGGGCGTCTCGACTCAGCCCGCGAGGTCGGATGACGGGCGCCCGGGCAGGACGTGGTCGCCGCTCGCGGACTCCGGGCTCGGGGCGTCCGGGGCCGCGGCGTCCGGAGCCGCGGCGTCCGGGGTCGGGGCG
The DNA here is from genome assembly GCF_001552355.1 of Microbacterium resistens NBRC 103078. GTDB lineage: Bacteria > Actinomycetota > Actinomycetes > Actinomycetales > Microbacteriaceae > Microbacterium > Microbacterium resistens. Next base: position 28,905 of record NZ_BCRA01000050.1, read on the forward strand.
TCCGAAGCGGGGCGCGCGAGGGGCAGGCGGATGAGGAACTCGGTGCGGCCCGGCTCGCTCGCCACCTCGATGGTGCCGTCGTGTCCCTCCACGATCGCCTTCGTGATGGCCAGGCCCAGCCCCGTGCCGCCGGTCGCGCGGGTGCGGGACCGGTCGCCGCGGGCGAAACGGGCGAACAGCTCGTCGCGCACCGAGGCGTCGATCCCGGGACCGTCGTCGAGGACGCGGAGCACGGCGTGCGCAGGCTCCGTCCCGAGCCGCACGACGATGCGGGTGCCCGCGGGCGTGTGCGTGCGGGCGTTGGCCAGCAGGTTCGCGATCACCTGCTGCAGACGGCCGGCATCCCCCCGCACCTCCACGGGCTCCGCCGGGACGTCGATCTCCCACTCGTGGTCCGGTGCGGTCGGGCGTGCGTCCTCTACGCCCTCGATCGCGAGCCGGGTGAGGTCCACCGGCGTGTGCACGAGCTCGCGGCCCTCGTCCAGCCGCGCCAGCAGCAGCAGATCCTCCACGAGACGGGTCATCCGCAGGGACTGGGCCTGGATGCGCTCCAGCGCCGTATGCGCGGTCTCGGCCGCCTCCGGACCCTGGCTCTGCCGCAGCGACCGCAGCGACAGCTCCGAGTATCCCCGGATCGAGGCGAGGGGGGTCCGCAGCTCGTGGCTGGCGTCGGCGACGAACTGCCGCATCCGTTCCTCATTGCGCTGCCGCGCCGCGAGCGAGGTGTCGACGTGATCCAGGAGGGTGTTCAGCGCCGCCCCGACCAGACCGGTCTCGGTCCTCGGGTCGGCCTCCATGGCGGGGACGCGCTCCTGGATCGAGACGTCGCCGCGGTCGAGGGGCTGGTTCGCGACGCGGTTCGCCGTCGCGGCCACCGCGCGCAGCGGCCGCAGGCTCACCCGGATCGTGATGGCGGTGGTGACGGCCAGCAGGATGAGCCCGCCTGCCGTCGCCAGCGCGATCACCGTGAACAGCGTGGACAGCGTCTTCTGGATGTCGTTGCGCGGCAGCCCCACGATCATCGTGAACGCCTCCGTGCGCCCTCCCGAGACGAGCTGCACGGAGGGGACCTGCACGGCGTCGAGCTGGTAGGAGCCGAGCTCGCCCAGGCTCGCGGTGCTGTTGCCGGTGCGCAGCGCCGCGACGGCGCGGACGATCTGCTCCTGGCCGACCGTCGTGCCCTGGTAGTCGGCCGTGACGATCAGGCCGTCGGGCGGCGTGCCCTCCGTGGGGATGACGACGAGCATGAGTCCGGGCTGGACGTGCTGCTGGTCGAGGATCGCGCTGGCGCTGGGGGCGCTCACGGACATCCCGGAGCGGATCTGGGCGACCTGCTCCAGTCGGTCGGTGTGGGTGCGGAGCTGGTTGGCGAGGCTGTCCTCGAGGGCGCGCCCGAGGAAGACGCTCGTCACGATGGCCACGATCACGAGGATCAGCGACACGATCCCGATCACCGCGCCCATGAGCCGCGTCTGCAGCGTGAGCGGACGCCGCGGCGGCTCGGGGCTGTCGACCGGGGTCATCGGGTCCGGCTCACTGCGGCGCCTTGATCATGTAGCCGACGCCGCGGACGGTGTGGATGAGGGGGGTGCGCCCGGCGTCGATCTTCTTGCGCAGGTACGAGATGTACAGCTCCACGACGCTCGAGCGTCCGCCGAAGTCGTAGCTCCACACCCGGTCGAGGATCTGGGACTTGGACAGGACCCGGCGCTCGTTGCGCATCAGGTAGCGCAGCAGCTCGAACTCGGTCGCGGTCAGCTCGATCTCCGTGTCGCCGCGCATGACCTCGTGGCTGTCCTCGTTCAGCGTGAGGTCGCCGACCTGGAGGACCGAGTCGCCCGCGTCCGAGGCCGCGCCGCCGCTGCGCCGGATGACGGCCCGCAGCCGCGCGACGACCTCTTCCAGGCTGAACGGCTTGGTCACGTAGTCGTCGCCGCCGGCGGTGAGCCCGGCGATCCGGTCGGTGACCGCGTCCTTGGCCGTGAGGAACAGCACCGGCACCATGTTCCCGGACTCGCGTAGGCGCTTGAGCACCCCCATCCCGTCGAGGTCGGGCATCATCACGTCGAGCACCAGAGCGTCGGGGCCGAACTCCCGGGCCACCTGAAGGGCCTCGAGCCCGGAGCCGGCGGTGCGCACCTCCCAGCCCTCCATGCGCAGCGCCATCGAGAGGAGGTCCGTGAGCATCGGCTCGTCGTCCACGGCGAGGATGCGGAGGGGACTGCCGTCGGGGCGGCGGAGGTCGGGGTGCGAGTGGTCGCTCATGCCTCCATTCTCCTCGGTCTGCTATGTGTTTCCTATGAGAGCGTCCGGGGTGGGGGATCGGCGTCTGTACGGATGTCGGTGGCGCGCCCTAATGTCGGCGGAATGAACCCCGCAGAACTGCAGGATCACGTCTCCGGAACCGTGCTCACGGCGAAGGACACCGGGTGGGACGAGGCGCGTGCGTTCCACTCCGGACGAGGGGAGCCGGATGCGATCGTCCGCCCGGTGGACGCGTCGGACGTCGCCGCCGCGGTGCGGATCGCCGCGGCGTCGGCGACACCCGTGGTCGTCCGCGGCGGCGGCCACAGCGCCTGGGCGCGCCTTCCCGGCGGCCTCGCGCTGGACCTCCGCGACCTCGACGACGTCGAGGTCGACGGGACGCTGGTGCGCATCGGGGGCGGCGCCACGTGGGGCGCCGTCGCGGAGGCGCTGGCGCCCCACGGGCTGGCCATCAGCTCCGGCGACACCCGGTCGGTCGGCGTCGGCGGGCTCACCCTCGGCGGCGGCATCGGGCTGATGGTGCGCGCATGGGGCCTCGCGGTCGACCAGCTCGTGGGCGCGCAGGTGGTGACGGCGACGGGCGAGATCGTCGAGACCACCGCGCAGGACCACCCGGACCTGTTCTGGGCGCTGCGGGGCGGCGGCGGCAACTTCGGCGTCGTCACTCGCTTCGACTTCCGCGCTCACGCGCTGCCCGGTGCGGTGCACGGGATTCTCACCGTCCCGCAGGATCCTCGGCCGGCCCTGCGCGCGCTCCGCGACCTGCTGGCCGACGCGCCGCGAGAGCTGACCGCGTCGTACATGGACGTGCCGGCGATGGATCCGAGCGCCCCGGCGGGCGCATCGATCGTCGTCGTGTGGGCCGGCGACGACACCGCCGCGGCGGAGCGGGCGCTGGCCCCTCTGCGGGCGGTCTCCGGCGTCGAGGGCGAACTTCGGCGCGTGCGTTATGCGGACATCCTGGAGGAGATGCCGGGGGTGGACGAGACCGGGCAGGAGATGCCGGGGTTCGTCGGCGGGAACATGCTCGCCCGCGTCGTGGACGACGATCTCATCGACCGCCTCGTCGCGTTCCGGGCCGCCTATCCCGCCTCGGTCGTCTTCCTCCGTTCGCTCGGCGGCGCCTTCGCCGATGTCGCGCAGGAGGACACCCCCTTCCCGGCTCGTGACGCGACCATGTTCGTGATGGCAGGGGCCTTCGACATGCCGCAGTTCCTCGACGACGGGGAACGCGAGCGGGTCCGCGCGGACTGGGCGGAGATCGCGGCACGGGGGTCCGGGATGTACGGCAACTTCATCGCGGACCCGATCCCGGGACTGGCCGAGCAGCTGTTCGCGCCGGCGGCGTGGGAGAGGCTGCGCGGGATCAAGCGCACGTGGGACCCGGAGAACCTCTTCTCCCGCAACCACAACATCGTCCCGGAGGGCGGGGCCTGAGCGTCGGGCGGTTCCGCCCTGGGGCGGGACCGCCCGACGCCGCCCGGGGTGGAACCGGGCTCATTCGGCGGCGCGCTCCTCCAGCTCGCGATCCCAGATCGAGCTCATCTCGGCCAGGGCCCGCTCGGTGATGAGCACCATGGCCTGTGCGGCCTTGTCGGCGTTGCCGGTCTGGATGGCGGTGGCGATGTCCACGTGGTTCTGCAGCGCCTCGACGGCGGGATAGCGTGGCATGAGGTCGTACTGCGTGCGGCTGCGGAGCACCTCCTCGACGAGGTGATGCAGCTGCGCGAACATCTCGTTGCCGCTCATCTCCAGCACCAGGCCGTGGAACTGCAGATCGAGGCGGACGAACTCGGCGGTGTCCCCGCGCTTGCCCGCGGCCCAGAGGCGCCCGGAAAGGCCGACGAGGTCGCTGGCCAGGTTCAGCGGTGCGCGGATGGCGGCCAACCGTGCCGCGGCGGGCTCGATCGCGCCGCGCAGCTCGGTGAGGGAGCGCAACTGCGCCACCCGGCTGGGGCCGGCCAGCCGCCAGCGGATCACCTGCAGGTCGTACGCGTTCCATGCCGTCGCCGGGAGGACCCGCACGCCGACGCGGCGCTTCTGGGCTACGAGGCCGAGCGCCTCGAGCGCACGGAGCGCCTCGCGGACGACCGGACGGGAGACCTGGAAGCGGGTCTCCAGCGACTCCGTGGTGAAGGTGCTGTCCGCGGCGTACACGCCCCCGCAGATCTCGCGGCCGAGCGTGTCGAGCACGAGGTCTCGCAGATCGCCGGCCACGGCCGGGGCGGGCGCGGCCAGAGCGTCGCCGTACGGAGGGACCGTGTCCATGAGGAGAGCATATCTTTTTGACCCCGGGGATTGATATGTCTGACTTATTCGGGTTACGGTGACGATTGAGCAGATGTAAAGCGGCATCTGCGCCCACCCGCACCCAGGGGAGCCGTCGCGAGGTTGCGCGGCTCAGGATGGAGTCACAGTGAAGTACGCATCGAAGCCCGCCCGCCTCGCCGCCGTGGCCGCGGTCGCCGTCGTCGCCGGAACGCTCGCCGGCTGCAGCACCGGATCCGCGGTGGACGAGAACGCCGACATCGACGGGACCACCCTCCGCGTCACGCTCGTCAACCATGTGTGGACCGAGGCGATCAAGGAGCTGATCCCCGAGTTCGAGAAGGAGACCGGCGCCAAGGTCGAGGTCACGCAGCTGGCCGAGGACCAGCTCTCGGACCAGTACAACGTCAAGCTCAACGCCGGCACGGACGAGATCGACGTCATGATGTACCGCCCGCTCCAGGAGAACAAGCTGTTCGCCGGCAACGGGTATCTCGCCGATCTCACCGAGCTCGCCGAGGGCGACGAGGAGTGGGACTGGTCCGACTTCCAGGAGGGGCCGGCGTCCCTGACCTCCTACGAGGACGAGATCGTCGCCGTGCCGATCATCACCGAGCGCACCGTGCTGTACTACCGCAAGGACCTCCTCGCGGAGGCGGGCCTCGAGGTGCCGACGACGCTGGAGGAGCTGGACGCGGCCGCCGCCGCCATCCACGAGCGCCACCCGGACGTCGCCGGCTACATCGGCCGCACCGGCAAGTCGGCGGCGGTCACGCAGTTCAGCGCCTTCCTCTTCAGTGAGGGCGGCACGTGGATCGACGAGGACGGGAAGTCGGCGATCGGCAGCGACGAGGCGCGCAAGGCGTACGCCTTCTACGGCGACCTGATCCGCAATCACACCTCCGCGACGATCAACCCGGAGATGAGCTGGGCCGAGGCGTTCGCCGTCTTCCAGCAGGGCCAGGCCGCGTTCATCGCCGATGCGGACAGCCTGTACAAGAACATGACGGACCCGTCGCAGTCCACCGTCGCGGACCAGGTCGGCTTCGCGCCGTTCCCCGCCGGCTCTGCGGGCTCGAAGCCGTACAACGTCGCCGCGTGGGCGCTCGGGATCAACGAGACCTCGGAGAACCAGTCCGCGGCGTGGCAGTTCATCACCTGGGCGACCTCCAAGGAGATGACCGCGGAGCTCACCAAGCTCGGCGTGACCGGCGCCCGATCGTCGGTCTGGGAGGACGAGGACGCCACGGCCGACTACCCGACCGAGCTGATCGAGGCCATCAAGGTCAACGGTGAGAACGGCGTCGGTCAGGACCGGCCGCTGGTGGTCCAGGTGGCGCAGGCGCGCGAGATCGTGGGGGAGCCCATCGTCGCCGCGATCGCCGGCGGGGACGTGGACGCGGCGGTCGATGCCGCGGACAAGGCCTTCGGGGACTTCCTCGTCGAGGACGCCGAGTAGACACGACCGACCGTCACCGCGGCGGCCCCGCCCGGGCCGCCGCGGTCCGATCCAGGGAGTCATCATGACCGCTCTGCGCACTCCGGACGCCGTGCGCCCGCCCGAGGCGGTGAGCACGGGGGAGCGCTTCAGCCGCTGGGCCGATCGGCACCGCAAGTGGCTGTTCGCCGGCCCGTCCGTCGTCTTCACCGCGCTGTTGCTGGCCGTTCCGCTGGGATGGACGCTGTTCCTGAGCCTGACCGACGCGAAACGGTCCGTCCGCCGCGACTTCGACGTGATCGGACTCGGCAACTACGCGGACGTCCTCACGGACACCGAGCGCTTCTGGCCGTCCGTCTGGCGCACGTTCGCGTTCACGGGCGGGGCGCTGTTCTTCGAGCTCATCCTCGGGATGATCATCGCGCTGCTGCTGTGGAAGCCGTTCCGCGGGCAGGGCGTGGTGCGCACGATCGTCCTGCTGCCGCTGGTGGCGACCCCGGTCGCGGTCGGGATGATGTGGCGGCTGCTCTTCGAGCCGAACATCGGCTTCGTCAACGAGATGCTGGGGTGGGTGGGGATCCCGCCGCAGCCCTGGCTCGCGGACCCGGCCACCTCCCTGCCGACGCTGATCTTCGTCGACATCTGGCAGTGGACCCCGATGGTCGCGCTCATCCTCCTCGCGGGGCTCACGAGCCTCTCCGACGAGCCGCAGGAGGCGGCCCGGGTCGACGGCGCCAACGCCTGGCAGCGCTTCTGGTACATCACCGTGCCGCTCATGCGCCCGGTCATCATCGCGGCCGTCCTGCTGCGCGGGATCGACGCGCTGAAGACGTTCGACATCCTCTACGCGACCAAGGGCAAGGGCGGAGGGGCGTTCCACGATGTGGAGACGCTCAACGTCTACGCGTACGGCCTCAGCTTCGACTACAACGAGTACGGCGTCGCCTCGGCCGTGCTGATCCTGTTCTTCCTGATCATCCTCGTCGTGATCTGGGTGCTCCAGATGCAGAGAAAGGGCAAGCAGTCATGACCGCCCTCGCCGACACTCGCACCGTCGTCACCGGCGGACGCCCGGCGCCGCGCCGGCGCCGCACGCGGCCCGGCTCCATCGGCCGGTTCCTCGGACTGGCGCTGATCGTCCTGGCCTTCCTCGGCCCCATCGTGTGGATGGTGCTGGCCAGCTTCAAGCACAACGTCCAGATCTACGACGCGGCGCAGGCGCTGCTGTTCCAGCCGACGCTCGACAACTACGGGACGGTGTTCGACCCGCGGCGAGGGAACTACCTCGTCTACATCTGGAACTCGTTCTTCGTCGCGTTCATGGCGACGGCGCTGTCCCTGATCCTCGCGGTGCCCGCTGCCTATGCGATGAGCCGCTTCGTCATGGACAAGTCCGCCATGGTCGTGCTGCTGGCGAGGATCATCCCCGGGGTGAGCCTGCTCGTGCCGTGGTACTTCATCTTCGCCCAGCTGAAGATGACCGGCGGCTACATCCCGCTCATCCTGTCGCACATGTTCGTCTCGCTGCCGCTGATCCTCTACATCATGATGTCGTTCTTCGACCAGCTGCCGGAAGAGCTCGAGGAGTCGGCGCAGGTGGACGGGCTGACCGCGATCGGCGCGTTCTTCCGGATCACCCTCCCGCTGTCGGTCCCGGGCATCGCGACGGCGACAATCCTGTCGTTCATCTTCTCGTGGAACAACTTCATGTTCGCCCTCGTGCTGTCGGGGAACGCGACCAAGACGCTGCCGGTGGCGATCTTCGACTTCATCGGCTACGCGTCGATCGACTGGGGAGCCCTGATGGCGGCCTCGGTCGTCGTGACCACGCCCATCATGCTCATCGCGCTGTTCACCCAGCGCTACATCGTCTCCGGCCTCACCGCCGGGGCCACGAAAGGTTGACCATGGCCGTGACCGGCGTCATCTCCCGCGTGGAGTCGTTCCCCGTCGCCCCGCGCTGGCTGTTCGTGCGGATCGAGACCGACGACGGCCTGGTGGGCTGGGGCGAGGCGTCCCTCGAAGGCTACGTCGACGTGGTCCGCGCGGCCGTCGACCAGTTCGCCCTGACGCTGGTCGGCGCCGACCCGCGCCGCATCGAGGACCACTGGCAGGTGCTGACCAAGGGGCAGTTCTACCGCGGCGGGCCGGTCCTGGCCAGCGCCGTGTCCGGAGTGGATCAGGCGCTGTGGGACCTGCAGGGCAAGCGCCTGGGGGTGCCGGTGCACGAGCTGCTCGGCGGCGCCGTCCGTGACCGGATCCGCGCGTACGGCTGGGTGGGAGGGGACGACCCCGACGAGGTCGGCGACCACATCGCCGCCCAGCTGGAGGTCGGGCTCACCGCCGTGAAGATGAACGCCTCGGGACGGATGAGCCGCAACGGCTCGAAGTCGGAGCTCGACGCCGTCGTGGCGCGGGTCGCCAGGGCGCGGGAGGTGCTGGGGCCGGACCGCGACGTCGCCGTGGATCTGCACGGGCGTTTCACGCTCGGGACGGCACGCCGACTCGCATCGCTGCTGGAGCCCCTTCATCCGTTCTTCCTCGAGGAGCCGGTCGTGCCGGAGAACTCCCATGTGATCGAGCGGATGGTCGAGGCGACCACGATCCCCATCGCCACGGGGGAGCGGCTCTACAGCCGGCAGGAGTTCCTGCCCGCGCTCCAGGCCGGGATCGCGATCGGCCAGCCGGACCTCGCGCACGCGGGCGGCATCTCGGAGAGCCGCCGCATCGCCGCGCTCGCCGAGACCTTCGACGCCATGATCGCGCCGCACTGCCCGCTCGGGCCCCTGGCGCTCGCCGCGTGCCTGCAGGTCGGCTTCGCCACGCCGAACCACCTCATCCAGGAGCAGTCGATCGGGATCCACTACAACAAGGGCGCCGAGGTGCTCGACTACGTCGTGGACACCGAGCCGCTCCGCTTCGTGGACGGCGGATTCGAACGGCTCACGGGGCCGGGACTGGGGATCGAGATCGACGAGCAGGCGGTGCGTGCCGCCGCAGGCCGGTGGGAGACGTGGCAGAACCCGGTGTGGCGGCACGCCGACGGCTCGATGGCGGAGTGGTGAGCACCGCGGTGGCCGGACGAGGGGCGCGGGACCCCGGGACGATGCGCGCGGTCGTCAAGCACGGGCCGGGGCCGTCGGGCATCGCGGTGCAGGACCGGGAACGGCCGGTGGCCGGGCCAGGGGAGGCCGTCGTCGACGTCCGCGCGACGGGGATCTGCGGGACGGACGTGCACATCGCCCACGACGAGTACGCGCACCGGACGCCGGTCGTCCTGGGCCACGAGGTGCTGGGCGTCGTGAGCGCCGTCGGATCGGGCGAGGACGCCGACTGGATCGGGAGCGTCGTGGCGGTGGAGACCTACTTCTCCGCCTGCGAGCGCTGCGAGCAGTGCCGTGCGGGAAGGCGCAACCTCTGCGGGCTGCGCCGGTCGATCGGCTCGTTCCGCGACGGCGGGTTCGCGGAGCAGCTGCGCGTGCCGGTCCTCAACCTGCATCGCCTTCCGGAGACCCCCGGCGAGCTCGACGGCGTGCTCTCGGAGCCGCTGGCGTGCGTGGCGCAGTGCCTGCTGGACCCGCCGGTCGTGCAGCCCGGCGATCGTGTGCTGGTCACGGGACCGGGCGCGATGGGGCAGCTGGCCGCGCAGGTCGCGCGGGCGTGCGGGGGGATCGTGACGCTCGCGGGACTGCCCGCGGACGCGGAGCGGCTCGCCGTGGCGGCGGAGCTCGGGCTCGGCACCACGACCGAGGCACCTCCGACGGAGGCCTTCGACGTCGTGGTGGAGTGCTCCGGGGCCGCTCCCGCCGCAGCCGGAGCCCTGCGCGCCGCCCGCCGCGGCGGACGGTACGTGCAGGTCGGGATCTTCGGTCGCGACGTGACCTTGCCGTTCGACCTCGTCCTCTACAAGGAGCTCGTCGTGACGAGCGGCTTCGCGTCGACGCCCGCGTCGTGGCGCGCGGCGATGCGACTCATCGCGGCGGGCGCCGTCGTGCTGACGCCGCTCGTCACCCGCCGCGTCGGGATCGAGGACTTCCGGGAGGCGCTGGACGCCGCCGAGCGCGGCGAGGGGCTGAAGACGGTGGTCGTCCCGGGCGGATGACGCGGTGGCCGCCCCGTTTCGTCTCGTCGCTGCGCTCCTCGCTCAACGACCGGGGGTGGCCCCTTTTCGGTCGGTGAGCGAGCGGAGCGAGTCGAAACGCGGTGACCCGGGGCTGGCGGCGTTTCGTCTCGGTGCTGCGCCCCTCGCTCAACGACCGGCGGTGCTTCTCGGTCGTTGAGCGAGCGGAGCGAGTCGAAACGCGGTGACCGGCGGGGTCAGTGGGTGTCTTCGGCCTCGACCTCGGTGCGGTCGCCCGACCACAGCGTGTGGAACGTGCCCGGCTTGTCGATTCGGCGGTAGGTGTGCGCGCCGAAGAAGTCCCGCTGGCCCTGCACGAGCGCGGCGGGGAGGCGCTCGGCGCGGATCCCGTCGTAATAGGACAGGGACGACGAGAACGCGGGAGCCGGGATGCCGGCCTGGGCGGCGGCGATCACCACGCGGCGCCACGCGTCCTGACCACGGGTGAGCGCCTCGGCGAAATAGGGTGCCGTCATCAGGACCGGCAGATCCGGGGTCTGCGCGTACGCCTCCGCGATCCGGTTGAGGAACTGGGCGCGGATGATGCAACCCCCGCGCCAGATCTTCGAGATCGCGCCCAGGTCGATGTTCCAGCCGTACTCGGCGGCACCGGCGCGGATCTCGTCGAAGCCCTGCGAGTACGCGACGATCTTCGACGCGTAGAGGGCCAGGCGCACGTCCTCGATGAAGGCGTCCTCGTCGACGACGCGGAACGCCTCGCTCGGGCCGGGAAGGCCTGCGGCGGCGGCCCGCTGCTCCGGGTGCGACGAGAGAGAGCGCGCGAAGGTGGCCTCGGCGATGCCGGAGACCGGCACGCCCAGCGCGAGCGCGGTCTGCACCGTCCACGCGCCGGTGCCCTTGGCCCCGGCCTGGTCGACGATCACGTCCACCAGCGGCTCACCCGTGGCGGCGTCCACCTGTCGCAGCACCTCGGCGGTGATCTCGATGAGGTAGGACTCCAGCTCGCCGCGGTTCCACTCCGCGAAGATCTCCGCGATCTCGGCCGGGGACTTGCCCGTGCCGCGGCGGATCAGGTCGTAGGCCTCGGCGATGAGCTGCATGTCGGCGTACTCGATGCCGTTGTGCACCATCTTCACGAAGTGGCCCGCGCCGTCGTGCCCGACGTGCGTGACGCACGGCTCGCCCTCGGCGACGGCGGCGATGGACTTCAGGATCGGTCCGAGCGTCACCCAGGACTCGTCGGAACCGCCGGGCATGATCGAGGGCCCGGTCAGCGCCCCCTCCTCGCCGCCGGAGATCCCCGCGCCCACGAAGTTGATGCCGGTCTCGCGCACGGCGCGTTCGCGGCGGATCGTGTCCGGGAAGTAGGCGTTGCCGCCGTCGACGATGATGTCGCCCGGCTCGAAGACCTTCACGAGCTCGTCGATCACGGCGTCGGTCCCGGCGCCGGCCTTGACCATGATGATCGCGGTACGCGGGGTGGACAGCGACGCGGCGAACTCCTCGTAGGAGAAGGCGGGGAGGAACCCGGCCTCGGGGTGCGCGGCGACCAGCTCGTCGGTCTTCGCCCGGCTGCGGTTGTACACCGCGACGGTGTTGCCCTCGCGGCTGGCGAGGTTGCGGGCGAGGTTCGACCCCATGACGGCGAGTCCGACGACTCCGATGTTCGCTGCGGCGTTGGGCACTGTGATCTCCTCGATGTCACCGTTGGGGGATGCGTTCAGCGTATCGCTGTCACCGGGGTCGGTCGTCCTGTGCGTCGCGCTCGCGTCGTGGACAGGACCGGTGCGCGGCGCACGCCGTACGCGGTCGCCGAGGGGTGCGTCGTCGCCGAGCGCGTCGCGGGATGCGACGGGCGACGACGCCGGCCGGAGCCGGGTCAGTCCTTGCGGTAGCCCGAGCGGCCCATGCTGAACAGGGCGCCGAGCGAGAGGACGGTCGCGCAGACGGTCATGGCGCCGATGAGCCAGAACAGGGCATGGGACAGGAAAGCGCCATCGAACATGGAACTCAGCCTATCGGCAGATCCGGTACGATGGAGACGTTCCTCGGCGAGGGATGGCGTGCGTGCGCACTCATCCGTGATCGACGCGGCGATGCGAGCCCGGTGCTCTCCTCACGTGTCCGCTGCCGAGACGACACCACCCAGACCACCGCGCAGCCCCGCCTGCTGCGCGCCTGAAGGAGAACATCATGAGCGAAGACACCACCGTCCACGCGGAGGTCCGCACCAGCTTCGGCAAGGGCTTCGCCCGCCGCCTGCGCGCCGCCGGCAAGATCCCGGCAGTCCTCTACGGTCACGGCACCGACCCGGTCCACGTCGCCCTTCCGGGCCACCAGGTCAGCCTGCTGATCCGTCGCGCCAACGCGCTGCTGGACCTCGACATCGAGGGCAAGAGCCAGCTCGCGCTCGTCAAGGACGTGCAGAAGGACCCGGTGCACCAGGTCATCGAGCACATCGACCTGCTCATCGTGAAGAAGGGCGAGAAGGTCGCGGTCGACCTCCCCGTCATCGTCGTCGGCGAGCCCTTCTCGGGCACCATCGCCACCCTCGACGCGACCACGCTGGCGGTCGAGGCCGAGGCCACCCACATCCCCGAGCACGTCGAGGTCTCGGTCGAGGGGCTCGAGGAGGGCGCGCACATCACCGCCGCCGACGTGAAGCTGCCCAAGGGCGTCACGCTCGTCGCCGACCCGGAGACCCTCGTCGTCGCGGTCTCGGTCCCCGCCGCCACCGTCGCGGAGGAGACCGAGGAGGCGGCGGCCGAGGAGGCCCCGGCCGAGGAGACCGCCGCGGAGTGATCCGTCCGGACGACACGAAGGGGGTGCGACGCGGTCGCGCCCCCTTCGTCGTCCCCGAGCGGTGAGCCCCTTCACGATCCGGAGGACAGGACATGGCGCAGACGTGGCTCGTGGTGGGCCTGGGCAACCCGGGGCCGCGATATGCGGCGACCCGCCACAACGTCGGGCAGATGGTCGTCGACGAGCTCGCCGCGCGCCGCGGCGAGAGCTTCCGCGATCACCGAGTCCGCGGTCAGGGAAGCGGCGCGCAGGTCGTCGAGACCTGGGTGCGCCCCGGCGGCGACAAGATCGTGCTGGCCAAGCCCACCTCGTTCATGAACGTGTCCGGGACGCCGGTCGCGTCGCTGGCGCGGTTCTACTCCGTGCCGGCCGAGCGGATCGTGCTGGTGCACGACGAACTGGACATCCCGTTCGACACCATCAAGCTCAAGGTCGGCGGCGGGCACGGCGGACACAACGGCATCCGCGACGTCGCTCGGGCCCTCGCCACCCCGGACTTCCCGCGGGTGCGCGTCGGCATCGGCCGCCCGCCCGGCCGGCAGGACCCTGCGGACTGGGTGCTCGCGCCCTTCGGAGCGGCGGAGCGGCCGAACCTCCCCGTGCTCGTGTCGGATGCGGCGGACGCGGTCGAGCAGCTCATCGAAGAGGGGCTCGTCGCGGCCCAGCAGAAGCACCACGCCCCCCGACCCTGACGGCGGGATCGGGCGCCGATCAGGACAGCGCGTTGATCCCGGCCGCGGCTCCGGCCGTGAACAGCGCCCAGGCGACGCCGGCGAAGACGAACGGGCCCACCGCGGCGATCACGAGGCCGGCGATCCCCGCGCCTCGCCCGCGCCGCTTCACGGTGGCGACGATCCCGAGCACGAACGCCACGACGCCGAGGGCGGTCGCGGCCCAGAAGGTGATCTCCGCCCACAGCACCACGTCGCGGACGGGGGTGAGCAGGCGCAGCGGGTTGGTGGTCGACGAGGTCAGGTTGTCCATCGAGACGACGCCGCGACCGATCTCGAACGCGGCCCAGGAACCGAGCGCGGTGCCGAGGACCACCGCGATGAGGGCGAGCACCAGCGAGAGGACGCCGGTGGTCGAGGTCGCGGGGCGCTCCGGCTCCGGGGCGAACGGCGCCGCATAGCCCGCCGCGGGACCGGCGTAGGCGCCGGGAGGCGCCGCGTATCCGGTCGGTGCGGGCGCGCCGTACCCCGACGGAGCCGGTGTGCGG
>NZ_BCRA01000051.1 GCF_001552355.1 Microbacterium resistens NBRC 103078
AGAGGGCCGGGCGCCGCGGCCGGGGGAACGGCCGGAAGCCCGCGGAGGCGGTCGTCGCGCCACCGCGCCCACTGGTCGAGCTTGGTGAGGAGCGCGCCCACGGCGCCGAACAGCCACGCCCACGTCGCCGGGTCCAGCGTGGAGGCCGGCCGCGGCGTGTAGAGGAACAGCCAGTCGTCCACGATCTCGACGTCGAGCTGCGCGGCGTGGTCGATGAAGCGCACCATCACGTCCGGGGTGAACAGGTACAGCGCGTCGCGTTCGTAGCCGGTGGGGCAGTAGAGGGAGAAGTAGCGGTCGAAGTCGCCCTCCAGCGAGAGCCGCTGCTCCTTCCGGAAGGATGCGGGCAGGTTGCTGCCCAGCGTGTTGTTGCCGAGCGCGTCGAGCACGATGTGCGGCAGCGGGACGTCCAGCTTCACGGCGACGTAGCCCCAGTGGTGGGTGGTCTGGTTCTTCCCGGATCCGGTCGTGTACTGGTGGTTGCCGAACTCGACGAACCGCGGCTGCAGCCCGCGGATCGCGTTCGACGCCGCGCGGCCCGATCCCTGGTGGAAGATCATCCCGGGCAGCGGCGGGTTCGGCACCGTGCCGATGTACGCCATGCCGTTCGCCGCGGCGAAGTGGGCGATCCGGTACTGGGCGATGCGGCGGTTGCGGATCGACCGGGAGATCGCGATCCCGATGCCGGCGCCCGCGCCGCCCACGAGCAGGAACATGACGGCCCCGCCGATGAGCGCCCCGATCCCGGCACCCGGGCCGAGCCCGCCGTCCGGAGCGCTGCCCGCGGTCGCGCCGAGGGTCACGCCGAGACCCATGGCCATGAGGAACAGGACCGGGACGACGAAGATCGCCACCGCGACGATCGCGATCACGATCCCGGCGATCTGCCCGCCCGACGTCGGGTTCTGCGCCCGCTGCGCCCGGGCGAACGCCGCGACCGCCGCGGGGTCGACGGGCTCGACGAGGGGCCGATGGTCGAAATAGCCGGGCGGCAGGGGCGTGCTCACGCCCCCACGCTAACCTGCCCGGGCCGTCGGGGACGTCAGCTAGCTCCCCGTGACGCGGAGCCAGAGCCAGACCGCTCCGACGACGACGAACACGACGACCCCGATCCACGAGCCGCTCCGTCGCAGGCGTCTCCCCGCGGGTGCGACGCCCGGAGGCGGGGCGAACGGCACGGAGAGCGGCGCGACCGGGCCCGGCACCGCCGCGCCGGAGTCGGAGGCCGGTGCGCCGGAGTCGGAGGCCGGTGCGCCGACGGGTGCCGAAGGATCCGGGGTCGCCGGCGTCCCCGTGGCCCGCAGCCGGTCGTCCCGCCACCGGGCCCACTGGTCGAGCTTCGTGAGCACGGCGGCGACCGCGGAGAACGCGGCCTGCCAGACGGGCTCCTCCAGCGTCGCGACCGGCCGCTGCGTGTACAGGAACATCCAGTCGTCCACGATCTCGACGTCGAAGTGCGCCGCGTGGTCCAGGAAGCGGACCATCACGTCCGGGGTGAACAGGTACAGCGCGTCGCGTTCGTAGCCGGCGGGGCAGTAGAGGGAGAAGTGCCGGTCGAAGTCGCCCTCCAGGGACAGCCGCTGATCCTTCGTGAACCGGGCGGGGAGGTTGGATCCGAAGAGCCCGTCGTTGGAGGACGCGTCCAGGACGATGTTCGGGAGCGGGACGTCGAGCTTGATCGCGATGTAGCCCCAGTGGTGGGTCTGAGCGTTCTTGCCCGAGCCCGTGGTGTACGTGTAGTTCCCGAACTCGACGAACCGCGGCCGGTCGCCCCGCACGAGATCCTCGGCGCGGCGGCTGTGGCCGAGGGAGAAGATCATCCCGGGCAGCGGCGGATCCGTGACGAGCGTCTCGTACGTCATGCCGTTCGCGAGGGCGAACGCGTGCAGGCGGTACCGACGGACCCACCGGGCGCGGCGCGTGGCGAGGAAGCCGATGATCGCGACGGCCGCGACGACGACGAACACCGGCACCAGCCAGCTCCCGCCGCGCGATCCGCCGAGCACGAGAGCGAGCACCGTGGACCCGACGGCGACCGCGAACCCGATGGCGATCACCGCGACGACCCACGCGAACACGCGGCCGAGCGGCACCTCCTTCTGGGCGTCGAGCGCCTTCTGTGTGCGTCGGAACTCCGCGAACACGGCGCGATCGATCGGCGCGGTGAGCGCCCGCGCATCGAACGGGGCCGACGAGGCGGCGGAGGGATCGGTCACCGGTCCACGGTAACCGGGGCCGCGCGGGGACGGAGGGGAACCCGCCGCCCTGCCGCCTCAGCGGTTGACGTCGTCGGCGTCCCAGCGGAGGTCCGCCCCCTCGCGGATCGCCAGGGCCTCGATCGCCGGGTCCGTGCACAGGGCCCGGATCAGCTCCGGGCTCCCGGCGACGACGGTGGAGTCGAAGTCGATCTCGCTCACCATCACCCAGGCGCGGTCTGCGGGCCAGAGGAGGTTCGGGTGGTGCGCCGAGGGCGGGAAGCCGTGCGCCTCGGCGATCCGGTCGCGCCACGGCACGTCAAGGATCCAGTCCGGGTCGGAGAAGGAGCGCGGTGACGCGGTGAACAGCACGTACTCCCGCCCGGGAAGCTCCAGCCGCGGTCCTTCCGAGATCTCGCGGGACAGGATCCCCTCCCGCCACTGCGCCTTGCGGAAGGGGTTGTTGAACGGGTCGTGCGTGCTCTCGGCGAGCATCGCGGCGTGCGCGTTCTCCGCGGGGTCGTCCGAGAACGCGAGGAACGATCGGCCGTTGCTGCCGTACGCGCCCAGGAGTCCGCCGTAGCCTGCCCACACGCCGGCGACGCCCTCCTCGGGGGTCGACGTGTGCGCGGCCAGGTGCGCCGCCACCGGGGCGAGGTCCTCGGGAGACAGGTCGCCCTCGGCCGGCGCCGTGAACTCGCGTCCGTCCGGCGCGTGCCGGGTGCGCCAGTCGCCGTCCGCCGGCGTGCGCACGAGGTGCTGCCACTGGGCGAGAGCATGCACCGTGGTCCCGAACGCCGCGGCGGTCTCCGCCCAGGTCGCGCGTCGGTCCTCCGTCAGGCCGACCAGCCGCTCGCGCTCGTCCTCGGTCATCGCGTCCCACTCCTCCGCGGTGGGGACCGGGCGATCGGGCAGCGTACGGACGACGGCGGGATGGAGGATCCGCGCGTAGGCGGGATATCCGCGGGGCACCACGCCGTGCATCGTCGCGTACCCGTCGTCGAGCCGTTCGCGGAGCCAGCCTCCCGCGGCGGCGGGATCGGGGATCCAGGCGGACGCGGGGCCGTGGCCGTCCCGGGATCGGTCGGCGGGGCGGTCGGATCCGGTCGCGGGGGAGCTCATGCCCCCACGCTACGCAGGCCCGGTCCGGTGCGCACGCGTCATCCGCCGTTCACCTCTCCGTCTCCGGCCCGTCAGCCGTCCGCGCCATGATCGACGCCGTCCCGTCCCCATCGTTCTGGAGCCCTGTGCGCGCACCGCTGGTCACCGTCGTGCTCCCCGCCAAGGACGCGGGGGCGTACATCGGCACCGCGCTGGAGACGCTGACCCGTCAGTTCGACGATCCTCGCGATCTTCAGCTCGTCGCGATCGACGACGGCTCCGCGGACGACACCGGCGCGCTCATGGCGCATTACGCCCAGCGGTTCCCGCACGCCGAGGTGATCCGCAACGACCATCCGCTCGGCCTCGCGACCGCCCGGAACCAGGGGCTCGACCGCGTGGCCGCGGACGCGTTCTGCTTCCTGGACGGCGACGACTGGATGCAGCCGCGCCGGCTGCCCGTGCTCCATGCGGCGCTGCGCATGCAGGAGTGCGACTTCGTCCGCACCGATCACGTGACGGTCACGGAGGGGGAGAGGGCCCTCGTGCGCGCGCCCTTCACGCGTCGCGGAGTACCCGCGGATCCCCGGGACGGCGTCCTCCCCGAGGACGACACGACCATGGTCGACTATCCGTATGCCTGGGCGGGCATGTTCCACCGGCGGCTCATCGACTCCGGTGTCGCCCGGTTCCGGGACGGGCTCTTCACCGCCGAGGACCGGCCGTGGATCTGGAGGCTCCACCTGGAGGCGACCTCGTTCGCGGTGGTGGACGCGCCCCACCTCCTGTACCGCCGCGGCATGGACGGCTCGCTGTCGCGCACGACCGACCGGCGTCAGCTCGACGTGGTTCCCGCGCTCGCCGAGGTGATCGACCTCGTCCGCACCGACAGAGATGCCGAGCGCCTGCTTCCGAAGGCGGTGGTCACCGTGCTCGCGCTCAGCTCGCACCACCTGGTCCGCGCCCGGCGGATGGAGGCGGGGGTGCGCCGTGAGCTCCGCGCGGGGATCCGCGGGCTGCTGGCGCGCCTCCCGGCGGAGGAGGTCCGCGCCGCGATCCCGAGGATCGGCGGCCCCCGCCGGCGAGTGCTGGCGCGCCTCCTGCGAGAGGCGGAGCACGGATGATCGACGTCTTCGCGCTGCACAGCCCGTACGGCCTCATGACGGCCGCCGCCGCCATCGACGCGGCGCTGGTCCCTCCGGCGGCCGTCGCTGACGGCGCGGTCGTCGCTCCCCGACGGGTGCTCCTCGCCGTGGGGTCGTCGGCGGTGCCGGAGACCGCGCCCGACCTCGCGGCGGATCCCGCGTGGCGCACGCTCCGGGACCGGTTCGATCGCGTCGAGTCGCTGAACGCTCTCGTGGACCCGCACCACCCGCGCGACTGGACCCCCGCGGAGCAGGATCATCCGATGCTCGGCCGCCTGCTGCGGCGGGCGTGGGACGCGGAGACCGAGCGGATCCGCCTGTTCGTGCAGAGCCCGCAGGTGGCGCCGGCGCGCACGCTGATGGCCCTCTTCGACCAGGCCGAGATCCTCGTCGTGGGCGACGGGCTGATGACCTACTCTCCGATCCGCGACCGGCTGCCTCGTCAGGTCACGGAGCGGATCGCCGGCGTGATCCACGCCGACGTGGTCCCGGGGGTCGTGCCGCTGGTGTTCGTCGAGACCGGGGCTCCGCGGATCCCGGTGCCCTCGTCCGCCCTGCGCGCGGTGATCGACGAGGTCGACGCCGGATCCGACGCGCCCGTCCGTCCTGCCGGGGGAGAACCGGTCGCCCTCGTGCTCGGGCAGTACCTGGCCGCGCTCGGCCTCGCCACTGAGGCGGAGGAGCAGGAGATGCAGGCGCAGATGGTCGATCGCGCCGCCGAGTGGGGTGTCGCGGGGATCGTCTTCAAGCCCCACCCCGCCGCGACGGCGGGTCTGGTCTCGCACGTGCGGGAGCGCGCCGCCGCGCACGGTCTGACCTTCGCCGTCCACGAGGGCGACGAACCGGCCGAGCTCGTCGCCCTCCGGATCGGCGCCGAGGGGGTCGTCGCGGGCTTCTCCACCGCGCTGCCCACCGTGCAGACGCTCTTCGGCGTCCGGATCGCGTCCGCCGGCACGCGGACGGTGCTGCGCGGGCTGACCCCGTATGAGAACAGCAACCGCGTCCCGGCCACGATCGTCGACGCGCTCACACGGCGGCGGTCGCCGTACGCGCGCCCGGAGGACCTGCAGCTCCTCGTCGACGCCGTCGGGTACTGCATGCGGCCGCGGATCCTCGCGGCGCTGCGTCCTCGGGCGGAGGAACTGCTGCGGCGACTCGGCCGCGTGGAGATCGCGCGGTACTTCGATCCCGAGCGCCTTGCCGCGCTCGATCTTCCCGGCGCCCCGGCGCCGACGTGGCGCGATCGGGCCCGCCGCCGGGTCGGGCTCGGCCCCGCGCTCGTGGACACGGGGGGCGTCTCGCGGCTGGAGCAGGTGGGGCTGACGATCCAGGGCGCGCGCCGGCGCGCGGCCCGCGTATGGAGGACGGTGCGAGGGCGATGACGACGGGGACGCCCCACGGGGCGGATGCCGGGGGTACGGGTGCGCGCGGGCCGATCGACGAGCGGGGCTCTCTCGTGAGTGCGGGGAGCGCGGACACGACGCCGCGGGGTCTCACGGCCGCGATCATCCCGGCGCGCGGCGGGTCCCGCGGCATCCCGCGCAAGAACCTGCAGCGCGTGGGAGGTCTGACGCTCGTGGAACGCGCCGTCCGCGCCGCGGCCGCGGCGGAGGGCGTCGACCTCGTCGTCGTCTCGACGGACGATCCGGAGATCGCCGCGGTCGGACGCGCCGCCGGCGCCCGCGTGGTGGATCGCCCGGCCGACCTCGCGAGCGACACGGCGTCGTCGGAGAGCGCGCTCCTGCACGCTCTGGACGAGCTGGAGGCTGCGGGGCTCGGGATCGAGGTCGTGGTGTTCGTCCAGGCGACCTCGCCGTTCCTCCCCGTGGACGGGATCGCTCGTGCCGTGGCGGATATCCGCTCCGGCCGTTTCGACAGCGTCTTCGCCGCGCACGAGACGTACGGGTTCCTCTGGCGGCGCGGGCCGGACGGCACGGCTGAAGCCGTGAACCACGACGCCGCCTTCCGACCGCGCCGGCAGGACCGCGCGCCGGACCACCTCGAGACCGGCGCCTTCTACGCCTTCCGTGCCGACGGCTTCCGCGCCGCGCAGCATCGCTTCTTCGGGCGGATCGGGGTCGTCGTCGTGCCCGAGAGCACGGCGATCGAGATCGACGTCCCCGCCCAGCTCGCGGCGGCCGACGCGCTGGCCGGCGTCCTGGCTCCCGCGTCTCCGGGAGGAGGATCGCCCGGTCCGATCGGAGGCGAGCCGGTTCCTGCCCGTGCGCTGGTGACGGACTTCGACGGGGTGCACACCGACGACACCGCCTGGGTGGACCAGGACGGGCGGGAGAGCGTCCGGGTGAGCCGGGAGGACGGCATGGGCGTGGCCCGGCTGCGGGCGGCGGGTGTGCCGGTTCTCATCCTCTCCACCGAGGTCAATCCGGTCGTGTCCCGGCGTGCGGAGAAGCTCGGGGTCCCCGTCCTTCAGGCGGTGGGCGACAAGGGGGCCGCGCTCGCCGCGTGGGCGCGGGAGCAGGGGGTGGATCTCGCGGACGTGGCGTACGTCGGCAACGACGTGAACGATCTCGGCGCCCTCCGGATCGCGGGATGGCCGGTCGCGGTCGCGAACGCGCATCCCGACGTGCGGGCGGCGGCCCGGGTCGTCCTCGCCCGCTCCGGCGGGTCCGGCGCGGTCCGCGAGATCGCCGAGCGCATCCTCGCGTCCGGTCGTTGAGCGAGCGCAGCGAGTCGAAACACTCTCGCCTCCGGTCTCGCGTCCGGTCGTTGAGCGAGCGCAGCGAGACGAAACGCCCCCGCCCTGCGCACCGCTCCGGACCCGACACGCACGCGTCGCCGCGGAGACACGCCGGCGTCGCTCGGTGTTCACCCCCGGTGCGTAAGCCGGAGGGGAGCGAACGGAGACGCACATGACCGTCAGCATCGGATCGCGCGTGGTGGGCGGGGGGAACCCGGTCTACGTGATCGCCGAGATCGGCCTGAACCACAACGGCGACGTCGAGCTCGCCAAGAAGCTCATCGACGTCGCGGCCGCCGCGGGAGCGGACGCCGTCAAGTTCCAGAAGCGCACCCCGGAGATCGCCACGCCCGAGCACATGCGCGACACCCTGCGCGAGACGCCGTGGGGCACCATGACCTACCTGGACTACCGCCGGCGGGTGGAGTTCGGGCGCGACGAGTACATCGAGATCGGCGACCACGCGACTCTCGCCGGCCTGCACTGGTTCGCCTCGCCGTGGGACGTCCCGAGCGTCCGCTTCCTGGAGGAGCTCGGCGTGGTGGCGCACAAGGTCGCGTCGGCGAGCCTCACCGACCTCGAGCTGCTCGCGGCCCTGCGAGACACCGGCAAGCCCGTCATCCTCTCGACGGGGATGTCCACCATCCCGCAGATCGATCGCGCGCTGGAGGTGCTCGGCACCGACCGGCTCATCCTGATGCACGCGACCTCGACCTATCCGATGGAGCCGGAAGAGGCCAACCTCAAGGTCATCCCCGCTCTGCGCGACCGCTACGCCGGCGTCCCCGTGGGCTACTCGGGTCATGAGCGGGGCCTGCAGATCTCGCTGGCGGCGGTCGCCCTCGGCGCCGTGGCGGTGGAGCGGCACATCACGCTGGATCGGGCGATGTGGGGATCCGATCACGCCGCATCACTGGAGCCGACCGGATTGGAGCGCCTCGTGCGGGACATCCGCGTCATCGAGACGGCGCTCGGCGACGGGGTCAAGCGCGTGTTCCCGGGAGAGCACGCGCCGATGGCGAAGCTGCGCCGGGTCCCGGCATGAGCCTGACCGAGCTCGTCGCGCAGGTGGCGCGTCCGGTGATCACGGGCATGTCGCGACCGGATCCGGTGCGTCCGCCCGCCGGCACGGCGGTGCGGCGCGTGGTCGTGATCGCGGACGCCGACTCGTTCGTGAAGTGGGGCGCGGCGCTGGTCGACGAGGTGCGCGGGATCAGCGCGCACCTGCTCCTCGTGCGCACGCCGCTGCGCGTGAGCGGCGACCAGGAGCGCGCGGCGGTCGCCGGGACCCGATTCGCGGCCCCCGGCGCCCGGACGCGGATCGACCTCCGGGAACTGCGCGGCTGGCTGGACTGGGATCGCCCGGACGTCGTGGTGCTCGCGGGCCGCGGCCCGCTCATCCGTCTGCTCCAGCGCGAGATCGACCGGCTCGTCGAGCGCCCCGTGGTCGTCACCGGGCTCCCCGGGGCGTCGGTGCCGGCGCTGCGCGGCGCGCTGTCCTATCGCGCGCACAGCGATCTCGTCGTGGTGCACTCGCACCGCGAGCGCCGCGCCTACCGCGAGCTCGCGCGACGGATCCGCGTCGACGTGCCCATCGCCCTCGCCACGCTGCCCTTCGCCCGGACGACGGGCGGCCCCGGCGCGTCCGTGGCGGAGCCGGCGACGGACCTCGTCTTCGCCGCGCAGGCGCTCGTGCCCTCCTCCCGAGAAGACCGTGCACGG
Organism: Microbacterium resistens NBRC 103078; assembly: GCF_001552355.1. Taxonomy (GTDB): domain Bacteria; phylum Actinomycetota; class Actinomycetes; order Actinomycetales; family Microbacteriaceae; genus Microbacterium; species Microbacterium resistens. Next base: position 8,862 of record NZ_BCRA01000051.1, read on the forward strand.
ATCGCGGGGATCCTGCGGCGGGCGGCCCTGGCCGATCCCTCCCGACGCGTGGTCGTCAAGCTCCGCGCCCGGCCGGGCGAGCCGCAGACCCACGCCGAACGCGACGGCTATCCGGAGCTGATCGCCGCCATCGGTCCGGTGCCGCCGAACCTGGTGTTCTCGTACGGCTCGATGCGGGATGCCCTCGCGCGGGCCGAGGGCCTCGTGACGGTCGGATCGACGGCGGCCGTCGAGGCGATCGCGGCCGGGGTCCCCGTGATCGCCCTGGATCTGTTCGGCTTCGACAAGGCGCTGCTGAACACCGTCTTCGCGGACTCCGGACTGCGCGGAGGGGAGGAGGACGTGGTCGCCCGCCGCTTCCGTCACCCGGATCCGAGCTGGCTCACGCAGAACTACTTCCACGACCCGGCGGAGTCGGACTGGTGGGCGACGACCCGGGAGCTGGTCGCGCAGCGTCGTCGCGGCGCGCTGGCTCCGCGGACGGCACCCGCGCCGCGCGGTGGGCCGCTCCACGCGGCCTGGCAGCGCAAGAGCGTGCTCGGCGCCGAGGACCGCACGCTCTCCGGAGCCGTCGCCCTCGTGCTCGGCACCCCGGTCGTGCGTGCGATCGTCGCCGTGCGGCGGTGGCGCGGGCGTCGCGGGATCGGATCCTGGACGCACGCCGCGAGCGACTTCACCCTCTCGCCCTCTCCGCACCGCGACCGCATCCGCCCCGCCCGCTGATCCCCTGCTCCCCGCCTGCCCCCTCTCGTCCTGCGGAGATCGCGCGCGGAGTTCACATGGATCTGCGGAGTTCGCACGGATCTGCGGAGATCCAAGGCGGATTCGTCCGCAAGGTGGGGGTTCTCCGTGAGAGCCCGACGGGTGCGGTCAGCGGGGCGGGGGGATCTCCGCTAGACTGTTGTGGTTGTCTGCCCGGGAGTCATCGACTCCGAACGGCGGACACGTGCAACACACCCTCCTGCTTCCGGGAAAGTCCCGGGAGCCGTTCTAGTCCGAAGGAGGTGGGTAAGTGACGCACCAGTACGAGCTCATGGTCATTCTGACCCCTGAGCTGGACGAGCGCCAGGTTGCCCCCAACCTCGACAAGTTCCTGAAGGTCATCACGAACGATGGTGGCTCGATCGACAAGGTCGACGTCTGGGGCAAGCGCCGTTTCGCCTACGAGATCAACAAGAAGAGCGAGGGCATCTACGCCGTCGTCAACTTCACCGCGACGAGCGAGGCCACGCAGGAGCTCGACCGCCAGCTCAAGCTGAGCGAGCTCGTGTTCCGCACCAAGGTCCTGCGCGCCGAGGAGGCCCAGGCCATGGTCGCCGCCGAGGCGAAGCGCGCCGAGGAGAAGGCCGCCCGCAAGCCCAAGGTCGCGAAGGCGTAATCCCCATGGCCGGCGAAACCGTCATCACCGTGGTGGGCAACCTCACCGCCGACCCCGAGCTGCGCTACACGCAGAACGGGCTGCCGGTGGCGAACTTCACCATCGCGTCGACGCCGCGCACCTTCGATCGTCAGGCGAACGAGTGGAAGGACGGCGAAGCGCTGTTCCTCCGCGCGTCGGTCTGGCGCGAGTTCGCCGAGCACGTGGCGGGTTCGCTGACGAAGGGCATGCGCGTCGTGGCCCAGGGTCGTCTGCGCCAGCGTTCCTACCAGGACCGCGAGGGCAACAACCGCACCGCGATCGAACTGGAGGTCGACGAGATCGGCCCCTCGCTCCGCTACGCGACGGCGCAGGTCACCCGCGCCGCCTCGGGGGGAGCCGGTGGCGGTGGCGGTCAGCGCCCGCAGCAGCAGCAGGTGTCGGAGGAGCCGTGGTCGACGCCCGGCTCGTCCAGCGCCGATGCGTGGTCGACGCCCGGCAGCTTCGGCGACGACACGCCCTTCTGATCCCAAACTTCTGAGTCCGGTCCTGAGCCCGTCGAGGGGCCGGAGTCTTCATCACCTAAGGAAATCTCATGGCTGGAAAGTCGAGCGGCGACCGCCGCAAGCCGCGGAAGGGCGCGAAGAACGCCGCTCCCGCGAAGTCCATCCGCGTGGGTGTCATCGACTACAAGGACGTCGCGACCCTCCGCAAGTTCATCTCGGAGCGCGGCAAGATCCGCGCCCGTCGCATCACCGGAGTCTCGGTGCAGGAGCAGCGTCTGATCGCCAAGGCGATCAAGAACGCGCGCGAGATGGCGCTCCTGCCCTACGCCGGCGCCGGCCGCTAAGGGGTACCGACAATGGCAAAGCTGATTCTCACGAACGAGGTCGCCGGGCTCGGTAGCGCTGGCGACGTCATCGAGGTCAAGAACGGGTACGCCCGCAACTACCTCATCCCGCAGGGCTTCGCCGTCGCGTGGACGCGCGGTGGCGAGAAGCAGGTCGAGCAGATCCGCTCGGCTCGCCAGGCCCGTGCGATCCACGACCGCGAAGAGGCCGTGGCGCTCAAGGACAAGCTGCAGGCCGCCAAGGTCCGCCTCGCCGTCAAGGCGGGCGCCGAGGGTCGTCTGTTCGGTTCCGTCAAGACCGGTGACGTCGCGGACGCCGTCGAGGCCGCCGGCATCGGCGCGATCGACAAGCGCAAGGTGCACATCACCTCGCCGATCAAGTCGGTCGGCGAGCACGAGGCCACCGTCCGTCTCCACGAGGACGTGACCGCGGTCATCACCCTTCAGGTCGTCGCCGCCAAGTAAGCGCGACGCCGTACGACAGCCCCCGGGTCCTCGGACCCGGGGGCTTCGTCGTGTCGGCCGTCCACGAAACCCGCCAGCGCCTGACGGACGCCAGCGCGCGTGACTAGGATCCGACCATGCGTCGATCGATCCGTCCGGCCGTCCTCGCGTTCGTCGCCGTCCTGGGAGGTGTGCTCGGCGGCGCCCTCGCCGGATGCTCCGCCATAACCCCGGAGCCGCCACTGAGCGAGGTCGTGCTCGACGTGCCCGCCGGGAGCGCCGACGCCGCCCGAGAGGCGCTGGAGGAGCGTCTGGAGGCCGCCGGGATGGAACGCGTCTCGGTGGCGGCGGACGGGGAGCGCGTGACCGTGCGGTTCGCGCCGGACACCGTGGGGGTCGCCGATGACGTCTTCACCACTCCTGGAGTGCTGGCGATCCGGCCGGTGACCGCTCCTGCGGCCGATCCGCTGCCGGACTGCGTCAACGCGACCCCGCAGGAGGCGTGCCAGGCGGAGACGCCGGACGGAGAACTGCTGCGGCTCGGCCCGTCGGACGTCGCCGGCCACGCCGTGGACGGTGTCGAGGCGCGGATCGAGCAGGGCGAGTGGGTCGTGCTGCTGGACCTCACCGACGCGGGCGGGGCGGCGATGGAAGTGTTGACCGGTGCGCTCGCCTGTGCCGAGGACCAGGCCCTGCCCCGGATGGCGGTCCTACTGGACGGAGGGATCCTGACGGCGCCGTCGCTCTTCCTGGAGTGCGGGGATGCTCTGACGACGGAGATCCAGTTCTCCGGCATGAAGGATCGGCAGGACGCGATGCGCACGGCCGCTCTCCTCGCCGCGGAGCTTCCCGAGGGCGTGACGATCGTCTCCGCGACGCCCTGAGCGGTCGCAGCGCCGAGACGATCGGTATCCTGCCCCGGCGTGTCGCGGCGTCTTCCGCATGATCACGCGGGAGACGCGCCCGGTGCGGATCCGAGCTTGACAAGAGGGGCCGCCATCCCCTTGTTCTCCCCAGGTTGTGCACATGACGTTCGACGTCGCGACAACCTTCAATCCCCGCTTTAAGCGGGAATCCATCCACAGGCTGGGGAAAGCACTAATCCCTGGTCACGCAGAATTAAAAAGTCCGGACTCACCGACATCCACCGCGTTGTCCACAGGCGCTGTTCACAGACACACCCAAGTTCTTCGCAACCTCTCCACAGAGTTATCCACAGGGTGTGTTGCGGGTGTGGAATCGCCCTCCTAGCCTGAGTCACACGCGATGTCGGTGGTCCGTGATCTGCTGTGCGGAGTCCGGTCCACATCACGCGTTCGGGATCCCGGGTCGGACACCGAGCGCAACCGCGCCCCAGCGCGGGCGAGGCGTTCGCGAGCGTTCGAGGCGTGCATGACGCGCGCAGAAGGGGGAGCGGTTTGTCGATCGCCGACATCTCGGAGGAGCGACTCGGACGAGGGCGCGAGCCGGAGCGCACCCCGCCGCACGACCTCATCGCCGAGCAGAGCACCCTGGGCGGCATGCTGCTGTCGAAGGACGCCGTCGCCGACGTGATCGAGACCCTCCGCGGCACCGACTTCTACATCCCCAAGCACGAGCTGATCTTCGAGGCGATCCTCTCGCTGTACTCGCACGGCGAGCCCACGGACGTGATCGCCGTCGGCGACGAGCTCGTCAAGACGGGCAACCTGCAGCGCGCCGGCGGCATCGACTACCTGCACACCCTCACCTCGATCGTCCCCACCGCGGCCAACGCGGGCTACTACGCGGGGATCGTGTCCGAGCGCGCCATCCTGCGCAAGCTCGTCGACGCCGGAACCCGCATCGTGCAGATGGGCTACGACGGGCAGGGCGACGCGACCGACCTCGTCAACACGGCGCAGGCCGAGATCTACTCCGTGACCGGCACCGAGACGACCGAGGACTACGTGCCGCTCACCGTGGCGGTCGACGCCGCCGTGGAGGAGATCGAGGCCGCGAACGGCCGCGACGGGACCATGACCGGCGTCCCGACCGGTTTCCGCGAGCTCGACGAACTCACCAATGGGCTGCACGGCGGTCAGATGATCGTCGTGGCGGCGCGTCCGGCCATGGGTAAGTCGACGCTCGCGCTGGACTTCGCACGCGCGGCGTCGATCGGCCACAACATGCCCTCCATCTTCTTCTCGCTGGAGATGGGCAAGAGCGAGATCGCCATGCGTCTGCTCAGCGCCGAGGGCGCCGTGCCGCTGCAGAACATGCGCAAGGGCACGCTCGACCAGCGCGACTGGACGACGGTGGCGGCGACCCGCGGGCGGATCAACGACGCCCCCCTGTACATCGACGACAGCCCCAACATGACCCTGGTCGAGATCCGCGCGAAGTGCCGCCGGCTCAAGCAGCGCGCCGGTCTCAAGATGGTCATCATCGACTATCTGCAGCTCATGACGAGCGGCAAGCGCGTCGAGTCGCGTCAGCAGGAGGTCTCCGAGTTCTCGCGTGCGCTCAAGCTGCTCGCGAAGGAGCTCCAGGTGCCGGTGATCGCGCTCAGCCAGCTGAACCGTGGTCCCGAGCAGCGGCAGGACAAGAAGCCCGCGATCAGCGACCTGCGAGAGTCGGGATCGATCGAGCAGGACGCCGACATGGTGATCCTGCTGCACCGTGACTCCGTCTACGACAAGGACGTCCGTCCTGGCGAGGCGGACCTGATCGTGGCGAAGCACCGTAACGGCCCCACGGCGACGATCCAGGTCGCCTTCCAGGGCCACTTCTCCCGCTTCGCCGACATGGCCCCCGACTTCAACGGCGGTGGCGGCGGCGACTTCGGCTGAGTACCGCCGTGCGGGGTCAGCGCGGTTCCCGTGCCCAGGCGTCCGCGAGCCGCTGGCGCAGGGCCGGGAGCTCGATGCCGGGGTCAGTCACGAGGGGGTTCAGGACCGCGGCACCGCCGATGTAGGCGCGAGGGCGCGGCGGAGGCAGGGGAGTGCGGAGCCCGTCCAGGTACGTGCGTTCCCCGACGCTGAGGACCTCGTCCGGCAGGGGCAGGCCTCGGCGCAGGGCGGCGGCGCACAGGCCGAGGATGAGAATGGGGACGTCGGAGAGCCCCTTGTAGCGGTCACGGATCCACCTGCTGCGCCGGGCGTGCGAGCGGAAGGCGCGGATGGCCTCGCGGAAGGCCGGGGCGTCCTCCCGGAGGATCGCCTGCAGCGCCTGCACCAGCGCCGCGGTCGCGCGGGGGAGGTTCTCCGCCGGAAGGTCGCGGGCGGGCGCCTCGCCCGTGAGCACGGCGTGGACGAGGTTCTGGAGGATCGGGACGTCGGGGTCGCCGGTCCAGCTGCCGGCGTCGATCGGCGCCGAGCGGGCGGCGTCGTAACGGATCATCGCCTCGTCGTCGGCGGCGAAGCCGAGGAGCGGATCCGTGAGGCCCACGCCGCCCCCGAACGGAGGGACCGCCACCCGGCTCACCGCGCGAAGGCGGAGGTAGTCGACGGCGTGATCGCGGAACCGTGCCGGGTCGTGGCGGAGGCTCGCGGCGAGGACCGGTCCGAGGTGCTGCTCCGGCGACTGCAGGTTCAGGACCACGAGCGCCTGCGGGTCGAGGGCGGCGACGAATCCCGGACGCGTCGCGGCGAACCGGGTCCCGGCGCGGTCCGGTCCGGTCACCCTCCGGAGCACCTCGTCGACCTCGGTCTCGATCGCCGACACCGCGTCCGCCGCTGATCCCGCGTCCATCCCGCGCTTCCCTCCTGCTCGGCGGGCGAGGGAGCTGCGGCCGCCGGGGGCGGACATCAGCTTGCCAGAAGCTCCGGCACAGAAGCTCCGGCACAGGGGATCCCGCTCAGGCCGGTCGGCTCAGTCCCACGGCACGGTGTGGTTGTAGAGATGGTTGTTGCGGGTGTCCCGCATCGCGCCGCGGAGGAACAGGGGCAGCAGGGCGTCGCGCATCAGGATCGCGAGGCGTGACGACGTCACCTTCTTCTGCTTGCTAATCGCGCTCGCGTACGCGACGACCTCCTCGGCCCGCGGCTGACGCTGCGCCTGGTACCGCGCGAACGCTCGTTCGTGATCCGGGTCGTCGCGCAGGCACAGGGCGAGCGTCGCCGCGTCCTCCAGGGCGAGGGAGGCGCCTTGGCCGGCGCTGGGCGAGGTGGCGTGCACCGCGTCGCCGATCGCGACCACGCGCCCCCGATGCCAGTGCGCCACATGGGGGAGCTCGTAGATGCCGTAGGCGCCGACGGGCCCGGTGACGGCGTCGAGGATCTGCGGGACGGGGAACGGATCATCGGCGTGCAGGCCGCGGAGCTCGTCGATCCACTCCTCGACAGGCCTCGTCCGGAGCGCCTCGCGGTCGATCTCCGCATGGGTCGGGTTCGCGAACCAGTACACGGTGCCGTCGTCACGGACGAGGTAGCCGAAGAACCCGCGGATGCCGAACACCATCGTCTGCGTGAACGGGGTCGGGGCGAGGCCGTCGACCCGTGCGAACCCGCCGATGCTCATGAGTCCCGTGTACGCCGGTTCGGGCGCCTGCGGATCGATCCACCGTCGCGTCGGGGACCCGATGCCGTCGGCTCCGACGAGGATGTCGCCGGTCGCCCGGCGGCCGTCCGCGAAACGGGCCGTCACCCCGTCCGCGTCCTCGACGATCCGTTCGAGCCGGGCATCCCACGTGGTCGGGACGCCCGCGGCCTCGGTGCCCTCGCGGAGCACGGCGTTGAGCCATTCGCGCCGGACGACGGCGCTGCCGCGCTCCGGCTCGCCCGCGGGCCCGTTCGGGACGACGCCGAGCGTGCGTCCTCGTCCGCTGCGCATCTGCATGTAGGGGCAGGGGTGCGCGTCGGTGAGGAGCCGGTCGCGCAGGCCGAGCGTGTCGAGCACGGCGAGCCCGTTGGTCGCGACGTTGAGGAAGAGCCCGCCGAACGCATCCGGGGCGGGACGCGCTTCGAAGATCTCGGCCTCCCATCCTGCGCGTCGGAGGAACAGGGCGGCGGCGGGCCCCGCGACGCCGCCGCCGATGATGAGCGCCTTGGGCATCGGATCTGCCTTTCGATAGTCTGGTAGGAGAGCGAGAGTCTCTAAGAGCGAGTCTCTCGATATTAGAGAGGTTATCAGATGGGGGAGCCGTCTGCACGGCGTGCCGCGGCGATCGCGCGTCAGGGCGAGGCGATGCAGGAGTTCATGGCGCGAGCGGTGCTGTTCCAGGACGCGGTCGCGCGCTCGGCCGGGCTGAACAGCACGGACCTGCAGGCGGTCGGGATCCTCCTGCGCAACGGGCCCGCGACGCCGGGCGAGCTGGCCGCGCGGACCGGGCTCACCGCGGGCGGCGCCGTCACCGCGATGATCGATCGGCTGGAGCGCGCGGGATACGTCCGGCGGACGCGGGACGAGAACGACCGGCGGCGCGTGATCGTGACCGCCGACCCGGCCGCCGTGCAGACCGGCGTCGGCCCGGTCTACGGCCGGGTCGCGGAGAGGTGGAACGCCTATCTCGACACGCTCGACGACGAGCAGATCGAGTTCGCCGCCGACCTGCTCGCCCGGGCCGCCGAGCTCAACCGCGTGGAGACGGACCTGCTTCGGCAGGGCGGCGACCCCGGGTGAGCCGGGCGTAGGGCTCGTCCCGGGGTCGCAGGCGGCATCAGAGGAGCGGACCTGCGTATGCGGCAGGAGTGGCGTCGCGGAGCGTCCCCGTCGTCGAGCCCTGCCACCCCGGTGGGCTGAAGCCGCGATAGAGCGCCGGAAGGGCCTCCTGCAGGGCGGCCTCGTACTCCGCCGGATCCTCGCGACGGAAGACGAGCACGTCGTCGTCGCCCTCGTCGTCCGGTTCGAACGTGTAGAGCCCGGAGGGATGGGTCCGCACGCGCGCGGGGATCAGCTCGTTGGGGATCACGCGGTCGCCCGGTCGGACCTCCTCGGACCCGACGATGCGGTGGGTGCCGTCGGAGCGTCGCACGAGCGACGACGAGGAGGCGATCATCCAGGCAGCGGTCTCCCACACCGCGTGCCGGCGGCCGTACACCCGCGCCGCGGCCTCGGCGGGAGGGTCCTCGTCGAGCGCGCGGAGGAAGTCGATCCGCGGCTCGCCGCCGAGGCCGTACAGGAGATAGCGCCGGAGCGCGGGGTGCATCCCCTCGATCCAGGCCAGGTCCTCGAGCCACCACACCGTGTTGTGGACGTCCGGCGTGTAGCAGTCGACGGCGGACGCGCACGGGTACAGCGCGATGGGGAGGCCGGAGTCGACGAGTCGCCGAGCGGCGAGGGGATCCAGGTACACGTTCCACTCGAGGTAGTCGAGCGTCGTGGACCCGGCTGAGAAGTGCACGCGTGCGACCTTCTTCCGCATCAGGTCGGGATCGCGGTTGAACGCGACCGCGATCGGGCGCGCCGAGCCGAAGGACATCAGATGGACCGGCTCCGCGGCCCGACGGAGCGTGTCGAGGATGAGCTCGGGCCCCTCCTGCTGGAACGCCGGGACGTCCCGCATCTCGTCGTCGGGCCGGCGCATCCGGGCGAACGGCGAGACGGCGGCCGGGACGCGCGTTCCGAAGAGGGCGTTGAGCTGCGCCACGGGGATCAGTCCGGGGTCCCTGGGGCCCGGATATCCGATCACGCCCTCGCGGACGGACTCGCGCTTCTCGATGGAGACGTCGAGGATCACGGCGCGCAGGTCGATCCGACCCGAACCGAACGGGAACAGCAGATCGAAGTTGTCCCCGGGGTCCTCCGGCGGCAGGTAGAGGTCGGTCACAACGACGACGGGAGTCGGCATGGCATTAATCTACTCGAATAGACTCGGGGAGCGCAGCAATACTTGAGACGAGCCCGACGAACGAGGGGGAGCACGGTGACGGACGAAGAGGGAACCGTCGCGCCGACACACGCCGCGACGCGCAGCGACGTCGCCCGGCTGGCCGGGGTGAGCACGGCGGTGGTGAGCTACGTCGTCAACAACGGTCCGCGCCCGGTCGCCGCCGCGACCCGCGCTCGCGTTCTCGACGCCATGGAGCAGCTCGGCTACCGCCCGAACGCGGTCGCTCGTGCCCTGCGCCTGCGCAGCGCGCAGGCGATCGGCCTGGTGGTCCCCGACGTCAGCAACACGTACTTCGGAGCCCTGGCCCGGGAGCTCTCGGACCAGGCGTTCGCCGCCGGCTACGCCCTGCTCCTCGGTGACGCCGACAATGACATCGACCGGGAGCGCGCCCAGGTGGAGTCCCTCGTCAGCCATCAGATCGACGGTCTCGTCATCGTGAGCCTGGATCCGGCGTCGGTGGCCGAGACGGGATCCACTCCCACCGTCTTCCTGGACCAGCGGTCGCGGCCGGGTCAGTTGTCGGTGATGGTCGACGATCGTGGCGGGGCGATGCAGGCGGTCTCGCACCTCATCGGTCACGGACGCACGCGGATCGCCCTGCTGAGCGGCCCCCGCGGTGCCCCGGGGGTGGAACGACGACAGCAGGGATGGCGGGATGCACTGCAGGCGGAGGGCCTTCCGAACGGCGACGAGCTGATCGTGCGCAGCGAGTTCTCCCGGGCGGGGGGCTTCGAGGCGGGGCGCGAGCTCCTCCGCCGCGCGGATCGACCGGATGCCGTGTTCGTCACCTCCGACGTGCAGGCGCTCGGCCTCCTCGCGGCGGCCCGGCGCGAGGGGATCGGCGTCCCCGATGAGCTCGCGGTGATCTCCTTCGACGGCACCGAGGACGCCGTGTACAGCGATCCGCCGCTGACGGCGATCGAGCAGCCGATCCGGCTCATCGCCGAAGCGGCGTTCACGGCCGTGCTGCAGAAGGGCCTCGAGCGGTCGCCGCTGCTGATCCCGGTCGAGCTCGTCGCCCGGGAGTCGTGCGGGTGCGCGGCGACCGCCCGATAGCTCAGCCGATCGCGCCGGTCACGCTGTGCAGCCGATACTGCCACAGGGAGTCCGTGCACCCGCCGCATGAGGTGGTGAACAGGACCGTGAGGCTCTGCGCGTCGATCAGCGTGCCGTACTCCGAGCGGAGGAGTCCGGCGTTGTGGTTCCGGGCGTATCCGGTCAGATCGGGATCGATCTCCGCCTCGACCGTCCAGGTCCCGCCCCCTCCCCAGACGCTCGCCCCCGGGATGCTGGCGACCTGCACCGACGAGCCGATGTAGTCCGGGGAGTCGGTCGGGTACGGATGCTGCTCGCGCACGACGTAGAACCGGTCCCGGGACGGGTCGTAGGCGAAGTCCGCGTTGTTCAGCCAGTCCGTCCCGCCGGTGGTGCTCGTCAGACCGCTCGTCGTGACGGGGAGACGGGGACCGACGACGGGTCCGCCCGGCTCGTCCAGGTCGACGAGGGCCCGATAGGTGATCGTGTCCCCGTAGCCCTCCGTCCAGAAGAGCACAGCGGTGCCCGCCTCCGGGTCGACGGTCGTGGCGCTGGGCTGACCCGCACCCCACGCGCCGGTGTCGGAGCCGGAGAAGGCGATCACGGGGGTCGGGTTCTTCACCCACGGCCCGTCCAGGCTCGTGGCGTAGGCGACGCCGACCTGGTTGTGCGCGCTGGCGTCCTGGTCGTTGCCCAGGTAGAACATCGCGTAGCGGTAGGCGGTCCCGCCGTAGGTCGCGTCGACACGGATCACCGACGGATCGCAGATGTGGAAGGAGTCCCAGCCGCTGGCGCTCCGGGTGAGGACGGAGGCGTCGGAGACGACCGACCCGCCGGAGAGGGTCGTGGCGAAGATGTCGTCCTCGATCACGCCGGAGACGGAGTTGTGGCACGTCCACACCCGGGTCTCGGACCCGCTGCGGATCGCGCTCGGCGCGTAGGCGTAGTAGAGACGCTGGCCGTCCGCGTCCGGCGGTCCCGTCGGGACGTACTCGGTCGTGAGCGACTCAGGGTCCCAGCTCACCGCGGCGGCCGCGGGCGCGGTCCCCGAGCCGAGGGCCAGCGCGCCGGCCAGGGCGATGCCGGCCGAAAGGCGTCCGTACGTCTTCATCCTGTCTCCTTCGTCAGGTGCTTCGGCGGGCCGAGTGCCCGCGTGTGGGTCAGGTCATCCCTTGAGCCCCGTGGTGGAGAGGGACTCGGTGTACTGCCGCTGGAAGAACAGCAGCAGGATCATGGGGATGATGCTCAGCACGAAGGAACCGGCGAGGATCTGCCCGAGGTCCACGGTGAAGGCGGTGCTGAGGTTCGCGAGCACGATCGGGGCCAGCTGCCGCTCCGGCGAGGTGCCGATGAGCAGCGGCCACAGGTAGGCCTGCCACTGCGAGAGGAACAGCATCATCCCGGCCCCGATCAGCGAAGGCTTCGACAGCGGGAGGATGATCCGCCACAGCGTGCCCAGGCGCCCGAGACCGTCCACCTCGGCGGCGTCGATGAGCTCGCGCGGCACGCCCATGAAGAACTGCCGCAGCACGAAGATCGCGAAGCCGTTGGCGAGCGCGGGCAGGACCAGCCCGGCGTACGAGTCGCTCAGGCCCCACCCCTGGAACAGGGAGGACAGGGGGATCGCGATCGCGTCGAAGGGGATCATCGCGACGATGATGATGAAGCTGAAGACGATCCCGCGCCCGCGGAACTCCATCGTCGCGAGCGCATAGGCTGCGGGGATCGCGATCGCGAGCCCGAGGACGATCGTCAGGCCGGCGACGAGGAAGCTGTTGAAGAGCCCGAGGAGGAAGGCTCCGGACCCCAGCGCGGCGTAGTTGGTGACGTCGCCGCCGAGCGGGACGAAGGCCAGCCAGGAGAGCGGAGTCATGTGCTCGACGTACGAGTTGCCGGGGCGCATGGACGAGGCGAAGACCCACCAGAGCGGCAGGAATACGGACACGGCGACCAGTGCCGAGGCCGCCGTCAGGACGACGGTGGCGCCGCGGGAGCGTCTCATGCTCGGTCCTCCTTCAGCAGCCGGAACTGGACCAGGACGATGAGCGAGAGCAGGAGCATCAGCACCACGACCTCCGCCTGACCGACGCCGAGGTCGCCGAGCAGGTACGCGCGGTTGTAGATGTCGTACATGATCAGGTTCGTCGAGCCGTTCGGGCCGCCCTTGGTGAGGATCTGCACGGGCGCGAACAACAGGAACGACCCGACCGTGCAGGCGATGAGGACGAATGCCATGGGCCGCTTCAGCAGGGGCAGCGTGATCGAGAAGAGCCGCCGCCACCACCCGGCGCCGTCGAGCGCGGCCGCCTCGTAGAGCGAGCCCGGGATGTCCTTGAGGCCGGCGATGATGAAGATCATCCAGTAGCCCAGCGCCCCCCAGGTGACCATGATGCCGATCGAGAACGCGGCCTGGTTCGCCGAGGTGAGGAAGGGCTGTGCCGGCAGGCCGACGGCACCGAGGATGCCGTTCACGAGGCCGTCGGGCTGCAGCGCCGTGCTCCAGATCAGCGCCACGACGGCGCCGGGTACCGCGGCCGGCACGAAGATCATGGATCGCCATAGGCCCACGAGCGGGATGTTCTGCACGAGGAGCAGCGCGAGCGCCGTGGACAGGACGACGATGACCGGGTTGAGCACGAGGTTGAACACGAGCGTCACGATGAGGACGGAATGGAAGTTGGGGTCGCTGAACAGGTACACGTAGTTCGCCCAGCCGTCGAACGTGGTCTCGCCCGTGGCGAGGGAGACGTGCTGGAAGCTCATGCCGACGGCGCTGAGCAGGGGGACGACCCGCATCAGGATCAGCGTGAGCAGCGCCGGGGTCAGCATCGCGAACGCGATGAGCGTGACGCGCAGCGCCGTGGTCCGGCGGCGGGCGGGTGCTCGGCCCGTGACGGGCCGGGCCGAACCCGGACCCGCCACGGACGTCGGTGCTGTGGTGTCGGTCATGTCACTTCAGTCGCGCGATCTGCGCTTCGATGTCCTTGTCGGCTTGCGCGGCCCGCTCACGGGGATCCGATCCGTTACGGATGTCGGAGAACATCTGGTTCGCCCCGGGCTCGAACACGCTGTAGCCGACCACCGCGGGACGGTGCACGGCGTTGTTCTCCAGTTGGAACTGCATGATCGCGCCGAACCCCGCGGTCGCCTCCCCGCCCAGCGCGGACATGCTCTCGGCATACGCCGCGTAGGCCTCCTTGTTCGTCGGTGCGATGCCGGCGACCTCGGCGGACTGGGCGTTGCCGGTCGGGTCGATCGTCAGGTACTCGAGGAATGCACGAGCCGCGTCCTGCTTCTTCGACTTCGCCGAGATGCCCACCGACCAGGAGTCGGTGGAGGTGGCCTGCTCGCCGCCGTCGAAGTACGGCGCGGGCGCGACGCCGTACGGGATGTCGCCCTCCTCGGCGACGTTCACGCCCCAGGGGCCGGACACGATGAATCCGGCTTTACCGGTCTGGAACAGCGCGCCGTTCTTGTCGTTGGTGACGCCGCGGGGCGACAGTCCCTCCTCGAACAGGTCGTGATACCAGGTGAGGGCCCGCTGCCAGCCGGGGTTGGAGAAGTCCACGTTCCCGTCGGCGTCGATGCCGTCCCCGCCGCCGGCCGAGACCCCGACCATCTGCAGCTGGTAGTACGAGTCCCACTGGTCGAAGAGGAACGGGTACTGGGCCGCGCCGGCATCCTTGATCTTTCGTGCTGCGTCGGTGAGCTGTTCGTAGGTCCACGGCTGCTGCGGGTCGCTGCTCGGGGGCTCGACGCCCGCGGCGGCGAGGATCTCGGGGTTGTAGTACAGGAACTGCGAGGTCGTCCAGGTCTCCAAGGCGTAGAGCTTGCCGTCCGCTTCGCGTGCGGTGACCATGTCCTCGCTCACTGCCGCGTCGACCGCGGCGTCCTTGAGGTCGGAGATGTCGGCGAGGAATCCGCGGTTGGCCCAGTCGAGCACGGCCCCGCCGGCGTCCACGACCATGAGGTCGATGTCGCCGCCCCCGCCCGTCATGCGCTGGTTGATCGTGCTCGTGTACTGCGCGTAGGGGATGTTGAGCTGCTTGACGGTGATCCCGGGGTTGGCCTTCTGGAACGCGTCGATGACGACCGCCCAGGTGTCGGCCGGATCCGCGTTGGCGAACGTGAGCGTCACCTTGCCGTCGGGCGCGGCGTCGCCCCCTCCGGCGGGGGCGCAGGCGGCCAGCCCGGCGCTGCCGATGGCCAGCGTGGCGGCGGCGGCGCCGAGCCGCAGTGCCGTGGACTTCATGATCTCTCCTCGTCGAGTGGTTCGGGTGGGCAACGGGTCGTTCGGGGACTCAGGGGGTGGAGGGATGCGGCGGCAGCGAGCACGCGCGGACGATGCGGGCGAGCACCTCGTCCGCGACGGCGCCGACGTCCATGCCGGTGACGATGGCGTGCGGTCCGTCCGGCGTCGCGGTGAAGCGCGTCACGCCCTCGTCGGGTCCGACCGCCTCCAGCTCGATCGTGCCGCGGGTGATCTCGAAGAGGTCGGGCCGGGCGAGGGAGAGGACGGCGAGCGGATCGTGCGGGACGTTGTAGTCCTGGTCGGCGAACTCCCAGAACCGCCGCATCTCGGCGCCGATGAGCGCCCCGAGGGGGCCGGACCGCCCGATGCGGTCGAGGTCGTCGTGCCGGAGGCGGATGCGCTCGGTCTGCTCCAGCCCGATGGCGAGGATTGGGACGCCGCTGCGGAACACGACGTCCGCCGCCGTCACATCGCAGCGGATGTTGTGCTCGACCACTCCTGCCGCGAACTCGCCGCCCATCATCACGATGCGCTCGATGCCGTGCCCGGCCCGCTCCACGGCGGTCGCCACATTGGTCAGCGGGCCGATCGCGACCACGGTGCGCGCAGAGGCGAGCTCCGACACGGCGTCGCGTGCGGAGGAGTACGTCTGTGCGTCCAGGTCCGCGATGGTCTCGCCCTCGTGGCCGGGCCACCAGACCTCGCGACCGGATCGGGTGGCGCGCTCGCCGACGGCGATCGAGGGGGCGGGCGCGCCGGCCGTGCGGAAGACCTTCGCCACGATGCGGGCCCGGAGCTCGACGTCGCCGTAGACCGTGGTCACGGCGCGAAGGTCGAGGTCGTCGCTGCCGAGGATGAGAGCGAGAGCGAGGAGGTCGTCGACGTCCGTGCCGATGTCGGTGTCGAGGACGAAGGCGGGGGAACCGGTCTGCATGCTCCGGACTCTACTCGTGTAGATTCTGATTGCGCAACCCATGATCCGTTCGTCCGGCCCGGCTGATTGACTCGCCACGACCCGGATGCTCCACTGGAAGCCTCGACGATCGTATGGGGGACTGAGATGCGCACACGCAAGGTCGTGATCCTGACGCAGGGAACAGGAGGAGAGGCGACGGCGCGCCACATTGAGCCGTTCACCTTCGGGCTGGTCGGCGCCCTGGGCGTCCTCGTGGCGCTGCTGATCGGGACGATCGTGGGGCAGCTCTCCACCGTCCTGGTCTACATCGGGCTGGCGCTGTTCCTCGCGCTCGGGCTGGATCCGATCGTCGCGTGGATCGAGAAGAAGCTCCCGCGCGGGGCCGCCGTGGCGATCGTCGTCGTGGTGGTGATCCTCGCCTTCGCCGGCATCGTGCTGGCGATCGTGCCGATCCTTGTGCAGCAGATTTCCAACCTCATCACCGACGCTCCCGAGATCATCGACAACGTCACGCACACGGAGTGGTACGAGCACCTCGCGGCGCAGTACGGCGACTCCTTCAACGACGCCGTGCAGGGCATCGTCACGTTCCTCCAGGATCCGGGCAACCTCGGCCAGATCGGCGGCGGGCTGCTCGCCGTCGGGGCCGGGATCGCCGGAGGGATCACGGGCGTCACGATCGTCCTCATCCTGACCCTGTACTTCATGGCGTCGCTGCGCAGCATGAAGCGGGTCGCGGCGCGCTTCGTCCCCGCGTACCGCCGGGACCGGTTCCGCGAGATCCTCGAGGACGTGTCGGGGGCCGTCGGGCGGTACGTCATCGGGCAGGCGAGCCTCGCGCTCATCAACGGCGTGCTGAGCCTGATCTTCCTCACCATCATCCAGGCGCCGCTTCCGGCCCTGCTCGCCCTCATCGCGTTCATCGGCTCGCTGATCCCGCTCGTCGGAACGCTGTCCGGGTCGATCATCATCTCGCTGATCTGCCTGTTCACCTCGCCGACGACGGCGCTCATCGCGGCCATCTACTACCTGATCTACATGCAGATCGAGGCATACGTGATCAGCCCGCGGATCATGAGCCGGGCCGTCGCGGTCCCCGGGGCGATCGTGGTGATCGCCGCCGTCGGCGGCGGCGCGCTGGGCGGGATCCTCGGAGCACTGGTCGCGATCCCCGTCGCCGCGAGCATCATCATCATCGTGCAGAAGGTCCTCTTCCCCGCGCAGGACGCGAAGAAGACGCCCCCGGCGGATCGCGCGGCCGCGGCGCCCCTCGCCTGACGCGCGCGCCGGTTCGGGGCGCGGTATGGGGGCGGGGTGCCCCGCGGGCAGCCCCCAACCTCTGACGGGAGCCCCAAACCGGCGGCGTGCTCCGAGCCGACGGAGGCCGCGGAGAGGGAACGGACGGCTCGCTGTCAGGTGCGCTCGGTAGCGTGGCGGGAAGCAGTCGAGGAAAGGAGCCAGAAATGGGAATCTTCGAGAATGCCAAGGAAACCATCGGCGAGGCCGCGAAGCAGGCCGGACGCGCGGTGGAGGACGCGGTCGACCGCGTCAAGGACAAGGCCGATGAGGTCAAGGCCGACGCCGAGGTGAAGAAGGCGGAGGCAGAGCGCGACGCCGTCAAGGCGCGCAACGAGGCCAAGGAGGACCTGCGCGACTGAGTCTGCAGGCCCGGACGCCGCCCCGTCACCGATCCCCGGTGGCGGGGCGTCGTCGTCCCCGGACCTTCTCGCGGGTTTGGGGCGCCGTATGGGGAAAATGTGCCCCAGAACGGGCCCCGAGCCCCGGAGGAGGACCCCAAACCGGGGAAGCGCGGGGGAAGCACGGGGAGGGGCGGGAGGGGTTCCGTCGATCTCGGCTTCGTTGACAGCATCCGCCTGGCATCCCATACTCGTGGGACGGCGCACCGAGGCGCCGCTCCTCCCCGGAGGAGGCGAGGGGACGGGTGGCCATGCCAGGAGACGGAGCCGTCGGAGCCTTCGAGGAGTTCGACTTCGCCCGCTTCGAGTCGCTGCTCAACCAGGACTTCGTCCCGATGAGCGTGACCTCACGGGATCCGGCGCGATTCCGATGCCGTACGCGACGGGCGGCGACCCCGACGCTCACGGTGTCCGACATCGCCGCGACCACCCACGAGGCGAGCCACACCTGGCAGCACGTGCGCGAATCCCGACGCTCCTACCTCAAGGTGAATGTGATGCTCACCGGCACCGGCGTGGTGACGCAGGACGATCGCCGAGCCACGCTGAATCCGGGCGATTTCGCGGTCTACGAGACGAGCCGCCCCTTCTCTGTCGCCTTCGAGGACGAGGCGCGTTCCCTCGTACTGATGATGCCTGCGGACGCGATCGACGTCCTCCCGCGCGACGTGCAGCAGCTCACGGGCGTGCGGATCCCAGGGTCCCGCGGCACAGGGACGCTGGTGGTGCCGTTCCTCATGCAGCTCACCAACAACCTCGGATTGCTGCACACGGCGGTCGGCGCGCGGATGAGCCATGACATCTCCCGTCTGATCGGGACCGCGATGATCGCGCATCTGTTGGATCGCACGCCGACGCCGGCAGGCAAGACTGCCACGTTCCACAGGATCCTGACCTACATCGAGTCGCATCTCGCGGATGCCGATTTGGATCCGTCCTCCCTCGCCGCCGCGCATTTCCTCTCGATGCGACGCCTGCATGCGCTGTTCCACGATCACGGGGTGTCCGTTGCGAGCCTGATCCGCACCAAGCGCCTCGACGCTGCGTGTCGCGAGCTGGTGGATCCTGGCCTCGCCGATCTGACCGCTGCAGCCATCGGGGCGAGGTGGGGGTTCGCCGATCCGGCGTCGTTCTCGCGGGCGATCAAGGGGCATACCGGACTGACGCCGATGGCCTTCCGCCGCGAAAGGCAGGCGCCGGCGGGCTCGCTGACTGCCAGCTGACATGCATTTCCGGTCGTCCGACCGGTCCGATCGTATGGCGTCGAGGCCGACGGAGGCGGCGCGAGTTCGTTCGTCCCCCGAACGGCCGAGATTGACACAGCGCGCCTTTGGATTGATCTGGCGTGCCATTTGCGACTCGACACGTGTGATCGCCGCGATAGGGCGGGCAGTCTGGCGGAGCCGGCTGGTCGACGGAGACAACCGGCACCACCCTGCACTCTCCGCGCCCACTGAGACGAGACCACATGAACACCTCTCGCCGGCGGCTCGCCGCAGTCGCCGCATCCGCCTCAGTCCTCCTCGGACTGACCGCCTGTTCCCCCGCCGCGCAGACCGCATCGGGCGGCGCCCCTACCGCCGACGGCACCCTGGTCTACGGCGTCATCGGTACGGCCAGCGATGACCTCTCGCCGTGGTCGATGACGAGCTCCACGTCCACGCAGATGCTGCACTACGAGCTCTACGACACGCTCACCGCGTCGAAGCCGGACGGAACCACCGTGATGGCGCTGGCGGAGTCGATGACGCCCAACGCGGACGCGACCGAGTGGACCGTGAAGCTGCGTCCGGACATCGCCCTGCACGACGGAGGTACCTTCACCTCGGACGACGTCATCGAGAGCCTCACGCGGCTGTTGGACTCCGATCCCAAGCTCCCGGGGGCGAAGCTCATCCCGTTCGTCGACAAGAACAGGCTCACGAAGGTGGACGACCTCACGCTCACTATCGGGCTGACGTCGTCCTTCGCGCTGCTGCCGGACATCTTCGCCAACCTGCGCCTGCTGATGGCGCACTGGGACGGCGATGAGCCCGTCGGGACCGGAGCATTCACGGTCGACTCCTTCACCGCCAACGAGCAGGCCAAGCTCGTCCGCTTCGACGACTACTGGGGGACCAAGCCCGGGTTCGAGAACCTGACGATCCAGTACTTCGCGAGCCAGGAGGCGATCACGAACGCCCTCCGCGGCGGTCAGATCGACGTCGCCGCCTCCGTGCCCTTCACGGACGTACCGTCCTTGGAGAGCGCCGGCGGGATCACCATCCTTACGAGCGAGAGCAACCAGGCGCCGACCATCTCCTTTCGCGTCGACACCGCTCCGTTCGACGACCCGCGGGTCGTGCAGGCGCTGAAGCTGCTCGTGGATCGGGACAAGATCGTGACCAACGCCTACGGCGGCTACGCCGATGTCGGCAACGACTGGTTCGGACCGGGCGCCGGATGCCCCGCTCCGGACGTGGCGCAGCGGACGTACGACGTCGAAGCAGCGAAGAAGCTGCTCGCCGAGGCCGGGCATCCGGATCTCTCCTTCGAGCTCACCACGGACGGGGGATACGGCGGGATGATGGAGAGCGCGCAGCTGTTCGCCCAAGACGCCGCGGAAGCCGGCGTGACCGTCACGATCAACAAACTCGACAACGCCTCCTTCCTGGCGAAGTGGGGCGAGTGGCCCGCGTTCATGGGCATCATCGGCGGAAACTACGCCAGCGTCTCGGCGAACTACTACCTTCCCGAGCAGAGCAACAACTCGACGCATTTCGACAACGCGGACTACACCTCGCTGTACACGACGCTCGTGTCCACGACCGATGAGGCCGAGCGCTGCTCCACTGTGAACGCGATGCAGACGATCGACTACGAGTACCAGGGCAGCATCATCCCCGCCTGGCCGCAGACCCTCGTAGCCCACCGCGACACCGTCACCGGGCTGCAGCCGGATCTCTACAGCCGCTCCAGCTACCTTTTCGGCGGCGTGACGGTGAGCAAGTGAGGTGGCCGCACCGATGACCGCAGTGATCGCCGCCCGGGAATCCGGGCGGCGGTCCCTCGGACGCCCCGTCGGCGCCGTTGCGCTCGTCGTCGGCAAAGGCGTCTTCACGCTGGCGCTCGTCTCGGCGCTGATCTTCCTCGTCACCCAGGCGATGCCCGGGGACGTCGCCCGGGTGATCCTCGGCACCGAGGCGTCCGCGGACCAGGTTGCGCGGCTGCGCACCCAGATGGGCCTGGACCGGCCGGTCTGGGAGCAGTACCTCTCCTGGATCGGGGGCGTGCTCCGCGGCGACTTCGGCGTGTCGCTGGCCAGCGCCACGCAGCAGCCCGTCGCAGAGATCCTGGGCGCGCGACTGGCGAACTCGCTCATCGTCGCGGGAACCGCGCTGCTGGTGATGCTGCCCGTCGCGCTCCTGCTCGGCGTCCTCGCCGCGCGCTACCGCGACAGCGTGTACGACCGGATCTTCCTCGGGGCCTCGATGTTCGCCAACGCGACCCCGGAGTTCATCATCGGCATGGTGCTGGTGGCGTTCTTCTCCACGACGGTTCTGCACCTTTTGCCGGCGGTGTCGATCGTGCCCCCGGGCACCACGCCGTTGGACAACCCGATCGTGCTCATCCTGCCGGTGGCCACCATCTGCGTGACCGGGGTCGCCTATCTCGGGCGGCTCGTCCGGATCTCGTTCATCGACGTCCTCGGCAGCGAGTACATCCAGACCGCGCGGCTCAAGGGGCTCCCGGGATCCACAGTGCTGTTCCGCCACGCCCTCCCCAACGCCCTGGCCCCCATCATCCCCGCTGTGACGCTCGTGGCCGCGGCGATCATCGGGGGCGTGGTCGTCGTCGAGTTCCTGTTCGGCTACACCGGGGTCGGCACGATGCTCATCGACGCCGTGCGGACCCGGGACGTGCCCGCGATCCAGGCGGTCGTCCTCGTGATCGCGACGGCGTACTACGTGCTCAACACGATCTCAGACACCCTGTCCCGCGGACGGAGGGCCCGCCGATGACCGCCATCGACGCCACAGAAGCGAGTGTCGTCCCCGCCGACGGCGTCCTCGGTGAGCCGGATGGCTCGCCGGTGCGGGCCGGGCGGGCGGCACTGCGCCGGTACCTGGCCTCGGGACAGATCCTCACCGGGGCGATCCTGCTGCTCGTCGTGGCGGCCATCGCCGTGTTCGGCGGGCTGGTGGCACCGCACAGCATCACCGACACGGTCGGCGGGCCGTACGCCGCGCCCAACCCCGAGGCGCTGCTCGGCACGGACAAGCTCGGTCGCGACGTCTTCTCGCGCGTGCTCGCCGGAGGCATCTACCTCGCGTGGATGGCACCGCTGGCGGCACTCCTGGCCACCGTGGGGGGAACCGCCATCGGGATGGTGGCGGCGTACTTCGGCTCCTGGACGGATGTGATCGCCGCCCGCGTGCTCGACGTCGTGCTCGCGTTCCCGGGCCTGCTGCTCACGCTGCTGTTCGTCGCGATGATCGGTCCCGAGCCGTGGCTGCTCGTGCTGCTCGTCGCGCTCGGCCTCACCCCGGGGCAGGCACGGATCATGCGCGGCATGACCCTGAGCCTCATCGACCGCGAGTACGTGCTGTGGGCGCGTGCGAACGGCACACCCGGCGCGATCATCATCTTCCGCGAGCTCCTGCCGAATGTGACCTCGCCGTTGTTCATCGAGTTCGGCATCCGGCTTACGTGGGCCGTCGGGACGCTCTCGTCGATGAGCTTCCTCGGTTACGGCATCCAGGCGCCCGCCGCGGACTGGGGACTGATGGTGAGCGAGAACTTCAACGGCCTGTCGACGCAGCCGCTCGCCGTGATCGCGCCGATGGCGATGATCATCCTGCTGACCGTGGCCTTGAACCTCGTGGCGGAAGGCGCCGCGCGCGTCACGGCGCGAACCGAAGGAGGACACTGATGCTGGCCCTGGAGGTGAACGGCCTCACGGTCGTCCGGGAGAGCGACGACGCGGCCCTGGTGGAGGACGTCTCCTTCGCTCTGGAGCCCGGTGAGGTGCTCGGCATCGTCGGCGAGTCCGGGTCAGGCAAGAGCACGCTGGCGCTGGCGCTGCTGGGCTACGCTCGGCACGGCGCGCGGATCGCCGCCGGCGCGGTGCGCATCGACGGCGAAGACCTGCTCCAGATGGAGCCCGCGATCCTGCGGCGGGCGCGGGGGCGGTCGATCGCCTACGTGGCACAGGATCCGGGGACCGCGCTCAATCCGGCGCTGAGCATCCGCACGCAGCTGGGCGAAGCGCTCGGCGGCGCGAACGGAGACCGGATCGAGCGGATCCGCGAGGTGCTGCGCGACGTCGGGCTCCCCGACGACGACGCCTTTCTCCGGCGTCGCCCCGCCGAGATGTCGGGGGGACAGCAGCAGCGCATCGCCATCGCGATGGCGGTGATCGCGCGTCCCCGCGCGATCGTGCTCGACGAGCCGACGACCGGTCTGGACGTGGCCACCCAGGCGCGGGTGCTCTCGTTGGTCTCCCGTCTTTGCGAGAGCCACGCCATCGCGGCGATCTACGTCAGTCACGACCTGGCCGTGGTGGCGGAGGTCGCCGACCAGATCATGGTGATGTACGGCGGTCAGACGGTGGAGCGCGCCGCAGCGCAGCGGGTGCTGGCGGATCCACAGCACCCCTATACGCGGGCTCTGCTGGACGCGGTGCCGAGCACGCGGTCCCGGATGCAGTTGCGCCCGATCCCCGGGCGTGCGCCTCGCCCGGGCGAGACCGGTGGGGGGTGCGTGTTCCGCGCCCGCTGCGCGTTCGCCACTCCCGACTGCGCGACCGTGCCGCTGCTTCGAGAGTCCACCCCGGCGCACCTCGTCCGCTGCGTCCGGCCCGGTGTCGCCGGTTCCGCGGCCGCTCCCGCGGTGGCCGAGCGCAGAGAGCACGATCTCCAGTCCGCTCCCCGCGCGCTGGAGGTGGCGGACCTTGTCGCCTCGTACGGCGACCGTGAAGTGCTGCACGATCTGTCGTTCACCCTGGTCCCCGGGCGCTGCGTCGCGGTGGTGGGGGAGTCCGGAAGCGGCAAGAGCACCCTCTCGCGGTGTCTGATCGGCCTCCACCGCGAGGTGCGCGGGTCGCTCGTGCTCGACGGCGCCGCCGTCCCCTGGGACGCCGGGCGCCGCGCCCCCGAGGTACGACACCGCCTCCAGTACGTCTTCCAGAACCCGTACGCGTCGCTCAATCCGCGTCGGAACGTCGAGCGCAGCCTCGCTGCGGCCCTGCCGCGCGGGATGGGGCCCCGCGAGCGCAGGGCCCGGATCCGCGCGGCGCTGGATCGGGTGGAGTTGGCGGCGACGACGGCGCACCAGTACCCGGCGGATCTGTCCGGAGGGCAGCGGCAGCGGGTCGCCATCGCCCGCGCGCTCATCGCGGAGCCGACCGTCCTGCTGTGCGACGAGGTGACCTCGGCGCTGGACGTCTCCGTGCAGGCCTCGGTCATCGAGCTGCTGCGCGGTCTCATCGACGAGGGACTGGCGGCGCTGTTCGTCACGCATGATCTGGGCGTGGTGCGCAGCATCGCCGACGACGTGCTCGTGATGAACGAGGGGACGATCGTCGAGCGCGGTGCCACGGACGCCGTGCTGACCGCACCCGTGCACCCGTACACCCGCTCCCTGCTGGAGAACACGCTCGACCTGCCCGAAGAGGCGGTCGGATCCCCCCTTCCCCGGGCGGTGTGATCGCCAGGAGCCCCGACGAACAGCCCATACGAACCATCCCCGACCCAACGACGACAAGGAAAGAACCATGGCCCTCATCGACGACCTGCTTACCCGCGACATCCCGATGTACCCCTTCTCCTGGGGCTCCTACGCCGAAGCCGATTACGGCGACCGGGAGCGCCCGAAGAACATCAAGAGCGTGGGCGAGCTCATCAGCACGCAGACCTACCCGGAGTCGAAGGTCCACATGACCTACGCGTGGATCACCGAGCAGGAGGATCCGATCCAGTGGTCCTCCGAGCACGTTCACGACTATGACGAGATCCTCATGTGGAAGGGCAACGACCCCGAGAACCCGCACGAGCTCGGCGCCGAGATCTACATCGAGATCGAGGGCGAGCGCCGCAGTTTCACGAAGTCCGGGTCGATCTACATCCCCGCCGGAGTTCGGCACTGCCCCCTGGGGTTCATCCGCGTGGATCGCCCCTTCCTGTGGCACGCGCTGTCGCTGGCGCCGAACTACCACGCGACCCGCACCGACGCCTGACCGTCCCGCACCGAGCATTCCCACACGAAAGGAACACCGCACATGGCACTCATCGATGATCTGCTGAACCTCGAGATCCCGATGTACAACTTCTCCTGGTCGAACGAGCCCGCCGCCGACGCGAGCGAACGGCCGAGGAACCTGCACAGCGTGGGCGAGCTCATCAGCACCCAGAGCTATCCCGACGCGAAGGTGCACCTGACCTACGCGTGGGTCACCGAGATCGACGAGGAGACGCATTGGGTCGACGAGCACGTCCACGACTACGACGAGATCCTGATGTGGACCGGCAGCGACCCGGACGATCCGCACGACCTCGGCGCGGAGCTGTACGTGGAGATCGAGGGAGAGCGGCGCACGTTCACGACCTCGGGCTCGATTTACGTGCCGGCGGGCGTGCGGCACTGCCCGCTCGGGTTCATCCGGGTGAATCGTCCGTTCATCTGGCACGCGCTGTCGCTGTCGCCGGTCTACGCCTCGGTCGAGACCGACCGGTAACGGGCGGCGGGAGCGAGCATGGACGCACGGGCGTCGGATGAGATCGTCCGACTCAGCGCGCGAGAGCAGGCCCGGCGGATCCGGGTGGGGGCGGTGAGCGTCCGAGAGATCGTCGAGGCGCACCTCGACCGGATCGATCGGGTCAATCCCGCGGTCAACGCCCTGGTCACGGTCGACCACGAGGGCGCGCTGTCCCGTGCGGAAGAGCTTGATCGCGGCGGGCAGGAGGGGGTGTTGAGGGGCCTGCCCGTCGCGATCAAGGACCTCGCCCGGACGAAGGGGATGCGTACCACGCTCGGGTACACCGGGTTCGCCGATAACGTGCCCGATGCGGACGACCTGCAGGTGGCGCGCATCCGCGACGCGGGCGCCGTCCTGGTCGGCAAGTCCAATACGCCGGCCTTCGCCGCCGGGTCGCACACCGTCAATGCTCTGTTCGGGGCGACGAGGAACCCGCACGCGCTCGACCGGAGCGCGGGGGGTTCGAGCGGAGGGGCGGCCGCTGCGCTGGCCGCCCACCTCGTGCCCCTCGCGGACGGCAGCGACATGGGCGGATCCCTGCGCAACCCGGCGTCGTTCTGCGGGGTGGTCGGGTTGCGGCCGACGCCGGGCGTGATCCCGACGCGTGACGCGCCCAACGCCTTCAACCCGCTGATCACGACGGGCCCCATGGCGCGGGACGTGCGTGATCTCGCCCTGCTGCTGCGCGCGGAGGCGGGGTCGTACGGCGCCGAGCCGCGAGGCGTCGACCTGACCGGCTCCGCGCTGGAGGACGTCCGCCCGATCGGCGCCGGAGGGCTCCGCGTCGCCTACGCCCCGACCCTCGGCGGCCGGATCCCCGTCGACGACGAGGTGCGGGCCGTGCTCGACCGGGTGGCCGCGCGGTTGGACGACGCGGGCGCGGTGATCGAGGCCGACTGCCCCGATCTGGACGGGGCGGACGAGGCGTTCCGCACGATCCGGCAGTCGGAGGCCGCGGCGGCGCTGGAGGGTATCGCCCGAACGGCGCCCGAGAGGCTGCCCGACTTCCTCCTCGACGAGGTGCGTCGCGGGCAGGCGCGCACGGCGGCGGACGTCGCCCGCGCCTATGCCGAGACCACGCGCCTGCTCCGCGCCGCGGAGTCGTTCTTCGACGGCTACGACCTGGTCCTCGCCCCGACCGCGCAGGTGCCTCCCTTCCCGGTCGAACAGGATTGGGTGCACGAGGTCGCCGGCGTGCCCCAGGGCGACTATCTGGAGTGGATGCAGGCGGCCTACCTCTTCACTCCGCTCGGGATCCCGGGGATCTCCATCCCCGCGGGGTGGAGCGCGGAGGGGACGCCCATCGGGGTCCAGCTCCTGGCGCGGGCTCGGCAGGACGTCGCGCTGGTGCGGATGGCCGCCGGGATCGAGGACGTGCTCGCCGTCCCGATCCGAGACCTCTTCGCGACCGGGTGAGGCCGCGCCGCGACTCGAATTCCAGGGCCCGTTCCGAGCGTTTGGGGCGCCGTATGGGGGGAATGCGCCCCGGGGCGGGCCCCGAGCCCCCGAGGAGGACCCCAAACCGGGGAAGCGCGGGGGAAGCACGGGGAGGGGCGGGAGGGGTTCCGTCGGCCGGCGGCGATGCGTAGGCTCCGGCGCAGGGGAGGACCCGAGACGGCGGGCGACGACGCGCGCCGGGCGCGAAGGAGAACGGCATGCAGCCCCTCACGATCGACTTCATCATCTCCCTCGACGGATACGGCGCCGCCGAGGGATGGCCGGGATGGTGGGGCCTGGAGGGCCCCGAGTACCTCGGCTGGCTCGACGGGCTCCCGGACAAGGACCATCCGATCCTCATGGGAGCCAACACCTACCGGGTCATGTCGGGGTTCGCCGCCTCCGGGGAGGAGGGTGTGGACAGCCTCGACGCCGTGCCGAAGTACGTGTTCTCCTCGACCCTGGACGAGCCGCTGACCTGGGCGAACTCGACCCTCGTGAGGGAGGACGCCGTGGCGTTCGTGCGCAGGTTGAAGGAGGAGTCGGATCGGCCGCTGCGCACGCTCGGCAGCGTGTCGCTGTGCCGATCCCTCCTCCGTGCCGGGCTCGCCGACCGCTACCGCGTCGTCATCTTCCCCGTCATCACGGGCGCGACAGGGCAGGAGCGGATCTTCGACGGCTATCCCGACGTCCGCCTGGACCTCGTGGAGTCCCGGACCTTCGACGGGCGCAGCCAGCTCCTCGAGTACGTCCCGACGGTCCTCGGCACCTGAGCCCGCGTCGGTCGGGAGTTCGGGGCGCGCTTCGGGGGCGAAGTGCCCCGGACACGGCCCCCAACCCCCGGAACGCGCCCCGAAAGCGGGGAGCGGGTTGTCGTCAGATCGCTGCGAAACGGCGGGATCCGCCGGATGCGAGGATCCGGCCGAAGCGCAAGTCGGGGAAGTGCGCGGCGACGAGGATGTCGCCGTCGCGGGCGGCGTCGTCCGCGATGCGGTTCCGCTGCGCGGACGCGCGCTGGGGATCCACGTCCCAGACCACGGTCCAGTCCCGCTCGGCGAACTGCACCGTGGCATGCACCACGTCGCCCAGCAGCAGGGCGCGCTCCGTGCCGGAGGACAGCACGAACACGGTGCTGCCGGGCGTGTGCCCAGGAGTCCATCGGGCATCCACGCCGGGGGCGAGCACCGTGTCCTCCGAGAAGAGCTCCAGCCGTTCCCGGACGGGATCGAGCTTCTCCCGAGCGGCGTCGACCGCCGTCGGACCGTCGACGAAGTGCGCCCAGTCGGCCTCGTGGACGCGGTGGACGGCCCGGGGGAAGACCGTTGTGCCGTCGACGCTCGCCCAGCCGATGTGGTCGAAGTGCAGGTGAGTGAACAGGACGTCCGTGACCTCCTCGGGTGCCACGCCCTGGCGGCGAAGATGCTCGGGCAGGTCTCCGCCCCGGTATCGGCCGTCGTCCATCGGACCGACGCCGGTGTCCACGACGATGACACGGTCGCCGGTGCGCACGAGGAAGCCGCCGACCGGGAACTCCCAGGCGCCGTCGTGCCCGAAGACCTCGGGGTGGCACCGCCACGCCTCGGCGTTCGAGAACCGGGAGATGATCTCGCCCGCGTGCTCGCGTCCCACGCCGTCGAACAGGGGCTGGACGTCGATGGATCCGATCCGCATCCGGCCACGCTAATCCGCGTCATCCCGCGCCCCCGTTCTTCGCCCCGTTATTTCCCCCCGCGCCCTCCCGCCGTCGTGCCGGCGGGGTTTGGGGCGCCGTATGGGGGAAACGTGCCCCAGGGCGCGCCCCGAAATCCCGAGGAGGACCCCAAACCGGGGAGGGGAGGGGGAGGGGGCGGGTCAGAGGAAGCGGACGGACTGCTGCAGGCGCGAGCGGATGTCGAACAGCTCGTTCCCGCCGATCACGCGCGCGCCGGGAACCCCGGAGCGCAGCACGGTGCGCAGGGCGCTGCGGCGCACGATCACGACCGGCACCCCGCGGAGGGATCCGAGCGGCACCGCCGCCTGGGCCAGGTCGTCGTCCGGGACCACCACGACACCCCCGCCGAACCTCACCCGCGCGGTGCGGGCGAGGATCCGCATGCGGCCGAGCATCGCCGTCACGGGGGCGCGGTCGCCGGCGTCCGGGCCGATGACCTCCCCACCGCGGAGCCGGACCACGCCGCCGAAGTCCTCGGACGACACGGCGTAGAGTCCCGACGGGCTGAGCACCACGTGGTCGAGCTTCCCGGACGGATCCCGCTCGCTCCTCGCATCCACGTCGTGCCAGGCCGTGAAGCCCATGCCGAGATCGCGGACGGTCCGGGCGGTGTCCTCCTCGGCCAGGGCGTCGGCGAGGAGGCGTCGCAGCTCCCGCGGGACCGTGCGGACGAAGGCGGGGTCGTACGGATCGGCCGGCGCCGGATCCCCGGCCCACACCGCCACCCGGGCGAGGTACTCTCGGCGATGCCATCCCCCGGCCGTTCCATGGCTCTTCGCCCGCGGCCGGGTGTCGGCGGGCGCGTCGGGTTCGTGCCATCCGCCCCACGGCGCGTCGTCGGCGAAGCCGTGCCCGCGATCGTAGGCGGCGCGGCCCTCCGGCGTCCCGACGAGCTCCCATGCGCGCTGCACGAGGATGAAGACGGCCGCATCTCCGCCCGCGTCCGGATGGGTCCGGCGCAGTTGCAGACGGTAGGCGCGACGGAGTCCCTCGTCGTCGATCGTCGGCGCGACGTCGAGGATCTCGTACGCCGACGCGGACAGGGGGCTGTCGAACACGGCCTCAGTGCCGTGCGGCGGCCGGCGACTCGCCGCCCTCGCTGAACGTCGGCGTCCTGCCGCGCAGGCGTCCGATGAGCAGCACGACACCCACGATGACGAGGCCGACGATGATGCCGCCGATCGCGGAGACGACGGTGTCGCCGAGCCAGACGACGAAACCGCCGAGGGGCTCCAGGGCGTGCTCCACCCCGTGCAGCAGGTCGGCGGTGAACGCGACCCCGACCTCGCCGAGGTTCGCGAGGACGAGGTGCCCGCCGACCCACAGCATCGCGACGGTGCCGACGACGCTGATGACGCGGAAGACCGCGGGCATCGAACGGACGATCCGGGTGCCGGTGTGCCGCACGCGGCGGTCCGGGTTCTTCGCCATCTTCAGCCCGACGTCGTCGATCTTGACGAGCAGCGCGACCGCTCCGTAGACGACGCCGGTCATCACGACGGCGATCACCGCGAGCACCGCGAGGGTCATCCAGATCCCCATGTCGGGGTCGAGGCCGGCGAGGGAGATGAGCATGATCTCGGTCGAGAGGATGAGATCGGTCCGCACGGCGCCGAGCACGAGCCGCTTCTCGTCCCGCGCCCCCTCCTCACCGTGGCCGTGCGTGACGCCGAACCACTCGAGGACCTTCTCGGCCCCCTCGAAGCAGAGGTAGGTGCCGCCGAGGATCAGCAGATACGGCAGCACCCACGGGGCGAAGGCGGTCAGCAGCAGCGCCAGGGGGATGATGATGAGGAACTTGTTCGCCAGCGATCCCAGCGCGATCTTCGCGACGACCGGCAGCTCGCGGGCCGGAGTGATCCCCTGCACGTACTGGGGTGTCACGGCGGCGTCGTCGATCACGACGCCCGCGGCCTTCGCGGAGGCCTTCATCGCGGCGCTCAGGATGTCGTCGACGACGGCGAGCAGTCCAACCGACATGTGTGTCGTCCCCCCGATGTAGGTGCGTGTCGGAGAGCAACTTTATCCGCCGCGGCGCGGATCCGCGGCGACGGGGGCGGTCACGGGCCCGCGAGGAACTCCAGGGCGGACCGGCGGAAGTCCCGGGATCCTGGGGCGTTGAAGTGGTTGCGGCCGGGGATCTCCACGAACCGGCCCTGCGGCGCGGCCGCGGCGAGGCTGCGGGACCCCTCGATGATGGCGTCCTGGGAGCCGGTGGCGAACAGGATCGGGTTCGCCGGGGCGTCGGCGGGGTCCGGATCGATCGTGCCGGACCGGCGCATGCCCTCGGCGAGGGCGAGGAGCGCGCGCAGGTCGTTGCCCTTCACCCGTTCCGCGAGCGTCACGTAGTTCTGCGCCGTGCGGTCCTGGACGGGGGTGCCGTGCTCCGCGTAGTCCTGGATCTGGCCGAGGTCGAGGCGCGCGAGGGGGATCCCGTCCGGCACGCCGCCGAGCACCGCCCGCCCGATCCGCTGCGGGAGGTCGCGGACGACCTCCCACCCCACGCGCGCGCCGAGCGAGTAGCCCACATAGAAGGCGTCGTCGACCAGGTAGGTGTCCATCACGGCCTCGACGTCCTGCGCCAGCGCTCGGACCGCGTACCCCGCCGGATCATGCGGCTTCTCGCTGCGTCCGTGCCCGCGCTGGTCCAGGGCGAGGACGCGGTAGCCGGCGTGGGTCAGATCGCGGACCCACCCCGTCAGCACCCAGTTGTCCCGGGCGTGCGAGGCGAAGCCGTGCACGAGGACCACGACCGGCGCATCCGGCTCGCCCCACGTGTAGGTCGCCAGCCGCACGCCGTCCGGCGCGTACACCTGCTGCGGCTCGGGCATCTGCGTGAGCTCGGAGAGGGCCATGGCACGACGCTACCGCCCCGTCGTGGCCCCGGGGCCGCAGTGACGACGGCTCAGAGGCAGCCGACGATCCGGGTGGCCGCGGGATCGTCCAGGAGGTCGTCCTCGGACGCGGGGAACGTCGAGAGGGAGCG
Source organism: Microbacterium resistens NBRC 103078 (assembly GCF_001552355.1). GTDB lineage: Bacteria > Actinomycetota > Actinomycetes > Actinomycetales > Microbacteriaceae > Microbacterium > Microbacterium resistens. The sequence continues at coordinate 40,072 of NZ_BCRA01000051.1, forward strand.
GGCGAGCTCGTCGACGGAGTAGACCTCCGCGGTGAAGGGGGTGCGGCGCGGATCGTCGTCGGTGTAGAGAACGACCATGCTCGCGTCGTCGAGGCGAACGGCGAGGTAGTACCCGAGGCCGTCGTCAGAGGCCATGCCGGCGACGTCGTCGATCGGCACGGTGAAGCCGTCGTCGAGGAGGTCCTCCAGCTCGTCGGGCAGCGCCAGGCAGCCGGGAGGCAGCGCGTCACCCCTGTCGTCGTCCTTCAGATCGGGATCGTCGTCCTTGAGGTCGTCGTCATCCTTGAAGCCCGAATCGTCGTCGTCCTTGAAGTCCGGATCGTCGTCGTCGAGGTCGTCATCGTCATCGAGGTCATCGTCGTCGAGGTCGTCGTCGTCGAGGTCGTCGTCATCATCGAAGTCATCGTCGACGTCGTCTGCCGCGCTCGTGGCGGACGGCTTCGCCGAGGAGCTCGCGTGCGGGGTCGAGGACGCGGCATGGGGGCTGGGGTGGGCCGCCGCGCCGCCACCGCAGCCGGCGAGGAGGAGCGCGGTCGCCGCCAGTGCGGGCACCGCCCAGCGGGCGGAGGGACGGCGTTTCCGGATGCTCATCGACGGCTCCTTCGAGATGTGCGGTGCGGCGGCGAGTGCCGCGGGCGGCCTCGGGCACCGTCACGGTATCGACGGGCGAAGGAACAGGGGGCTTCCGGTCCGGGATACCCCGTAGAGCTCGTCGTCTTCGCCCTCGCGCCTCGGCGATGACGACGGCCGTGGCCGCCCCGGGCACCCGCGCTGAGGCTGCCCGCCGGAGGAGCGCGATAGCGTCGTCGCATGAGCGACGTCGTCTGGTCCGAGGGCCGCTGGACCCATCCGCCCGTTCGCGTTCGCGCCGGCTCCGACGGGGCCGGGATCGACGTCACGGCGGCGGAGGGCAGCGACGCCTGGCGGCTGACCTCGTACGGCTTCGTGCACGATTCCGAGCACGCCCTCGTCGCACCGTTCGCGGACCGCTCGGCCATGGAGGTCGAGTTCACGGCGGCGTTCTCCGCGCAGTTCGACCAGGCCGGGATCTTCGTGCGGGTCTCGGCGGAGCGCTGGATCAAGGCGGGCGTGGAGTTCGCCGACGGCGCGGCGCAGCTCGGCGCCGTCGTCACGGACGGCCGATCGGACTGGTCGCTGGCGCCCGTGCCGGAGTGGACGGGGCGGCGCGTGCTCGTCCGGGTGAGCCGGGACGGCGACGCCATCACGGTGCGCGCGGGCATCGTCGGCGAGCCCACCCGGCTCGTGCGGGTCGTGCCCTTCGCCGCGGACCTCGTGGCCGAGGCCGGCCCCTTCGTGTGCGCGCCCACCCGTTCCGGGCTCGTCGTGCCGCTCCACGCCTGGCGCCGCACGGTGCCGGACGCCGCCCTGCACCCGTAGCCCGCGGCCGAGCGTCTGAGGCGACGTGGCCAGGACGCCGTATCGGACGGATCCGAGCGGGAGTAGCATTCCGTCGCATGCCGATCATCTTCGAGAACGTCGGCATCGCGGTGCGCGATGTGGACGAGGCCGTCTCCTTCTTCACCGATCTGGGGCTCACCGTTCTGGACCGCAGCGAGGTGAGCGGCGAATGGGCGTCCACGGCCGTCGGGCTCGATGGCAACCACGCCAAGGTCGTCATGCTGCAGACGCCCGACGGGAACGGTCGGCTCGAGCTTTTCGAGTACCTCCATCCGGAGGCGATCGAGACCGAGCCCACCCTGCCGAACGAGATCGGGATGCATCGGGTGGCGTTCCGCGTCGACGACCTCGATGCGTCCCTGGCGATCGCCGCGCGCCACGGGTGTCATCCACTGCGCGGCGTCGCGAACTACCAGGACGTGTATCTCCTCACGTATCTGCGAGGCCCGAGCGGCATCCTCGTCATGCTCGCTCAGGATCTCACCAAGAGCCGCGGGTCGTCCCGCTAGGCGTCGAGGTCTCTCGGCGGGGCGCGGCTTCTCGAATATCGTTGTCGGATGCGCGCGATCGCCGTCGACGAGCGGGACTCATCATGGGAGTCGTATGAGCCGCGCTATCGGATCTACGTCTTCGGCGGTCCTCAGTCGTCGGTGGCCACTGTCGATGTGGTCGACGCGTCGTTCCAGGAGGCCGAGCAGTCTGCGATGACCCTCGCCGGTGACGACGCACTGTGGTCGATCGCCCTGGTGGTCGATGACTCCGCCCGCGGTCGCGGCCTGATCTGGTTGGTGGGCGGCGACTATCACTCGCGACCCGCGTCGCCCCGCGAGTGGCGGATGCGGGCGGAGATGCAGGACCGGCTGCTCTCGCACCGGAAACGCAGAGATCTTCCGCTGACCCTTCCGGACGGACGGCGGGTGATCCGTCTGTTCCCGGGCTGGGGTCGAGAGTGGCCGCTCTGGGAGTCGTTCAGCGAGCAGTACGCGCTCGACGCCGAAGACCTGCCGTTGAGCCGCGAGCTCGCCGCCGCGCTGAAGGAGTGGAACGCCGCCTGGCAAGCCCGAGACGAGACCGCGCCGGTGCCGGACGGCTGGATCGAGCACGGACGACACCTGCACGCACGACTTCAGAAGGAACTCGAGACGGTCGCCGAGGTGCGTCCCGACTACGACCGGTCGTGACGGACGCCTAGCT
>NZ_BCRA01000052.1 GCF_001552355.1 Microbacterium resistens NBRC 103078
TCGCGGCGCTCAGCTGAGGGTCGCGGCGACGACGCCGAGCTGCTGCCGGATCCGCTCCCCGAACGCCGCGCCGGTCACGAACGCGTCGTCCCAGCCGTTCTCGACGAGGGCGTCCCGCCAGGCGCGGGCGCGCCGCATGCGCGAGAGGTCGTCGATCCACCGCTCGCGCGCCGCGGCCCCGATCCCGGGCGGTGCGACGAAGCCCCGCCAGTTGCGGAACACCACGTCGATGCCCGACTCCGTCAAGGTGGGGACGTCGAGTCCGGCGACGCGCTCGGCGGAGGAGACCGCCACCGCCCGCACGACTCCCGCGGAGAGCTGCCTGCGCAGCTCTCCTGCTCCGCCGAACGCCAGGTCCGCCTCGCCCGTGAGCAGGCGGGAGAGCAGCTCTCCGCCACCGCTGGCGGCGGAGAGGCGGATCGCGGAGGGGTCCACGCCGGCGGCCCTGGCCACCTGCACCACGAGGAGGTGATCGGGGCCCCCGGGGGAGGAGCCGGTGCTGACCCGCAGCCCCGCCGGGTCGGCGCGCCAGGCCGCCAACGCCGCGTCGAGCGTGCGGAAGGGCGAGTCCGGGGGCACGAGGACGACCCCCGGCTCGGTGGCGACCTGGGCCAGCGGGGTGAGCGCGGCGAGCTCGTCCGTCATCCCCGAGGCCCACGCCGCTCCGACGATCCCGAGCCCCATCGCGAGCGCCAGATGCTCCTCGCCCGCGGCGGCGATCGTCCGGACGAGGCCCGGGACACCGCCTCCGCCGGGGACGTTGAACACGTCGGGCAACGGGGCGACGATGCCCTCCGTGAGCAGGATCTTCGCGGCCGTGCGCGCAGTGAGGTCGTAGCCGCCTCCGACGGCGGCGGGAACGAGGATCCGCCGTGCAGGGGAGTCGATCTCCTGGGGTCCGAGCGGAGCGCACCCGGCGAGGGCCGCCGCCGTCGCCCCCGCGACCGCACCGCGCAGTAGCGTGCGCCGGGAGAAGGACGCGGCGGGGAGGGCGGAGGACGCGGGTCGTCGCATCGTCGCCTCCTCCTGCTCGCGGCGGGATGCGCCCCGCTCGACGCCCGGTCGATCTAGGGTGGAGCACAACCGCACCCACGTCCCGCCTGGGCACACCTTATCGGGAGGGACTCCTGGCCGAACCCCGCGGGCCCGTCCGCCTCAGCCTCGCCGCGCAGCTGCTCGTGCTGCAGCTCGTGGTGCTGGCCGGTGCGCTCTCCGGCGTCCTCTACCTCTCCCTCGGCCAGTCGCTGCGGACCTTCGAGGAGCAGGAGAGCCGTCGGACCCTCTCGACAGCCGAGTCGCTCGCCGCCTCGCCGCTGCTGCGGGCGCTGCTGCCCGAGGCCGACGCCGGGGGCGCCCCTCCCGAGGCGCTGCTCGTCGCCGCCGAATCGGCCCGCGGCGTCGCGGGGCTGTCGGAGACCGCGATCGTCGACGCGGAGGGGCGCGTGGTCGCCTCGACCGACCCGACGCGAAGCGGCAAGCCGGCACCGCCCGAGATGGCGGGGGCGGAACCGGACCGGTCGTGGACCGGCACCGCCTCCCTCGAGGCGCACCCGGTGCTGTTGTCCCGGGCACCGGTCCTCGACGAGACGGGAGCCCTCATCGGCGTGGCCGTCGCGGTCCAGGACTACCCGGAGTGGCCCGAGCGGATCCGCGCGGCGGTCCCGGACCTCCTCGTCACGCTCGCCGTGTTCGGGGCCATCGGCGTCGGCGGCTCCTACCTCCTGTCGCGCCGGCTGAAGCGGCAGACGCTCGGCATGGAGCCGGGGGAGATCGCGGAGCTCGTCGAGCACCGAGAGGCGCTGATCCGCGGGGTGAAGGAGGGCGTGGTGGCCGTGGACGCGGACGGCCGCGTCTCGGTGCTCAACGAGGCGGCGCGAGAGCTCCTCGGCTGGCAGAGCGTCAGGGAGGGGCAGCGGCTCGACCAGATCGACACCGATCCCGCCGTCCGGCTCGCCCTCGCACCGAACGCCGCCGAACCCGGATCGGACGCCCCCCTCGTCGTGGCCGACCGCCTCCTCGTGGTCAACCGCCGCCCGATCCGTGCCCGTGATCGGGCCGTGGGCACGGTGACGACGCTCCGCGACCGCACGGAGCTGCTGGCGCTGGAGGAGGCGCTCGGGGCGAGCCGGACGACGACCGACCTGCTCCGTGCCCAGACCCACGAGTTCGCCAACCAGATGCACACCGTCTCAGGGCTGCTGCAGACGGGGGAGGCGGAGCAGGCTCTCCGCTACATCTCCGGCATCGCCCTCACCCGCTCGGCCATGGTGGACGCCGTGACCGAGCAGATCGCGGACCCGCCCCTCGCCGCGCTGCTCATCGCCAAGTCCTCGGTCGCGGCGGAGCGACGGGTGAGCCTGCTGCTGGACGAGGACGCACAGCTCGGCGCCGTCGCCCCTGCGCTGTCGAACGACCTGATCACGGTGGTCGGCAACCTCATCGACAACGCGTTCGACGCCGTCTCCGGGCAGGAGGCGGCAGAGGTCGACGTCGACGTCCGCGACGAGGACGGGGTGATCACCGTCACCGTGCAGGACTCCGGTCCGGGCTTCGGCGGCGTGGATCCGGAGCTGCTGATCGCGCGCGGCGTCAGCACCAAGGAGGCCGCGGACCCCGGAGGCCGGGGATACGGACTCGCCCTCGTCCGGCACGTCTGTCGCCGCAACGGGGGAGACGTGACGGGCGCGGACACGGACGGCGCGGTGTTCACCGCCACGCTCCTTCGCCGCGCCGGAGACCGTGCCGAAGGAGAGAAGAACCCGTGATCGACGTCCTCGTGGTCGACGACGACCCGACCGTCGCCGGCCTGCACGCCGGCTTCGTCGCCGACGAGCCCGGCTTCCGTGTGTGCGGCATCGCGCACACCGTCAGTGCGACGCTCGACGCTGTCGCCAAACGCGCCCCGGACCTCGTCCTCCTCGATCTGCACCTGCCCGACGGACACGGCCTGGCTCTCCTGCCGAGGCTGCGGCAGATCCGTCCCGAGCTCGACGCCATCGTCATCACCGCGGCGCGCGAGCAGCGCACGGTCGCGCAGGCGCTGCGCGGCGGCGTCGCGGGCTATCTCGTCAAGCCGTTCGAGCGTCAGGAGCTCAGCGACCGTCTGGCCCGCTACCGGGTCCACCTGCACGACGCGCCGGGAGAGGGGCTGGCCGACCAGGCCGCCGTCGACCGCGTGTTCGGCGCGGGCCCCGCCGCCGGCCGGTCCGGACGAGGACTGGCGGAGGAGACGCTGAGGGCCGTGCGCGAGGTGCTCGCCGCCGCGGAGGAGGACCTGTCCGCGCAGGAGGCGGCCGACCGGATCGGGATCTCGCGGGTGAGCGCCCGGCGCTATCTGGAGCACCTGCACGAGCGTGGCGAGGTCCGGGTGCGGCTGCGCTACGGTGCGGGGCGCCCGGAGCGGCGCTACCTGCTCCCGTGACGCGAGGACCCCGCGTTCCGGCGAACGGGAACGCGGGGTCCGGGTCACGGCTCAGGCGTCGGCGGTCTCCTTCTCGGGTGCGGCGACGGGAGCGGCCGTCTTCCGCGTCCGGATCCGGCCCACCACCGAGATCGCGAGCGCCCCGAGCAGGAGCGCGTAGATCACGAGCGGGATCGGACCGGCGACGAACGTCCCGTAGTCGCCGCCGGAGCTCAGCAGCGCGTCACGCATGCTGGTCTCTGCGAGCGGTCCGAGCACCATGCCGATCAGCAGCGGCGCCAGCGGGACTCCGAAGCGGCGCATGGCGAACCCGAGCACACCGACGCCCAGCAGCAACAGGAGCTCGAAGGACGACGAGGACGTCGCGAACACGCCCAGGCCGCACATCAGCGCGATGCCCCCGTAGAGGTACGGGCGCGGGATCAGCAGGAGCTTCGCCCACAGCTGCGCGAACGGCAGGTTGAGGATGAGCAGTACGACCATGGCCAGGAAGAAGCTCGCGAGCAGCCCCCACACCAGTTCGGGTGCGCGTTCGAACAGCAGCGGTCCCGGCTGCAGTCCGTACTGGCGGAAGGCGGCGAGCATGATCGCGGCCGTGGCCGACACGGGCAGCCCGAGCGCGAGCAGCGCGCCCATCGCGGTCCCGGTGGTCGCGTTGCCCGCCGCCTCCGGGGCGGCGAGACCGCGGATCGCACCGCGTCCGAACTGCGGGTCCTTGCGCCGCTTGTCCAACGCCTTCTCCGCCGAATAGGCGATGAAGGTCGGCACGTCCGCACCGCCGACGGGGATCACGCCGAACGGCAGCCCGATCCCGGTCCCGCGCAGCCAGGCCGGCATCGCCTCCCGGAACTCCGCTCGGCTGAGGAACGGTCGTCCCTTGCTGCGCAGGATCCGCGACGTGGGGTCGCGGCGGATCCGGCTGGCGATGTGGAACACCTCGCCGAGCGCCAGGATCGCCACCGTCACGGTCACGAGCGAGACGCCGTCGAACAGCTGCGGGACGCCGAAGCTGAAGCGCTCCGCCCCCGAGACCGAGTCGATCCCGATCGTGGCGAGCCCCAGGCCCAGGATGAGCGCCGCGATGCCCTTGAGCACGGAGTCGGCGACCACCGAGGAGGTGGCGATGAAGGCGAACAGCGCGAGGGCGAAGTACTCGGCCGGTCCGAACGCGCTGGACAGCGCGGCGAGAGCCGGGGCCAGGAAGACCACGACGACACAGGACACCATGCCGCCGATGAAGGCGCCGATGGCCGCGGTGGCCAGGGCCTGGGGAGCCCGGCCCGCACGCGCCATCTTGTGCCCCTCGAACGTGGAGGCGATCGACGATGCCTGTCCCGGGGTGTTGAGCAGGATCGCCATGGTGGAGTCGCCGAACAGCCCGCCGAAGTACACGCCCGCGAACATGATGAACGCGGCCGTCGGATCGAGCGCGAACGTCATCGGCAGCAGCAGCGCCACGGCCATGGACGACCCCAGCCCGGGCAGCACGCCGACCGCGGTGCCGAGGAGGCAGCCGACGACGACGAACAGCAGGTTCATCGGGGTGAACGCGTGCGCGAACCCCTCCATCAGCATTCCGATCGCATCCATCACAGACCTCCCAGGACGCCGGACGGCAGGTCCAGACCCAGCGCGACGCCGAACGCCAGGTAGACGAGGCTCGACATCATCAGCGCGATGACCGCGTCGAGCAGGGGTTTGCGGGAGCCCATCGCCCGCGCCACGCACCAGAACAGCAGCGCCCCGGCGAGGATCCATCCCGCGGGCACGAGCAGCAGCGAGAACGCGAGGAACCCGCCGGCCGCCCACGCGACGCACACCCAGTCGGAGAAGAACCGGTACTTCACCCGGGCGGCGGCCTCCGCCTCGGCCCGGGCGGAGTCCGACACCTCGTCGAACTCGCTGTAGGTCGCGGGCTCGGCCGGCTCCGGAGTGCGGATGTACTGGAGTGCGAGCAGGACCGAGACGACGAACCCGGCGATCGCGATGAGTGCCGGGAAGAAGGCCGGCCCGGGCGCGGAGGCGCCCTCGGGGACCTGCATCGTGAGGATCCCGACCGTGAGATAGGCCGAGAAGGCGAAGAGGATGGCGGGGATCACGAGCCCCGCGCGCCCGGTCCACCACGAGGTCCTGGCCGTGGCGGCGGCAGCGGTGTCGACAGCGGTCACAGTCCCAGCTCCTTCACGAGTGCGGCGGTGCGCTCCTGGTCCTCGACGAGGAACCTCTCGAGCTCCTCGCCGTCGAGGTACGAGTCCACCCATTTGTTCCGGGCGAGCGCATCCGCCCACGCGTCGGACTCGGCCGTCTCCCGGACGATCTGACGCACGGCCTCGAACTGCTCGTCCGAGATGCCGGGATGGGCCAGCAGGCCCCGCCAGTTGACGAGGTTCACGCCGTATCCCTCCTCCTCGAACGTCGGGATGTCGACGCCGGGCAGTCGCTGCGGCGCGGAGATCGCCAGCACCTTCACCCGGCCGGCCTCGACCTGGTCGGCGACCTCGTTGTAGCCCGTGACGGCGACGTCCGCGGTGTCCGACATGAGGGTCTGGATCGCCTCGCCGCCCCCGGACTTCGGGATGTACGTGATCTCCGCCGGCGGGATGTCCTGCACCTGGGCGAACTGGGCGATGAGCAGGTGGTCGATCGACCCGGCGGATCCGCCGGTGAAGCGGATCCCGCGATGGTCGGCGTCCCACGCCGCGGCGAAGTCGTCCACCGTGTCCCACGGCGCATCCGCGCGCACGACGAACACCGAGTAGTCCTCGGCGATGCGGGCGATCGGGCGGACGTCGGAGAGATCGACCGAGGAGCGGTTCAGCACGATCCCGCCGAGCATGGCGGCGCCGGTGGCCAGCAGCGTGTTGGCCGTCGGCTCCATGCCGGTGAAGGCGCTGAGGCCGATGGTCCCGCCGGCACCCGGGATGTTCACGACCTGCACGTTGTTCGCGATGCCGTCGATCCGCATGGCCTGCTGCTGCTCCCGGGCGAAGCCGTCCCAGCCGCCGCCGACGCCCGCCGGCGCGATGAGCGTCAGCGAGGAGCGCGGGTCTGCGCCCGTGCTGCCGGAGGCGAAGGAGAAGGCCGTGGCCGCCACGATGGAGGACACCGCGATCACGGCGAACGCGGCACGTCCGACGATCCGGGGCCAGCGGCGGGGCGGCCTCTCCGCGGGGAGGACCCCGGTGTACACGGCCACCGCCGGGTCGTTCTGCAGGCCCGCGTCGGCGCGGGGCTCTGAGTGCATCATCTGTCCTTTCAGAGGATGAACGAGGGCGGATCCTCGATGACCCGCCCACCCAGGGTGCGTCGCGCGGCGGCGGCGCGCATAGCTTTCGTAAGTTGCGTCAACCGGACGGCCGGCGCTCGCTAGCCTGGGAAGCGGAATCCGACCCCGAGGAGGAGCACCATGCCCGCTGCCGAGTTCGTCGTCGTCGCCAATCGTCTTCCCGTCGACCGGGTGGTGAGTGGGGACGGCGAGGAGTCCTGGCGGCGCTCGCCGGGAGGACTCGTGGCCGCGCTCGAACCCGTCATGCACGATGTGGACGGCGCCTGGGTGGGGTGGGCGGGGCAGCCCGACCTGGATCTCGCCCCGTTCGAGATCGACGGGATCCGTCTGATCCCGGTCACGCTCTCGTCGACCGACGTCGAGGAGTACTACGAGGGCTTCGCGAACGACACGATCTGGCCGCTGTACCACGACGTGATCGCGCCGCCGCAGTATCACCGGGAGTGGTGGGACGCCTACGTCCGCGTGAACCGGCGCTTCGCCGAGGCGGCGGCGAAGGCGGTCTCGGACGGCGGGACGGTCTGGGTGCACGACTACCAGCTCCAGCTCGTCCCGCAGCTGCTGCGCGAGCTGCGTCCCGATCTCACCATCGGCTACTTCCACCACATCCCGTTCCCCGCCCACGGGCTCTACGCGCAGCTTCCCTGGCGCGATCAGGTGCTCCAGGGACTGCTCGGCGCCGATGTCATCGGCTTCCAGCGGGCACAGGACGCGACGTACTTCCTCACGGCGGTCCGGCGGAGGCTGAAGCACGAGATCAAGGCCTCCACGGTCTCCGTGCCGGTGCCCGGCGGGGGGACGCGCCCGGTCGTCGCCCGGTCGTTCCCCATCTCGATCGACACCCGGCCGTACCGCGAGCTCGCCGCGCGTCCGGACATCCAGGCCCGCGCCGCGGAGATCCGGGAGGGGCTCGGAAACCCCAAGCGGATCCTGCTCGGCGTGGACCGGCTGGACTACACGAAGGGCATCCGGCACCGCATCAAGGCGTTCGGCGAGCTCCTCGACCAGGGCCGCCTCTCCGTCGAGGACTGCACCTTCGTCCAGGTCGCGAGCCCGAGCCGCGAGCGGGTGGACGCCTACGTGCACCTGCGCGACGAGATCGAGCTCGCGGTCGCCAGGATCAACGGCAACCACGACACCATGGACCACACCGCCATCCGCTACCTGCACCAGGGGCACCCCCGGGAGGAGATGGTCGCGCTCTACCTGGCCGCCGACGTGATGCTCGTGACGGCGCTGCGCGACGGGATGAACCTCGTGGCGAAGGAGTACGTCGCCACGCGCGCCGACAACCGCGGCGTGCTCGTGCTGAGCGAGTTCACCGGTGCCGCGGACGAGCTGCGCCAGGCCGTGCGGGTCAACCCCCACGACATCGAAGGCCTCAAGGACGCGATCATGACGGCGGTGGAGATGCCGGCGGCCGAGCAGGGGCGTCGCATGCGCGCGCTGCGCAAGCGCGTGCTGGAGAACGACGTCACGGCGTGGTCCTCGGCGTTCCTCACGGCTCTCGGGGAGGTGCGCGCCGCCCGCGGCTGAGACGGGCCTCATAGCATGGGGTGATGAGCCAGCCCGCGTCCTCCCCGCCCCGACTCAACGTCAAGGTCCCCGACGACCGGGTCGCCGGCCACTACGCCGACTTCGCCGGCGTCTGGCACACCAGCGAGACCTTCGTGCTCGACTTCCTCGCCCTCTCTCAGCCGATGCGTCCGGATCCCGAGAACGCCGGGCAGACGGTCGCCGATGCGGAGCTCGTCAGCCGCGTGCGGGTCCCGGCCGCGCAGGTGTGGGAGATCATGAAGGCGCTGGAGAAGCAGTACAGCGCGTGGGAGGCCGAGCAGGGCCGTCGATAGGCGGGACGTCGTCCTCAGACGCGCTCGACGGGCTGGCGCAGGAGTGTGCGCAGACGCGCGGGCGCGGTCCGCCGGGCGTCGCTGAAGTAGACCTCGTGATGGATGCCTGTCCGTCGCAGTCTCTCGCCCGGGATGATCTCGTCGTGCATCCGTTCCAGGACGGGCCCCTCATCGTCGTACGGCCCGAGGTGCAGCGTCTGCACGCAGAGCCCCTCCTCGAGTGTCTCCAGACGCACGTCGTCGATGCGGGGCGGGGCCTTCTTCGCACGGACGGCGGCGAGAGCCTCCTCGAACGCCTCCCGTCCGATCCAGTCGGGGGTGAGGATCATCAGCGTCCAGTCCCACTGGGACTTGTCGCGGCGGGCGGTGAACGTCTCCATGTCCTCCGCCCACCACAGTCCCTCCAGGGGCGGGACGACGTAGTCCCGCCCCAGCACGCGCTTGCTGGCGAACTTCAGCGCGTAGGCGAGCGGATAGAGCGCCTCGATCCCCGAGGCGTAGTCAGGGGAGACGTTGGGATCGCCGTGTCCGTCCACCATCAGGTACTGCAGAGGCGGCACGTCAACGACACGGAACTCGCCGCGGCGCGCCCGGTACGCGTCCAGGGTCTTGACCAGGTCGGCCTTTCCGGCCGGGCGGCCGGTGACGGGGCGCTCGGGGCTCATGAGGACAGCCGAGCACAGCGGGCGCCCGGCCGCAACGTCACCGTGCGCGGGAATGGGAGAGTCCGTGAGCGCAGGGTCCCCGGACGCGTCGCGGGACCGGCACGGGATACTGGAACCGACCGCTTGCGAACACGGAGGAACGATGACCCGCCCTTGGACGCCCGAGACCGCCGACCATGCGCTGACTGCGCTCGCCCGGACCCCGAGGCTGCTCGTCGCGCTCGACTTCGACGGGACGGCGTCTCCGCACGTCGACGACCCGATGTCGGCGCGCGCGCTCCCGGAGGTGGCCGAGGCGGTCGCGCGGCTGGCCGCGCTGCCGGACACGACGGTCGCGTACGTCTCCGGGCGCAGCCTCCACCACCTCCGCGAGATCGCGGAGCACGCCGACGACTCGCGGCTGGCGCTCGCGGGGTCGCACGGCGTGCAGTACTGGTTCCCGGGAGAGGCCGGCGGCGACGATGACGCGGCGCTCGCCGAGCCGGACGGGCGCGGCGAGATCGAGGCCGAGGTGCAGGAGCTCATCCGCCCGATCCCGGGCATCGACTTCGAGCCCAAGAGCCTCGGGTTCGGCGTCCACGCCCGCCGCGCGACGCAGGGGGACGAGGACCGCGCGTTCGCCCTCGTGGACGAATGGGCCGCGCGGCGGATCCCGCGCTGGCGGCGTCGGACCGGCCACCACATCCGGGAGTTCTCCTGGCGCAGCGAGGGCAAGGACGCCGCGATCGCGCGGCTGCGGGAGCACTACGGTGCCACCGCCGTGCTGTTCGCCGGCGACGACGTCACCGACGAGGACGCCATGCGCACGCTCGGTCCCGAGGACGTCGGAGTCCGCGTCGGCCCGGGCGAGACGGCCGCGGTCCTTCGTGTGGAGGATCCACAAGGGATGGGCCTGCTCCTCGGCGTTCTCGCGCACGAGAGGGCGTCGGCGCAGGAATAGACTGCGAGCATGTCCCCGAACGAGCCTTCCACCGGCGCGCTCGCCGCGCGCTCAGACATCGACATCAAGCCCCGCAGCCGCGTCGTCACCGACGGCATCGAGGCCACGACCTCGCGCGGCATGCTCCGTGCCGTCGGCATGGGCGACGCGGACTGGGACAAGCCCCAGATCGGCATCGCGTCGAGCTGGAACGAGATCACGCCGTGCAACCTGAGCCTGGACCGGCTCGCCCAGGGGGCGAAGGAGGGCGTGCACGCGGGAGGCGGATACCCGCTGCAGTTCGGCACGATCTCCGTCTCCGACGGCATCTCGATGGGGCACGAGGGGATGCACTTCTCCCTCGTCTCCCGCGAGGTCATCGCCGACTCGGTCGAGACGGTGATGATGGCCGAGCGCCTCGACGGGTCCGTGCTGCTCGCCGGGTGCGACAAGTCGATCCCCGGCATGCTCATGGCCAGCGCCCGGCTCAACCTCTCCAGCGTCTTCCTCTACGCCGGGTCGATCGCCCCGGGCTGGGTGAAGCTGTCCGACGGGACGGAGAAGGACATCACGATCATCGACTCCTTCGAGGGCGTCGGCGCGTGCCTGTCCGGCCGGATGAGCGAGGAGGACCTCAAGCGGATCGAGTGCGCGTTCGCGCCCGGTGAGGGCGCGTGCGGCGGCATGTACACGGCGAACACGATGGCGTCCGTCGCCGAGGCGCTCGGCCTGAGCCTTCCGGGCTCCGCCGCGCCGCCGTCCGCGGACCGCCGCCGTGACCAGTTCGCGCACCGCTCCGGCGAGGCCGTGGTGAACCTGCTGCGCCTGGGGATCACGACCGGGGACATCCTCACGCCCGAGGCGTTCGAGAACGCTGTGGCGCTCGCGATGGCGCTGGGCGGCTCGACCAACGTGGTGCTCCACCTGCTCGCGATCGCCCGCGAGGCCGGGGTCGACCTCACCCTGCACGACTTCAACCGGATCGGCGACAAGGTGCCGCACGTGGGCGACCTCAAGCCGTTCGGCCAGTTCGTGATGAACGACGTCGACCGTCACGGCGGGATCCCCGTCATCATGAAGGCGATGCTGGACGAGGGGCTGCTCCACGGCGACGCGCTGACCGTCACCGGCAAGACCCTCGCCGAGAACCTGCGCGAGCTGGACCCGCAGCCGGTCGACGGCACCGTCATCCGTCGCTTCGACGACCCGATCCACGCCACCGGCGGCCTGACGATCCTGCACGGCAGCCTCGCGCCGGAGGGCGCCGTGGTGAAGACGGCCGGCTTCGACGCCGCCGTGTTCGAGGGGCCCGCGCGGGTGTTCGAGCGCGAGCGCGCGGCGATGGACGCGCTGGAAGCCGGAGAGATCAGCGCCGGCGACGTCGTGGTCATCCGCTACGAGGGACCCAAGGGCGGCCCCGGCATGCGGGAGATGCTGGCGATCACCGCGGCCATCAAGGGCGCGGGGCTCGGAAAAGATGTACTACTCTTGACGGACGGACGATTCTCAGGCGGCACAACCGGCCTGTGCATCGGCCACATAGCACCCGAAGCGGTGGACGCCGGTCCCATCGCCTTCGTGCGCGATGGTGATCTGATTCGGGTCGATATCGCGGCTCGGACTCTCGACCTACTCGTCGAGGAGGCCGAGCTGAGCTCCCGCCGGGAAGGCTGGGAGCCGCTTCCTCCGCGCTACACCCGAGGCGTTCTTGCCAAGTACTCCCGACTCGTGCGCTCCGCCGCCGAAGGAGCCACGACGGGCTGAGGCCCGCGCCGCCGGTCCGGCGGCGCCCACCCCGTCATCCGATCATCGATCGCAAGGAATCCCATGACCGCTGACTCCGCGCCGGCCGTGCCACGGCCGCCCGCCCGTCCTGCAGCCGCTCCCGAACTGACGGGAGCCCAAGCCGTCGTCCGTTCCCTCGAGCTCCTCGGGGTCACGGATGTCTTCGGCATCCCCGGCGGCGCCATCATGGAGGTCTACGACCCCCTGCTGGACTCCACCGGCGTCCGCCACATCCTCGTCCGTCACGAGCAGGGCGGCGGTCACGCCGCCGAGGGCTATGCGACCGCCTCGGGCCGGGTGGGCGTCACGATCGCCACCTCCGGGCCCGGCGCGACCAACCTCGTCACGGCGATCGCCGACGCCTACATGGACTCGATCCCGATCGTGGCGATCACCGGCCAGGTGTTCTCCACGCTGATGGGCACCGACGCGTTCCAGGAGGCCGACATCGTGGGCATCACGATGCCGGTGACGAAGCACTCCTTCCTCGTCAAGCGCGCCGAGGACATCCCCGGCGCCATCGCCGCCGCCTTCGAGGTGGCCAGCACCGGGCGCCCCGGCCCGGTCCTCGTGGACATCACCAAGGACGCGCAGCAGGCCAAGGCTCCGTTCGTCTGGCCGCCGAAGTACGACCTGCCCGGGTACCGCCCGGTGACGAAGGCGCACGGAAAGCAGATCCAGGCGGCCGCCGCGCTGCTGGCCGAGTCCCGCAAGCCCGTGCTGTACGTCGGCGGCGGCATCGTCCGCGGCCGTGCCTCGGCGGAGCTGAAGGAGCTCGCCGAGTCGACGGGCGCGCCCGTCGTGACGACGCTCATGGCGCGCGGCGCGTTCCCGGACTCGCACCCGCAGCACCTCGGCATGCCGGGGATGCACGGGACGGTTCCCGCGGTCCTCGCGCTCCAGGAGGCGGACTTGCTGCTCGCCGTCGGGACGCGCTTCGACGACCGCGTGACGGGCAAGGCCGCGCTGTTCGCCCCGAACGCGAAGGTCGTGCACGTCGACATCGATCCGGCCGAGATCTCCAAGATCCGCACCGCCGACGTGCCGATCGTGGGCGACGTGAAGGACGTCCTGACGGACCTGGACGCGGCGTTCCGCGGCCTCACCGGCGGCCAGAAGCCCGACATCGAGGAGTGGTGGTCGTACCTCGACGGCCTCCGCACCGAGTTCCCGCTCGGCTTCTCGCCGACGACGGACGGCCTGCTCGCGCCGCAGCACGTGATCCAGCGCATCGGCGAGCTCACCGGACCCGAGGCGGTCTACGCCGCCGGGGTCGGGCAGCACCAGATGTGGGCGGCGCAGTTCATCAAGTACGAGCGCCCCAACTCCTGGCTCAACTCCGGGGGAGCGGGCACCATGGGGTACGCGGTGCCGGCGGCCATGGGCGCGAAGGTGGCCGAGCCCGACCGCGTGGTGTGGGCGATCGACGGCGACGGATGCTTCCAGATGACCAACCAGGAGCTCGCGACCTGCGTCATCAACAACATCCCGATCAAGGTCGCGATCATCAACAACTCCTCGCTCGGCATGGTCCGGCAGTGGCAGACGCTCTTCTACGACGGCCGTCACTCCAACACGGACCTCAACACGGGCCACGGCTCGGTCCGCGTTCCCGACTTCGTGAAGCTCGCGGAGGCCTACGGCTGCCTCGGGATCCGGGTGGAGAAGGAGGAGGAGATCGACGCCGCGATCACCCTCGCCCTCGAGACGAACGACCGCCCCGTCGTGATCGACTTCGTCGTGAGCGCGGACTCGATGGTGTGGCCGATGGTGCCGCAGGGGGTCAGCAACAGCTATGTCCAGTACGCGCGCGACCACGCGCCGGCGTTCGATGAGGAGGACTGAGACGTGTCCACCCATGTGCTGAGCCTCCTCGTCGAGGACACCCCCGGTCTGCTGACCCGCGTCGCCGGGCTCTTCGCCCGTCGCGGCTTCAACATCGAGTCCCTCGCGGTGGGCGTGACCGAGGTGCCCGGCATCTCGCGCATCACGGTCGTCGTGGACGTCGAGGACCTGCCGCTCGAGCAGGTGACGAAGCAGCTGAACAAGCTCATCAACGTCATCAAGATCGTCGAGCTGGACCCGGCCGCCTCCGTGCACCGCGAACACGTGCTGGTCAAGGTCCGCACGGACAACGCCAACCGCTCCAACGTGCTGGAGGTCGTCAACCTCTTCCGCGCGTCGGTGGTCGACTACGCCCCCGATGCGCTGGTGATCGAGGTCACCGGCGACAAGGGCAAGGTCGAGGCGCTGCTTCGGGCCCTGGAGCCGTTCGGCATCAAGGAGCTCGCCCAGTCCGGGCTGCTCGCGATCGGCCGCGGCAGCAAGAGCATCACCGAGCGCGTCCTGCGCGGCTGACCCTCCCACACGCTCAGGGGCCCTGGGCCCCGAACCAACCACTATCAAGGAGAAAGACAAAGTGAGCACCGAGATCTTCTACGACGACGACGCGGACCTGTCCATCATCCAGGGCAAGAAGGTCGCGATCGTCGGCTACGGCTCGCAGGGTCACG
Source organism: Microbacterium resistens NBRC 103078 (assembly GCF_001552355.1). Classification (GTDB taxonomy): domain Bacteria; phylum Actinomycetota; class Actinomycetes; order Actinomycetales; family Microbacteriaceae; genus Microbacterium; species Microbacterium resistens. The sequence continues at coordinate 14,440 of NZ_BCRA01000052.1, forward strand.
CGCACGCGATGAACCTGCGCGACTCCGGCGTCGAGGTCGCGATCGCCCTCAAGGAGGGCTCGAAGTCGATCGCCAAGGCGGAGGAGGCCGGCTTCCCGGTCAAGAACGTCGCGGACGCCACCGCCTGGGCCGACCTCATCATGATCCTGGCGCCCGACCAGCACCAGCGCGGGATCTACGCCGACGCGATCGCGCCGAACCTGACCGCGGGCAAGACCCTGGCCTTCGCCCACGGCTTCAACATCCGCTTCGGCTACATCGACGCGCCCGAGGGCGTGGACGTCATCCTCGTCGCGCCGAAGGCGCCCGGTCACACCGTGCGTCGCGAGTTCGTCGCCGGCCGCGGCATCCCGGACATCATCGCGGTCGAGCGCGACGCCTCCGGCAACGCCTGGGCCACCGCGCTGTCCTACGCGAAGGCGATCGGCGGCACCCGCGCCGGCGTCATCAAGACGACCTTCACCGAGGAGACCGAGACCGACCTGTTCGGCGAGCAGGCCGTGCTGTGCGGCGGCATGAGCCACCTCGTCCAGGCGGGCTTCGAGACGCTGGTCGAGGCCGGCTACCAGCCGCAGATCGCCTACTTCGAGGTGCTGCACGAGCTGAAGCTCATCGTGGACCTCATGTGGGAGGGCGGCATCGCCAAGCAGCGCTGGTCGATCTCCGACACGGCCGAGTTCGGCGACTACGTCTCGGGCCCGCGCGTCATCGACGCCGGGGTGAAGGAGCGGATGAAGGACGTGCTGGCGGACATCCAGTCCGGCGCCTTCGCCACGCGCTTCATCGAGGACCAGGACAACGGCGCGGCGGAGTTCCTCGCCCTTCGCGAGAAGGAGCAGGGGCACCCGATCGAGGCCACGGGCAAGGAGCTGCGCGCCCTGTTCGCCTGGCAGCAGACGGACGAGGACTACGTCGAGGGCAGCGCTGCGCGCTGACCTCGACGTCGTCCGCGAGGACGGTGCTGGTCGGGGCGCGGAGCGCCCGCCGGCCCTTCGGGCCTGGGTCGAGGGCAGCGCTGCGCGCTGACCCTTCCCCCCC
>NZ_BCRA01000053.1 GCF_001552355.1 Microbacterium resistens NBRC 103078
CCCCCCCCGGTCGTTGAGCGAGGAGCGCAGCGACGGGACGAAACGCGGTGACCCGCCCCGGCGGTCACCGCGTTTCGTGTACCTGCGCCCGCTCCATGACCGATGTCTGTGCATCACACCCCAGACATCCGATGTTTATGTCAGGATGGGGTGAGTCCAGAGGAGGAACGATGCGGCAGCAGTGGTTCGACGAGGCGAGATTCGGGATGTTCGTGCATTTCGGCCTGTACAGCACGGCGGCGAGACACGAGTGGGTCCAGAGCTACGAGCGGCTTTCATCGGAGGAGTATCGCGCGTATTTCGAGAACTTCGACCCCGACCTGTTCGATGCCCGGGAGATCGCGCGCCGGGCGAAGGCCACGGGCATGGGGTATGTCGTGCTCACGACGAAGCACCACGACGGCTTCTGCCTGTGGGACTCGGCGCTGACGGATTTCACGTCGGTGTCGGCGTGCGGGCGGGACCTGGTGCGGGAGTTCGTGGACGCGGTGCACGACGAGGGCCTGCGGGTCGGCTTTTACCACTCGCTGCTGGACTGGCACCACCCGGATTTCACCGTCGACGCGAATCACCCCCTCCGCGGCGAGGAGGCCGAGCACGGGCGCAACGAGCGGCGGGACATGGGCCGGTATCGAGCCTTCCTGCACGGCCAGGTCGAGGAGCTGCTGACGCGTTACGGCGACGTCGACTACCTCTTCTTCGACTTCACCTACCCGGACAGCAGCGGCGGCTGGGCGGGGAAGGGGCCGGAGGACTGGGACGCCGAGGGACTGCTGGCCCTGTGCCGGCGGCTCCAGCCGGACATGCTCGTGAACGACCGCCTGGGGATCCCGGCGGATCTGGTGACGCCGGAGCAGTACCAGCCCACGGCGCCCCTGATGCGGGACGGAGAACCCCAGGTATGGGAGGCGTGTCAGACGATCAACGGGTCGTGGGGCTATCACCGCGACAATCACGACCAGAAGTCCGCGACCCTGCTGGTGCAGATGCTGGCGGACTCGGTCTCGATGGGCGGCAACATGCTGCTGAACATCGGACCGGACGGCCGCGGCGCGATCTCCCGTCGTGACGAGCAGGTGCTCGCCGAGATCGGCGAGTGGATGCGCCTTCACCGCCGGGCGATCGTCGGTGCCGGTCATTCACCGCTCAGCCCTCCCCGGGAGGGGGTCTACACACGCCGCGGGGATCGCCTCTACCTGCACCTGTTCCACTGGCCGCTCGGCGTCGTGCATCTGCCGGGCCTGGCGGGGAAGGTGTCGTTCGCGCGTCTGCTGAACGACGGATCGTGGCTGCAGACCTCCGTGAGCGATCCCACGCGGCAAGCGGACCTGATGACCCCTGCCGGCGAGGCGGAAGGGACGCTGAGCGTGCACCTCCCGATCCGTCGCCCGGATGTGCTCGTGCCCGTCATCGAGCTGACGCTCGTTCCCGGCGAGTGACGCGTTCCACGGGCCCGGGGGAGAGGCGTCAGCTCGGACGCAGGCTCGCGGGGTCGATCCGGGCGGCGGCGAGCCTGGCCGCGCCGTAGAGCGCCGCGTCGGGTCCGGACTCTGCGGCCTCGATGCGCAGAGTCTGGGTGGCGAGCGGGTGACAGGCCTCGTACACCCGGCTGCGCACCGCGGCGAGGAAGGGCTCGCTCGCGCTCAGGCCGCCGGTCAGGAAGACGGCGTGGGGGTTGAAGAAGTTCACGACCCCCGAGAGGACCTGGCCGAGGAACGTCCCCGCGGTGCGCACGAGCGAGGTGGCGAGCGGCTCGCCGTCACGGGCGCGGGCCAGGACGTCCGCGGCGGTGCGGACATCGACGCCGCGCTCGCGCATCTGCCGCACGAGCGCCGCGCCGCTGGCGACGGTCTCCAGACACCCGTGATTGCCGCAGGAGCACGGGACGTCCGCGGCACCGGCGATCCGGGCGTGAGTGATGTCTCCCGCAGCCCCGGTCGCGCCGCGATGGACCTCCCCGGCGACGATGATGCCGCTGCCGATCGCCGTTCCGGCCTTCACCGTGATGCTGTGCTCCTCGCGTCCGAGGCGGCGATGGTGCTCGCCGAGGGCCATCAGGTTCGCGTCGTTGTCGACCACGACCGGAACACCGAACCCGTCCGAGAGGGCCTCGGCCGCGGGGAACCCATGCCAGCCGGGCATGCGGGAGGGCTGCTCCACGCTGCCGGTCGCGATCTGGACCGGACCGGGGAGGGCGAGACCGATCGCTCGGATGTCTGCGTCCTCGGCGAGCTGTCGAAGCGACCGTGCGACGGCGGCCAGGGTCTCCTCCGGGCCGTCCGAGATGGTGATCGGGATCGTCTCCGTGCGGTGCAGTCGGCCGCCGAGATCGAGGACGCCGAGGCGGGCGTGACCGCCGCCGAGCTCGGCGGCGAGGACGCGGGAGTTGTCGCTGTTGAGCGATAGGCGCCGTGGCCGCCGCCCGCCCCGGCTCTCCTCATGGCCGTCCTCCCGCAGAATCCCGGCCTCCACGAGCTCCTGGACGCGGAGGGAGACCGTGGACGGGGCGAGGGAGAGCGCCCGCGCCAGTTCCGACCGGGAGCGGATCTCTCCGTGTGAGACGAGATCGACGAACGTTCTCGAGTCCGCGCAGCAGCAGTTCGGAAACTGAGGCGCGAGACGCCGAGGAAGGGGATTCGATGACGACCACCGTGCGCCGCCGGGGGTCTCTCGCCAAGGCAGAGGGCCGCCAGGCGCTGGGCTTCGCAAGCCCGGCCCTGGTGGGCCTCGCCGTGTTCACGATCGTGCCCGTCGTGCTCTCCATCGTGATGAGCTTCTTCGACTGGCCGACGTACGGCGAGAAGACGTTCACCGGGCTTGACAACTACATCACGCTCTTCACGTCGAGTCCCGACTTCTGGCCGGCTCTGCGGAACACGGCGGTCTTCACCCTGCTCTACGTCCCGCTGAGCATCGTCCTCTCGCTTGCGCTGGCGATGGGGCTCGGACCGCGCATCCGCGGGCGAGGGGCGCTGCGCGTGCTGTTCTTCATCCCGGTGGTCACGCCGATGGTGGCGAACGTCCTCGTGTGGAAGATGATGCTGCAGCCGCAGGGACTGTTCAACGGCGCCGCCCAGAGCTGGTTCGGCATCACCCTGCCCAACTTCCTGGCGGACCCCAGCTGGGCGATGATCATGGTCGTCGTGATGAGCGTGTGGCAGGGGCTCGGCTACAACATGCTGATCTTCTCCGCGGCGCTGGAGCAGCTCCCGGAGTCCGTGATCGAGGCGGCCAGGATCGACGGAGCCACCGGGCTTCGCATGCAGTGGAGCATCGTCGTGCCGATGATCTCCCCGGCGATCTTCTTCGCCACCATCATGACGATGATCACCTCGCTGCAGGTGTTCGCACAGCCGCAGCTGCTCACCGGCGGCGGCCCGGGCAACGCCACCCAGCCCCTCGTGCAGTTCATCTACAACCAGGGGTTCAAGTTCCAGGACCTGGGGCTGGCCGCGGCGGGGGCGTGGATCCTCTTCGCCCTCATCATCGTGATCACCGCGCTCCAGTTCGGCGCGCAGAAGAAGTGGGTGCACTATGAGCACTGACCTCCCGCAGGCGGCCATCGCTGAGATGGCCGACGAGGCCGTGGAACCGGATCGCTCCGCCCGCACCGGTGAGCCCCTGACGCGGGGGCAGCGGATCCGGCTCGTGATCGCACACGTCGTGGTGTACCTTGCGGCGGCGGTCTTCCTCTCGCCGATCGTCTACGCGTTCTTCTCCGCGCTCAAGCCGAACTCCGAGATGTTCTCGATGCCGCCGACCCTGATCGCGTCAGAGGTCCGGTGGGCGAACTTCCTCGACGTGTTCGCGTACGGGCCGTTCCTCACCTACATCGGGAACTCCTTCTTCGTCGCGGTCGCCGGCACGCTCGTCGTCTTGATCGTGTCCACCACCGCCGGCTACGCCTTCGGACGCCTGCGGTGGAAGGGCAGGGACGCCGTGTTCGTCCTGTTCCTGGCGACGCTGATGGTGCCCGCCGAGGTCCTCGTCATCCCAATGTTCCAGGTGATGCAGTGGTTCAACTGGGTCGACACCTATCAGGCGCTGATCCTGCCCTTCGCGTTCACCGCGTTCGGCACGTTCCTCATGCGCCAGTTCTTCCGCGGCATCCCCTACGAGCTGGAGGAGGCGGCGCGCGTCGACGGCGCCGGGCCGGTGCGCTCGTTCCTCCAGATCATCCTGCCCCTGGCGAAGAGCGCCGTCGCGGTGCTGTCGGTGTTCACGTTCCTGTCCTTCTGGAACAGTTATCTGTGGCCCCTCATCGTGACCGTCGACTACAACGCGCACGGCACGCTGCCGGTCGGGCTGGCGAGCTTCTCGGGACTGACCGGAACCCGCTGGGACCTGCAGATGGCTGCGGCGATCATCTCGATGATCCCGACCACCGTGCTCGTCATCGCGCTGCAGAAGCACCTCGTCAAGGGCATCGCCATGGCGGGGCTGGGCGGACGATGAGCGCCGTCGACATCGGACACGCGCCGCGCGTGCGGCCCGCGGTCGGATCAGGACACGAGGAGGACACCCCGGCATGATGAACTTCGAGAAGCGGACGGGACCGGACTTCGGCGCCGCCGCGCCGCAATATCCGAACCAGGGCGTTCCGGAGTGGTACCGGGACGCCAAGCTGGGCTTCTTCGTGCACTGGGGGCTCTACTCCGTGCCCGCCTGGGCGGTGCAGCACGGCGAGGGCGTGAACATCCCGACCGAGGACGCGTACGCGTGGCACCAGTACGCCGAGTGGTACGGCAACACCGTGCGGATCGCCGGGAGCCCGACGTGGGAGCGCCATCAGAGTCTCTACGGGCCCGGCACCTCGTACGAGGACCTCGCAGACCTGTGGGACGCGTCGGCCTTCGATGCGGACTCCTTCGTCGGCGAGCTCGTCGACGCGGGAGCGCGCTACGTCGTCCCGACGACGAAGCACCACGAGGGGTTCTGCCTGTGGGGGACGGAGACCACCGGGTTCAACGCGCTGCGGCGCGGTCCTCGTCGCGACCTCATCGCGGAGTTCCACGACGCGACCCGCCGCGCCGGGGCGCGCTTCGGGGTCTACTACTCGGGGCCCTCGATTGGCACGTGAGCGACTTCCCGCACATCGCGTCGGACACCGATCTCTTCCGGTACCGCCGCAACGACGCCCCCTTCGCCCGGTACGCCGCAGCCCAGCTCGAGGAGCTCGTCGCGCGCTTCCGGCCGGACGTGCTGTGGAACGACATCGAGTGGCCCGACGGCGGCAAGGGCTCGGAGGACTACGCGGTGGCGGCGCTGCTGCGGAGGTACTTCGACGCCGTTCCCGACGGGGTCGTCAACGACCGCTGGGGCGTTCCCTACCATGGCTTCCTCACCCGCGAGTACACGCACATCCCGGACATCGTGGACGAGCCGTGGGAGTCGACGCGCGGGCTCGGCTACTCCTTCGGGTTCAATCAGGCCGAGGACGAACGGCACTCCCTGTCCGGCGCCGCGCTGTTCCGTCTGCTCGTGGACGTCGTGTCCAAGAACGGCAACCTGCTGATCAACGTCGGGCCGGACGCGTCCGGCGCGATCCCCGAGCTGCAGCGTCGCGCGATGCGGGAGCTGGGCGGCTGGCTGCGGCGCAACGGCGACGCGGTCTACGGCACGCGGCCGTGGATCCGCGCGGCAGAGCGGACGGGCGCGCCGCGTGCCTACACCCGCTCCGCAAACGCGGTGCACCTGCACCTGCTCGACCCGGCCCACGGCGAGGCGGAGGTGCCGTCGGAGCTCGACGGCGCCGCCCTGCGCTGGGCGGACGGGTCGGCGGCGGAGGTCGTCACGGAGGGGGCGGCGCGGATCGTGTCCGTCCCGGACGCTCTCCGGTCCGAGCCCGTCGCGGTGCTCACCGCCCCCGGTGTCTGAGCCCTCCGGTCGTCGACTCGCGTCGTTCCCCTCCGCGAGACGCCCTCACACCGCCGAAACCCCCTCCAGCAGCGCGATCCTGGAGGGGGTTTCGGCGTGCGGAGGGGGTTTCGGCGGGGACGAGGGTCACTCCGTCGGAGCGGCGTCCTCGATCTGGATCGGCGCGTCGGCCGGGTCGCCCCAGACCGGCGTGGGCAGAGGGGTGTCGACCTGCCCGCCCTGGATCGCCCGCAGGGCGTCGGTGATCTCGTCGGAGTTCTCCGGAACCGCCAGGCCGCAGGTGCGCATCTCGGAGGCGAACTTCAGCGTGAGGCGGATCTTGCCGGCCTCGACGGCCTCCGCGGTGGTGCCGGTGCGCTTCTCGCTGCCGGTCTGGATGTCGGACACCTCGTCGCACACGTGGTAGACCGAGCCGCCGTCGACCCAGACCACCTCGTCCTTGCCGAGGAGCTGGATCACCGTGGACTGGTCGGCGGTGTACTTCTCCACCGACGGCGGGTTGAAGTCGATGCCGAGGACCACGGCGAGAGCGGCCAGGGCGATGCCGACGATCCCCGCCGTCGTCTTCTGCCCCTTGTCCATGTCCTTGTTGAGGAAGATCAGGATGATCAGCGGCAGGAAAGCCACGACGGCGATGATCGCGCCGAGCTGGTTCTGCACGAAGAACCGCACGGTGTCGGACTTGCGCGCCGGATCCAGCCGGTTCGCCTTCTTCCAGAGGATCGAGCCGATGATCGACAGCGCCGCGATCACCGCGAGCATCACGAGCAGCGTGATGAAGGCCCACTGCGGGAACTGCGCGGTGACGCCCTGCTCCTCGAGCAGGCCCGTGTCGGGGTTGCGGACCAGCGTGCCGTCCTCGCCGACGAAGACGCGCTGCCGCAGCAGCCAGAAGATCGCCACGGCCTCGCCGATGATCGCGAGCGCCCAGAGCGCGCCGGCGATCCACCGGAACCGCGTCGCGGTGGCCTTGGCGGTCGTCGTCGGCTTCCAGTTCGCCGGCGGGTCCGCGGGGGCGTCCGCGGCGCCGGCCGCTGCCGCGCCCTTCGCCTGCGCGGTCGGCTCGACGGACGCGTCTTTCTTGCTGCTCTTCTCGGCCACGGTGGTCCCTTCCCCGGAGTGCGACACCGAGCCTAGTGGTGCCGCGCGCGGCGTCGCTACGCTGGGTGCATGACACCCGACCCCGATGAGGCGTTCCGCTGGGACGGCGACGAGCCCGACGGTCCGGCCCCCGTGCTGCCGGCGGGCTGGAAGGCCGTCGGCCGGGGGAGCGAGGACGTCCGGACCGAGCCGGACCGGCCCGCGACGGAACCGCCGACCGAGCGTGCGACCGAGGCGACCGCCGAGGACGGCGGCGAGGACGGCGAGGCGGACGAGCCCGCCGGGCTCAGCAACGCGATGCTCCTCGTCACCGGGATCATCGGCGGCGTCTACCTCCTGTTCGCCGTCGGGTGGATCGTGGGCGGCATGAGGCTGAGCCCGCTCGCCGGGCTCCTCGTCCCGGCGCCCATGTACACGCCCGCCGTGTGGCTGGCCGTGGCCGCGCCGCTGCTCTGGTTCGTCGCCGCCTGGGTGCTGACCCGGGGCAAGGCGTCGTGGATCCGCGTGCTCGCCCTCGTGATCGGGATGGTGCTGCTCGTGCCCTGGCCGTTCGTGATGTTCGGGCTGGTGGGGTCGTGACCGGGGAAGGAACCGCGATGACGACGACGGCCCAGGACCTCCGACGGCCTCGGTGGCTCTTCTACACGGTGTTGGGGATCGCCGGGCTGTTCTACGCCTACGCCGTGTGGAACGCCGTCGCGTACCTCGTCACCGTGGCGGGTCTCGGCATCGACGCCACGTCGTGGGCGGCGCTGGTCATCGCGATCCTCCTGCCCGCGCTCGTCTTCGTCGTCTCGATCCTGATCACCCGGCGCCGCGGTCTCGGCGTGCTCGCGATCGTGCTGCTCGCGGGACTCGGGGTCGTGGCCGTCTTCTGGGTCGACGTGGTCGGGTACACCGTCAAGGCGCTCTCGGGCGGCGGCGCCTGATCCTTCGCGGCCCGGCGCCGCGGCCGTCGTCACACGGTCGGGGGAGGGGCGCGCGAGCCGGTAGAGTGTGACCGATCGCGCCCCCGACGGAGTGCGGCGCATCGGCCCCGAACCGCTCTGCGCGCTGCCCCGCGCCGTGTGCCCGCACCGAAGGATACCCACCGTGCCCGATCAGAACGCGCCGAAGCCCGTCGTCCTCCTCGCCGAAGTCCTCTCTCCGGCCACCGTCGATGCCCTGGGGCCGGACTTCGACGTCCGCCAGGTGGACGGGACCGATCGCCCGGCGCTGTTCGACGCGCTCGCCGAGGCGGATGCGGTTCTCATCCGCTCCGCCACGAGGATCGACGCCGAGGCCCTCGCGCACGCGCCGAAGCTCAAGGTCGTGGCCCGTGCGGGCGTCGGCCTCGACAACGTCGACATCAAGGCCGCGACCACCGCAGGCGTCATGGTGGTCAACGCGCCGACCTCCAACATCGTCTCCGCCGCCGAGCTCACCGTCGGGCACATCCTGAGCCTCGCGCGCCGCATCCCCGCCGCGCACGCCTCGCTGTCCTCAGGCGCGTGGAAGCGCAGCTCCTTCACCGGTGCCGAGCTGTTCGAGAAGACCGTCGGCATCGTCGGCCTCGGGCGCATCGGCGCACTGGTCGCGGCCCGCCTCGCGGCCTTCGACATGCGCGTCATCGCCTACGACCCCTACGTCACCAGCGCGCGCGCCCAGCAGATGGGCGTCCAGCTGGTCTCGCTCGACGAGCTCGTCGCGGAGTCCGACTTCCTCACCATCCACATGCCGAAGACGCCCGAGACCACGGGCATGATCGGCGCCGAGCAGTTCGCGGCGATGAAGAAGACCGCCTTCGTCATCAACGTCGCCCGGGGCGGCCTGATCGACGAGGAGGCCCTGCACGAGGCCCTCGTCGCGGGCGAGATCGCCGGCGCCGGCCTCGACGTCTTCACCTCCGAGCCCCCGGCCGAGGGCGGGAGCGCCCGCGCCCTGCTCGACCTCCCGAACGTCGTCGTCACCCCGCACCTCGGCGCGAGCACGGAGGAGGCGCAGGAGAAGGCCGGGATCTCGGTCGCCCGCTCGGTGCGACTCGCGCTGGGCGGCGACCTCGTCCCCGACGCGGTGAACGTCGCCGGCGGCGTGATCGACCCCTACGTGCGCCCGGGCATCCCGCTCGTGGAGAAGCTCGGCCAGATCTTCTCCGCGCTCGCCCAGTCGCCGCTCACCAGCCTCGACGTCGAGGTGCACGGCGAGCTGAACGCCTACGACGTGAGCGTGCTCAAGCTCGCCGCGCTCAAGGGCGTCTTCACGAACATCGTCAGCGAGACCGTGTCCTACGTGAACGCGCCGTTGCTGGCGGAGCAGCGCGGTGTCGCAGTGCGGCTGCTGCAGGACGACGTGTCCGAGGAGTACCGCAACGTCATCACGCTGCGCGGGGCGCTCTCCGACGGATCGCAGCTGGCGGTGTCCGGCACGCTGACCGGACCCAAGCAGGTCGAGAAGCTGGTGGGCATCAACGAGTTCGCGGTCGAGCTGCCGATCGAGAAGCACCACGTCGTGATGGTCTACACCGACCGCCCCGGCATCGTGGCGGTCTACGGCCAGCGCTTCGGGGAGGCCGGGATCAACATCGCCGGGATGCAGATCGCCCGCGAGGCGGCCGGGGCCCAGGCGCTGAGCGTGCTGACGCTCGACTCCCCGGTCGCGGAGGAGCTGCTGGACGAGGTCCGGGCGGAGATCGACGCGGACGTCTTCCGCCAGATCGAGATCACCGAGGTCTGACGCTCGTTCGGCGGCCCGCCGGAGCTCCGGCGGGCCGCCGGCCCGTCCCGGCGGCGACACGGCGGGGCGGGAGCGTGGTCAGGTGGTGACGCGGCGGACCAGCGCGATGAGCGCGTCGAGGGCGGCGCCGGTCGGCGGGGCGCCGTCGAGGCCCGGTGCCTGATCGCTCGCCGTGAGGGCGTTGTTGAAGTAGAGGCCGTCGCTGAGCAGCATGACCAGGTGCAGGCTCGTCTCGTCCCTGACGTCCGGACGAAGGGTGTCCGCCCAGCGCTGGCGTGCCCGCCGAAGCGCCGCGACCGCCGCGGGGTGACCCGTCTGCGCCAGGCGCGAGGTGGCGACCAGCGCGCGGTCGATCGGATCGTCGTCCATCACCGAGGTGCGGATGTAGTACTCCACGGTGCCCTCCGGGGCGGCCGTCATCCGGGCGACGTCCTCGGACACGAGCGCGTCCAAGCGCGCCATCAGCCCTTCGGAGAGCTCCTCCTTGGAGGCGAAGTGGTAGAGCAGGCCGCCCTTGGAGACTCCGGCCGCCCGGGCCACGGCCTCGACCGTCGCCGCGCGCTCTCCCTCGTCGATGAGGATCGCCTCGTACGCGTCGAGCACGCGCTCACGGGCCAGGGGAGGGCGGGGCATGGGGCTTCCTCTCGTCGCGCCGGCACGCGTGCTCGGGAAACGCGCAGACGGAGCCGGCTTCACCTGTTACTATACCAGCCAGACGGTTTAGTTTCGATCGCGGTCCCGCGGTCGCCCACACTGTGAGAGGTACCCATGCACGTCACCGCGTCCACCCCGACGGCCGGCACGCAGGCGCCCCGCGCCGGAGCCCGCGCCTGGGCGGCGCTGGCGGTGCTGATGCTCCCCGTGCTGCTCGTCTCGGTCGACAACACGGTCCTCAGCTTCGCCCTGCCCGAGATCTCCCTCGCCCTCGCGCCGAGCGGGGCGGAGCAGCTCTGGATCATCGACGTGTACCCGCTCGTGCTCGCCGGGCTCCTCGTGACGATGGGGAACCTCGGCGACCGGTTCGGACGCCGTCGCATGCTGTTGATCGGCGCGACCGGGTTCGCCGCGGTCAGCGCCCTCGCGGCCTTCGCCCCGACCGCCGCGCTGCTCATCGCGGCGCGAGCGCTGCTGGGCTTCTTCGGCGCCATGCTGATGCCCTCGACCCTGTCGCTGCTGCGCTCCATCTTCACCAACCGGGACCAGCGCCGCCTCGCGATCGCCGTGTGGGCCTCCGCCTTCTCGGCGGGTTCCGCCCTCGGGCCGATCGTCGGCGGATTCCTGATCGAGCACTTCGCCTGGGGATCCGTGTTCCTCATCGCCGTGCCCGTGCTCATCCCGCTGCTGATCGGCGCGCCGCTGCTGGTGCCGGAGAGCCGCGACCCCAACCCGGGGCGCGTGGACCCCCTCAGCATCCTGCTCTCCATGGCGGCGATGATCCCGGTCGTCTACGCGATCAAGTCCTTCGCCGTCGACGGGCCGACGGTCCTGGGCGCCGCCTGGGCGCTGCTGGGGATCGTGATGGGCGCGCTGTTTGTCCGACGCCAGCTCCGCGCCGACATCCCGATGCTCGACATGGCGCTGTTCCGCCGGGGCGGGTTCTCCGGCGCGATCCTGGTGAACCTCTTCAGCGTCGTCGCCCTGGTCGGCTTCCTCTACTACGTGTCGCAGCACCTGCAGCTCGTGCTCGGGCTCGCTCCGATGGTCGCCGGCCTCGCGCTCGTGCCGGGCATGGCGGCGATGATCGTGTCGGGACTGGCGATCGTGCCGATCTCGCGCCGTGTGTCGCCGCACATCCTGATCCCCGCGGCGCTCGTGTTCTCCGTCGGCGGGTACCTGCTGGTGGCCTTCGCCGGCGAGCACATCGTGGCGCTGATCCTGGCGTTCGTCGCGCTCGGGATCGGGATCGGCGCGGCCGAGACGATCTCGAACGAGCTCATCCTCGCGAACGCCCCCGCCGAGAAGGCCGGAGCAGCCTCGGCCGTGTCCGAGACGGCGTACGAGCTCGGAGCCGTCCTCGGCACCGCGATCCTCGGCGGGATCATCACGGCCTTCTACCGCGGCGCCCTCGTGCTGCCCGCCGGCCTCGACGCGGGCGCGGCGGACGCGGCGCGCGAGACGCTGGCCGGCGCGTACACGGTGTCGCACGATCTCGCGGAGCCGCTGAGCGGCCAGATCTGGCAGGCGGCGGTCGCCGCGTTCGAGTCGGGGGTGGGCGTGACCTCCCTGATCGGCGCCGGCCTCGTCGTCCTCGCCGCCCTGATCGCCCTCGTGACCCTGCGGACGAGTCCTCGCTCCTGAGCGCGGGTCGTCCGCCGCGGAGTGAAACGCGGACGGAGAGAGTCCCCGGCTCCCGATAGCCTGGGACCCTCCACCCGCAGAGAGTCCCGCAAGGAGCCCCATGTCCCGCGTCGTGAAACTGGCCGTCATCCCCGGAGACGGCATCGGTCCCGAGGTCGTCGCCGAGGCGGAGAAGGTCCTCGACGCCGTCACCGTCGGCGCGGACGTGACATTCGAGAGGACCCGCTTCTCGCTCGGCGCCGCGCGCTATCTCGACACGGGCGACACGCTCACCGACGCCGACCTGGAGGCGATCCGCTCCCACGACGCGATCCTGCTGGGCGCCGTCGGCGGCGTCCCCGGCGACCCGCGGCTGAAGGACGCGAACATCGAGCGGGGACTGCTGCTCCGGCTCCGCTTCGCGCTCGACCACTACGTGAACCTGCGCCCGTCGAAGCTGTACCCCGGCGCGCCGGGTCCGCTCGCGGCTCCCGGCGACGTCGACTTCGTCGTGGTGCGCGAGGGCACGGAGGGGCCGTACGTCGGCAACGGCGGGTCCATCCGCACCGGCACGCCGCATGAGATCGCGAACGAGACGAGCGTCAACACCGCCTTCGGCGTCGAACGCGTCGTGCGCTACGCGTTCGATCTCGCCGAGCGCCGGCGGAAGAAGCTGACGCTCGTGCACAAGACCAACGTGCTCGTGCACGCGGGAGCGATCTGGAAGCGGATCGTGGACGCGGTGGCCGCGGAGCATCCGGACGTGGAGGTCGACTACCTGCACGTGGACGCCGCGACCATCTTCCTCGTGACGCAGCCGTCCCGCTTCGACGTCATCGTCACCGACAACCTGTTCGGCGACATCCTCACGGATCTCGCCGGGGCGGTCACCGGCGGCATCGGGCTCGCCGCGTCCGGCAACATCAACCCGGCGGGGGAGTTCCCGTCGATGTTCGAGCCGGTGCACGGCTCGGCGCCCGACATCGCCGGTCTCCAGAAGGCGGACCCGACCGCCGCCATCCTGTCGGTCTCGCTGCTGCTGGACCACCTCGGCCTCACGGACCAGTCCCGCCGCGTCCAGCGGGCCGTGGAGGCGGACATCGCCGCGCGTGAGGAAGGCGCGTCGCGATCCACCGCAGAGGTGGGCGACGCGATCATCGCCCGGCTCCAGGCGTAACCTGAGATCAGCGCACGCCGCCGCCCCGACCGACCGCAGGATGTGACATGACCGACACCGCCACCGCACCGCTCACGTTCACCGTGACCAGGAACCTCGCCGCGAAGAGCCCCGCCCAGCGCGCGGAGATCCTCGAGAACCCGGGCTTCGGGACGAACTTCACCGACCACATGGTCGACATCTGCTGGTCCGAGCACGGCGGCTGGCACCGTCCGCGCGTCCAGCCGTACGGTCCGATCTCGCTCGATCCGGCCGCTGCGGTGCTGCACTACGCCCAGGAGATCTTCGAGGGCATCAAGGCGTACCGCCACGCCGACGGATCCGTCCACACGTTCCGGCCGGACCGCAACGCGGCACGCATGCAGGCCAGCGCCCGCCGGCTCGCGCTGCCGGAGCTGCCGACCGAGTACTTCGTCCAGTCGCTGCGCGAGCTCATCGCCGTGGACGGCGACTGGGTGCCCACGGCCGCGGACCAGAGCCTGTACCTGCGCCCGTTCATGTTCGCCAAGGAGGCGTTCCTGGGCGTCCGGCCCGCGAAGAAGGTGGCGTACCACCTGATCGCGAGCCCGGCAGGCGCCTACTTCAAGGGCGGCGTGAAGCCGGTCAGCATCTGGCTCAGCGAGAACTACGCACGTGCGGGCAAGGGCGGCACCGGCGCGGCGAAGACCGGCGGCAACTACGCCTCGAGCCTCCTGCCGCAGGCGGAGGCGGCGGAGCACGGCTGTGACCAGGTCGTCTTCCTGGATCAGGACCGCAACGTCGAGGAGCTCGGCGGCATGAACGTCGTCTTCGTCTACAAGGACGGCCGCATCGTCACGCCCGCGTCCGACAGCATCCTCGAGGGCATCACGCGCGACTCGCTGCTGCAGCTCGCCGAGGACCGCGGGCACGTCGTCGAGCGTCGTCCGGTGTCCCTCCAGGAGTGGCGCGACGGGGTCGCCTCGGGCGACATCGTCGAGGTGTTCGCGTGCGGCACCGCCGCGGTGGTGACACCCATCGGCACGCTGAAGGGCGAGGGGTTCGAGGACGTGCAGCCGTCGGGCGAGCTCGCCCTGTCCCTGCGCGAGGAGCTGACCGACATCCAGTACGGACGCCGCGAGGACCGGCACGGCTGGCTTCTCCGCCTGGACGCCTGACCGCGTCTCCGGCACGCCGATGCCGGCGTCCCCTCGGGGTCGCCGGCATCGGTTCGCTCCGAGGGGCCGGCGTGCCGTCCTCCGGCGACCGAACCCGAGTTCCCGCCCTCGGCGTCGTCCGCATCGATAGGCTGAAGCGGTGAAGATCGCGCGGTTCAGCCACAACGACGGCATCCAGTACGGCATCGTCGACGAGCAGGAGCTGGTCGTCCTCGCGGGCGACCCGATGTTTGCCGGATACGAGACGACGGGGGAGCGGATCCCCCTCGCGGACGCCGCGCTGCTGGCCCCGGTGATCCCCCGGTCCAAGGTCGTGTGCGTGGGCAAGAACTACCACGACCACGCCGCCGAGATGGGCGGCGTCGCCCCCGAGGAGCCGCTGCTGTTCCTGAAGCCGAACACCTCCGTGATCGGCCCGGGGGACACGATCGTGCGGCCGGCGCTGTCGGAGCGGACCGAGTACGAGGGCGAGCTGGCCGTCGTGATCGGGCGGATCGCCAAGAACGTCCGCGCGGAGAACGCGGCGGACTACGTGTTCGGGTACACCGTGGGCAACGACGTCACGGCCCGCGACCTCCAGCGCAAGGACGGGCAATGGTCCCGGGCGAAGGGCTTCGACACGTTCTGCCCGCTGGGACCGGTGATCGAGACCGAGTTCGACCCGTCGTCCGCGACGATCCGCACGAGCGTCAACGGCCAGACCCGGCAGCAGGCGCCGTTCACGGACATGATCCACTCCGTCGGCGCGATCATCGAGTACGCGTCGGCCGTGTTCACCCTGCTCCCCGGCGACGTCATCATGACCGGCACGCCCGCGGGCGTCGGCACGTTCGAAGCCGGTGACAGCGTCGAGGTCGAGGTCTCCGGCATCGGGGTGCTGCGCAACTCGGTGCGCGACGCCCTCCCGCTGTCGTGACCGTGACCGCGTCCACCGAGGCGCAGATCGCGGGCATCCAGCGCCGGACGGTCGGAGTCCTGGCCCTGGGCCAGGTGCTCGGCGGGATCGCGTTCGGCGCGACCGTGTCGCTGGGTGCCCTCCTCGCGGCAGACATCTCGGGGGACGACGCGCTGTCCGGGCTGGCGACCGCCTCGGTGACGCTCGGGGCGGCGCTCGCCGCGATCCCGCTCGCCCGCGCCGCGAGCCGCTTCGGGCGCCGGTTCGCGCTCACCGCGGGCAACATCCTCGCGTTGGTCGGCGTCGTCATCGTGATCCTCGCGGCCTCCGTGCGCGTCTTCCCTGTCCTGCTGGCGGGCGTGATCCTCATCGGGATGGGCAACGCCGGGAACCTCCAGTCCCGGTTCGCCGCGACCGACCTGGCCGAGCCGCGCCACCGCGGCCGCGACCTGTCCGTCGTGGTGTGGTCCACGACCATCGGCGGTGTGGCGGGGCCGTTCCTCCTGTCGCCGGGGGAGCACCTCGGACACTGGCTGGGGATGCCGCCGCTGACCGGCTCGTACGTCTTCTCGCTCGTCGGGCAGTCGCTCGCGCTGATCCTCTACCTCGTGGCGCTGCGTCCGGATCCGCTGCTCACCGCGCTGGCGGTGGGAGACCGCCCGGGCGGCGCGGCTGCGGTAGGAGCGGCGGTGGATCGTCCGATCGCCGCTCGATACGCGATCTTCGCGGTCGCCGGATCCCACGCGGTCATGGCATCGGTGATGGCGATGACCCCCGTGCATCTGGCGCACATGGCCCACGGCGGGCACGGGGCGAGCACCACCGACGTGACCTTCCTCGTCGGGATGACCATCGGCCTCCACGTGGCGGGGATGTACGGGTTGTCCCCGGTCTTCGGCATGCTCGCGGACCGCTGGGGACGCGTTCCGGTGATCCTCGTGGGGCAGGCGATGCTCGTGGCGTCCCTCGTGATCGCGATCGCGGCGGGGGAGAGCCCCGGCGGCGTCATGGCGGCGCTGATCCTCCTGGGACTGGGCTGGAGCGCGGCGACCGTGTCCGGCGCGGCGCTTCTCACGGAGGCCTCGGCCCTGGAGCGGCGCCCGCGGCGTCAGGGCCTCAGCGACTCGCTGATGAGCCTCACCGCCGCGGCGGGCGCCGCCGGCGCGGGCATCGTGCTGACGAACTTCGGCTACGGCGGACTCGCCGCCGCGGCTCTGGTGGTGGTCGCCGCGATCGTCGTCCTCGCCCCGCTCGCCCGTCGCTGAGCGCTCGGGACGGCCGTCCGACCGGCGCGGAGAACGACCCGTCCGGCGGAGAACGATGCGTCCGGCGGAGAAGCGCGACGAGCCGGTCCGCTGATCCGAAAGGTCTCCGCCGGAGACGTACCGCGGCACGAGGCAGCCCGGGGTTTGTAGGGTGATGGTCATGACGGACGACGCGGTTCCCAGCGACCTCTGGACGAACGAGCAGGCCGACCACTACGACGGCCCCGATGACCCGATGTTCGCCCCGGAGCTGCTTGCGGCGACCTCCGGCTTCCTCGCGGAGCTCGCCGGCGACGGATCCGCGTTGGAGTTCGCCATCGGTACCGGGCGGGTCGCGGTGCCCCTGCGCGAGCGCGGCGTGCCCGTCCACGGGATCGAGTACTCCCCGGAGATGGCCGCGAAGCTGCGGGAGAAGACCGACGCGATCCCGGTGGTGATCGGAGACATGGCCACCACGCGGCTGGATCGGCGCTTCACCCTGGTGTACCTCGTGTTCAACACGATCGGGAATCTGTACACCCAGGACGCGCAGGTCGAGTGCTTCCGCAACGCCGCCCGGCACCTGGACCCCGGCGGGCACTTCGTCGTCGAGGTCGGCGTTCCGTCGCTCCGCTCCATGCCGCCGGGACACGACGCGGTGCCGTTCGACATCTCGGAGGGGCACCTCGGATTCGATCAGTACGACCTCGTCACCCAGCGCGCTGTCTCCCACCACTACGTCCGGGAGACCGATGGACGCTTCCGGCATCGCCCCCATCACTTTCGTTTCGTGTGGCCGTCGGAGCTCGATCTGATGGCGCGTCTGGCGGGACTGGAGCCGGTCGCCCGCTACGCGGACTGGGGCCGGACGCCGTTCACCGGGGAGAGCACCTCGCACGTCTCCGTGTGGCGCAAGCCCGTCGACGGCGCCTGATGGGGTGGCAGGGGACAGGGCCGGCGTACGCTGCGTCGTACGCCGACCTGTGCGCGGGGACGAGCGGTCCCATCGTCGCGGCGCTCGGAGCGCCGGACGGGGGCACCCTGCTGGACGTCGGCGCGGGCCCGGGCGACGTCTCCGCGCTGTTGGCGCGGGCGGGCTGGGCGGTCACGGCCTGCGAGCCGGAGGAGAGCATGCGCGACGTCGCGCGGGAACGCCACCCGGCACTCCGGATGGAGCCCGGCGGACTGCCCGTCCTTCCGTACGCGGATGACGCGTTCGACGCGGTCGTCGCGAACTTCGTCCTGAACCACGTGGAGGATCCGCGCGCCTCGGCGCGGGAGCTGGGCCGCGTGAGCCGGCTCGTCGCGGTCGCCACGACGTGGGTCGTGTCCCCCTCCTGGTTCTGGGCCTCCGTCGTGACCCGCGCGGGTCTGCCCGAGGCGCCTCCTGCGCGGTTGGCTCCGGAGAACGATTTCGAGCGCTCGGTCGACGGGTTCGAGGGCATGCTCCGTGACGCGGGATGGGAGGAGGGGGACCGACGCGTGAGCGTCCGGGAGCATTCGTGGGTGTGGCGGGTGCGACCCTCGGCGCTGTGGGCGTCGGTGGAGGGCGGCGTCGCCGGCGCGGGGGCGCGCTTCGTCGGCCTCGACGACCGGGGGAGACGTCGTTTCCGGGCGGCCTTCGAGGAGATCGTCGATGAGCATGCCGAGGACGGCATGCTTCCGCTGAGGCACACCGCCGCCGTCGCGGTGACGACGAACGCACCGCGCACCATGGGGGAGACGGCCGACAACTAGAATCGAAGGGCTATGGCTACTCCCGATCCCCGCACCACGACCGCCACCGGCTCGGATGTGCGTGTCCGCTTCTGCCCGTCGCCGACCGGCCTGCCGCACGTCGGCATGGTCCGCACCGCCCTCTACAACTGGGCCTACGCGCGTCACACCGGCGGAAAGCTCGTGTTCCGCATCGAGGACACGGACGCCGCGCGCGACAGCGAGGAGAGCTTCCGCCAGCTCGTCGACGCGCTCACGTGGCTGAAGATCGACTGGGACGAGGGCGTCGAGGTCGGGGGTCCGCACGCTCCGTACCGGCAGTCCGAGCGCCACGACATCTACCGTGAGGTGCTGGACAAGCTCATCGCCGCGGGGAGCGTCTACGAGAGCTTCTCGACGGCGGAGGAGATCGACGCCCGCAACGAGGCGAACGGACGCGCCAAGCAGCTCGGCTACGACAACTACGACCGCGATCTCACCGACGAGCAGAAGGCCGCCTTCCGCGCCGAGGGGCGTCAGCCTGCGCTGCGCCTGCGGGTGCCGGACGAGGACGTCACGTACGTCGACCTGATCCGCGGCGAGGTCACGTTCCCCGCCGGATCCTTCCCCGACTTCGTGATCGTGCGTCCGAACGGCGTGCCGCTGTACACGTTCGTGAACCCGGTGGACGACGCGCTGATGGGGATCACCCACGTGCTCCGCGGCGAGGACCTCATGCCGTCCACCGCCCGCCAGCTCGCCCTCTACGCGGCGCTCATCGATGCCGGGGTCACGACCTTCGTCCCGCGTTTCGCCCACATGCCGCTCGTCCTCGGCGAGACCGGCAACAAGAAGCTCTCCAAGCGCGACCCGCAGGCCGACCTGTTCCTGCACCGCGAGCGCGGCTTCATCCACGAGGGGCTGCTGAACTACCTGGCCCTGCTCGGCTGGTCGATCGGCCCGGATCGCGACGTGTTCTCGCTGGAGGAGTTCACCGCCGCGTTCGACATCGAGAACGTGAACCCGAACCCCGCGCGCTTCGATCAGAAGAAGGCCGAGTCCATCAACGGCGACCACATCCGGATGCTGGAGCCCAAGGACTTCGCCGAGCGGATCCTGCCGTACCTCGCGGCGGCGGACGTGTTCGGCGGGGAGCCGACGCATGAGCAGATCGTGCTCGCGTTCCGTGCGGCGCCGCTCGTGCAGGAGCGCGTGCAGCTGCTCGGCGAGGTGCCGGGCATGCTCGGGTTCCTGTTCGCGGAGACGGTCTCGTACGAGGAGGACGCGCTCAAGGGACTGCCGGGCAACGCCGCCGAGGTGCTGACCGCCTGCGTGGACGCGCTGGAGCCGCTGGAGGACTTCACGCCGTCCGCCATCCAGGAGACGCTGTCCGCCGCGCTCGTGGACGGCCTGGGACTCAAGCCCCGTGTCGCCTACGGTCCGCCTCGGGTGGCGCTGACCGGCCGCCGGGTGTCGCCGCCGCTGTTCGAGTCGATGGAGCTCCTCGGCAAGGAGGAGATCCTGCGTCGTCTCACCTCCCTCGCCGAGTTCCTCGCCCGCTGACGGGAGTCTGGTACCGGTTGGGGCCGAGTTCGGGGGGATTCGGGGCCATCTCGCGCCCCGAACCCCCATACCGGGCCCCAATCCCGCGTGGTGCCCCCGTGATTCCTGGGCCGGGTTTGGGGCCGAGATTGGGGGGATTTGGAGCCGGGGCGTGCCCCGAACACCTGCGTCGCGCCCCGATCCGGAGTGGCGCGCCGATCCCGGGCCCCATACCTCAGGGCAGGCGGGGACGGAAGGGGGCTTCCGGCGGAAGCAGGGCGCACGTAGCGTGACCGTATGCGCGCACTCGGCAAGGATGAGCTGTTCGAGCTCGAGCATCGGGGCTGGCGGGCGCTGTGCTCCGGGCAGGGCGGGGCGTTCTACGGCGAGATGATGCTCCCGGACGCGGTCATGGTGCTGGTGAACGGTGCCGTGATGGGCCGGGACGAGGTCGCCGCCTCGCTCGACGCGGCTCCGCCGTGGGCCCGCTACGAGCTGAGCGACGAGCGTCACCTGCCGATGGGCGACGATGCCGCAGCGCTGATCTATCGCGCGGTCGCGTCCCGCGACGACGACCCGGGTTCGGTCCCGGATACGGAGCCGTTCACCGCACTGATGTCGAGCGTCTATCGCCGTGTGGACGGCCAGCCTCGTCTCGCGCTGTACCAGCAGACGACGATCACGCACTGACCCGGCGGACGCCGGACGAAGGGGGAGGCATGCAGGATGTGACATCGGTGCCCGAGCTGGAGCTGTTCCGCTACCTCGGGCTGTGGTTCGAGGTCGGGCGCCTCCCGCTCCGGTTCGAGGACGACGAGGCCAGCGACGTGACCGCCGAGTACGCGCAGAACGAGGACGGCACCGTCCGCGTCGACAACCGATGCCTGGACGCCGACGGTCAGCCGACGCAGGCGGTCGGCCAGGCGGAACCGGTCGAGGGGCATCCGGGGCGGCTGCGGGTGACCTTCCTCCCGGAGGGGCTCCGATGGATCCCGTTCACACGGGCGGACTACTGGGTGCTGCGGATCGACGCCGACTACACGACGGCGCTCGTCGGCACGCCGGATCGGCGCTACCTGTGGCTGCTCTCACGGACCCCGGAGATCTCCGACGACGTGGAGGCGGAGTTCCTGGCGACCGCCCGCGCACAGGGGTTCGACCTCTCGCCGTGGATCCGCGCACGCCAGTCCGGCCACGTCGTGCAGGTCTGAGCGCGCCACACGCGGGCGGCGCGCCCGGTTTGGCTCCTGGCCGGGCCTCGGGTAAGCTTGAACCTCGGTGCGGGGCTCCGGTTCCGCCCTTGGGGTATGGTGTAATTGGCAACACGGCTGATTCTGGTTCAGTTGTTCTTGGTTCGAGTCCAGGTACCCCAGCCATACAGAGAAGCCCGGAAGCACTGAGGAAGATCAGTGGTCCGGGCTTCTGTCGTCGTCCGACGAGCCGTGTCTTCTACGGGCCGGGGATCGGGGCGCCGGCCTGCGCGGCGAACAGGGCGATGGCGCGCTGTGCGCTCTCGACGGTGATGCTGCCGCCCGCCACGATGTGCAGCCCGTAGGCGTCCTCCAGAGCGACGAAGTTCATGGCCGTGTCGTCGAGCGGACCCGTGAGCGCGAACTCGCCGCTTGCGACCCCGGCTTCGAGGATGCGCCGGTAGAGCCCCAGCTGCTCCCGGTACAGCCGCTGGACGAGCTCGTCGTGGAGCGGGGACTTGCCCGCGAGCACATCGAACTCGTAGAGCAGCCGCATGAGCGCGTCGTCGGGACCGTGCGGGAGGCCGGCGCGGATCGCGATCGCGAGCTGCTCGCCCGCGGTCGTCGCCTGCGCCACGAGCTCCTCCCGTTCCTCGCCGACTCGACGCATGCCGGCGGCGTGGGCCTCGACCAGGATCGCGTCGAGGTCCTCGTAGTAATAGAGGAGCGCCCCTCGGGTCACCCCGGCCTGGTTCGCGACATCGGTGAGGGAGAGGTTGCGCAGGCCGTGCGCGGCCGCGGCGTCGAGGGCGGCGTCGACGACCTCGCGTCGTCGCCGTTCCTGGGTGCGAGGGCGTGCCATGACGCCAGTATGGCAGGCCCTCCGGCGGTGTCCTCCGCGATGCGATCCGTTTCTTGACATTTGAGTCAATTAATTTACTCTGTAGTCAAAGAACCATCGGATCGGCGACGCAGCTGCCGCTCCCTCCCGAAGACCCAGGAGCCACGACATGGTCGTCGACACCCTCTACACCGGCGGACGCATCCGCACCTTCGACCCGGACCGGCCGTGGGCCGAGGCTCTCGGGGTGACCGGCGACCGGATCTCCTTCATCGGCTCCGCGGAGGACGCCCCCGCCGCGCGGCGGACCGTGGACCTGCACGGTCGCCTCCTCACGCCGGGCGTCGCCGACACGCACAACCACCTCCTCCTGGGCTTCGACGATCTGGCGGTCAGCCTGGAGGGGGTGACGAGCCTCGACACGGTCCGCGCCAGGATCGGGGCCTTCGCGGAGCGTCATCCGGAGCTGCGGTGGATCTGCGCCGAGAACGCGCTCTACTCCGTCGTCGAGGGCCGGCGCCCTCGCGCCGCGGACCTCGCGGGCGTCACCGACCGACCGGTCTTCATCACCACCTACGACCAGCACTCCGTCTGGCTGAACCGGCCCGCGCTCGCGGAGCTGGGCATCCTGAACGGGGGCGACATCGCCTGGGGCAACCCCGAGATCGACCGCGTGACCGGCGAGCCGACGGGCTGGATCACCGACTTCTACACGAGCGCGATGACGACCGACGGTCTTCGTGAGCTCCAGCGGGACATCCCGATGTACTCGCCCGACCGTCGGTACCGCAAGATCGTGAACAGTCTCGCGATGGCGGCCCGGTTCGGCATCACCAGCGTCGTCGAGCCGCAGGTGCCCCTCGCCGAGCTGCCGCTCTTCGACCGCGCCGATCGGGAGGGAAGGCTCACCGCCCGCACCACCGCCGCGATCTATCATCCGGTCGGCGCCGACGGCGACTTCCGGGCGCGGATCACCGACGCGATCCGCAGCACGCCCGCGCACGACCGGTTCCGCCTCGGGATGGTGAAACTCTACGCCGACGACGTCATCGAGCCGCACACGGCGGCGATGCTGGAGGACTACGCCAACCGGCCCGGCCACCGCGGACACACCAGCATGGAGCCGGGGGAGTTCACGAAGCTGTTCGTCGAGCTCGACCGCCTCGGCTACCAGGTGCACACCCACGCGACGGGCGACTGGGGGATCCGGCTGACGTTGGACGCCATCGAGGCGGCGCGCCGGAGCAACGGCGACCGCGACGCCCGGCACGGGATCGTGCACGTCGAGTGCCTGGCACCGGAGGACCTTCCCCGGTTCCGGGAACTGGGGGTGGTCGCGGCGATGCAGCCGCGGCACGCGTCTCCGGACCTCGTCGCAGGCACATGGATGGAGAACGTGGGGGAGGACCGGTGGGATCGCGCCTGGCGGTTCCGGTCCATGGTCGACTCGGGAGCGCGCGTCACGTTCTCCAGCGACTGGCAGGTCGGCGAGATGGACCCGCTCGTCGGCGTCTACAGCGCCATGACGCGTGCGCGGCTCGACGGCGGCGACGCCTGGACCACCGACGAGCGCCTCGATCTCGACCGCACGCTGCAGGCCTACACGAAGGGCGGAGCGGAGGCGTTCCACCGCGAGGACTCGCTGGGGATGCTCCGCACCGGATACCTCGCCGACCTCGTGGTCTGGTCCGCCGATCTCTACGCGCTGGAGCCCGCACAGATCCTCGCGCAGCAGGCGGACCTCACGGTGGTCGGCGGCGAGCCCGTCCACGACCGGCACGGCGAGCTGGACGGGTCCTTCGTCGTCGACACCGCCCCCGATCCTGCGGGACCCGGCGGCATCTGCTCCGAGCCGTCCGCCGACCATCACTGCCATTCCCACGCCCACTGACCTCCCGACACCCCCGCAACCCCGCACACTAGGACGCCTCCGATGCCAACGCCGTCATCCCCGTCCGCCGTCTCCGGCGGCGACCCGCGCACACCGACATCCTCCGAGCCCGGGCGGCTCCGACGCACGCTCCGCCTGCGGCACCTCGTCTTCATCGGTCTCGCCTACATGGCGCCGCTCGCGGTCTTCGACATGTTCGGGATCGTCGCGGACAAGACCGGCGGGCACGTTCCCCTCGCCTACCTCGTCGTGCTGGTGGCGGTGCTGTTCACCGCCTTCAGCTACTCCCGGATGGTGAGATTCTTCCCCGTCGCCGGATCCGCGTACACATACGCGAAGGAGACGATGCACCCCACTGTCGGATTCCTCGTGGGATGGGTCGCGACGCTCGACTACCTGCTGCTGCCGATGATCAACGCGATCCTGTCCGGGATCTACATGGGGGCGCTCTTCCCGGAGGTCCCCTTCTGGGTCTGGGTCCTCCTGACGATCGGGATCTGCACCGCGCTGAACCTCATGGGGGTGAGGCTGGCGGCCAGGATGAATGTCGTGCTGGTCTCCATCCAGCTCCTGGTCGCCGTGGTGTTCGTGGTCCTCGCCGTCGCGAACGTCGTGAACGGGGAGAACGGCGCGGGGTTCTCGGTGCGGCCGTTCTTCTCCGACGACCTCCAGGCCGGAGCACTGGCGGGCGGCGCCGCGATCCTCGCGCTGTCGTTCCTCGGATTCGACGCCGTGTCGACCCTCGCCGAGGAGGCGGAGAAGCCCACCCGGGACGTTCCTCGGGCCATCTTCCTGATCGTCGCCGCCGCGGGGGCGTTCTTCCTCACGGTCACCTACGTGATGCAGACGCTGTTCCCGGATGTGACGACGCTCGAGAACATCGTCGGGGCCTCGCCCGAGATCGCGAAGTACATCGGCGGTGCCGCCTTCCAGGCGATGTTCGTCGGCGGATACATGATGGCCGTGCTCGGCTGCGGGATCACCCAGCAGATGAGCGCCGCACGGCTGCTCTACGCGATGGGCCGCGACGGCGCACTCCCGCGACGTCTGTTCAGTCGGGTCGATCCGCGCACCGGTGTCCCCGTCGGGAACGTGGTGCTCGTCGCCCTCATCGCCCTGACCGCCCTCTTCGTGGATCTGGAGCAGGCGTCGTCGATGATCAACTTCGGGGCCTTCATCGCCTTCACCTTCGTGAACCTGTCGGTGATCTTCGTGTTCTTCCGCTTCCTCTCCACCCGCTCGATCGGATCCTGGCTCGGGTTCGTGCTCGTGCCCGCCGTCGGCGTCGTGATCAACGTCGCGCTCTGGTTGAGCCTGAACCCGATCTCGATGGTGATCGGAGGCGCGTGGACGGCGATCGGGGTGATCTACCTGATCGTCAAGACGCGGGGATTCCGCGCGTCGCCTCCGGATCTGACCGGGCCGATCAACATCGAGATGTACGAAGAGGCGTCCGCCCCGTCGCGTCGATGACGCCGGGCGCCGCCGGCTACGGCATCAGGCGACGAGGGCGGTCATCGCGAGGGTCGAGGCGGCCATCGCCGCATGGTGGACCCGGTGCGGCCAGGAACGATCTCGACGAAGAGCGAGCGCCGTCGCGACGACCGTCCCGAGAGCCAGCACGGCGAGGAGGACCGGGACGGGGGAGCCGCCGCCGTGCCCGTGCGCGCCGAGGACCGGCACGGCGCCCGGGGTCCGAGCGGGCATCAGCAGGATGAGGGTCGCGGTCGCGACGAGACCGAGCGCGAGATGCGGACCGACAGACGACCGCGATCCCGCCGCGGCC
>NZ_BCRA01000054.1 GCF_001552355.1 Microbacterium resistens NBRC 103078
CGGCGCTCTCGCCACCGGCCCCGGCGCCCGCGGCGAGCTGGTCCAGCAGCACGAGCGCCTCGTGCTCGTTGACGACCAGCGGGTCCGCGCGACGGAGCGTCTCGTCCGCGACCGCGCAGACGGGAGCGAGGTTCAGCAGCACCCGGCCGCCCGCGAGCGCGGCAGCGCGGTCGATCCCCTCCACGGGGATCTCCCCCTGCAGGACGAGCACGGCGGCCGCTTCGACGACGTCGGCGTGCGCCTCGATCGCCGCGGCGTCCACGAGGCCGTTAGCACCGGGCACCACGATGATCGTGTTCTCCGCGTCGTCCTCGCCCACGCTCACGAGGGCGAGCCCCGTGGGACCGGGGACGGTAGCGACCCGGCCGAGGTCGACGCCCGCCGCTGCCATGACGCCGACCGCCTCGGCCTCCCGCCCGTCGTCGCCCACGGCGCCGACCATGACGGTCGGTGCGCCGCGGCGCGCCGCCGCGACGGCCTGGTTCGCCCCCTTGCCCCCGGGAGCGAGGCTCGCCGATGTTCCGATGAGGGTCTCGCCCGGACGGGGAAGCCGTGCGGCGGTCACCCGCTGGTCGATGTTGATGGACCCAGCGACGACGACGGTTCCGTCGGCGATCGCGCGGGGGACGACGGTCGGCTGTGCCTGTGCACTCATGAGGGCTCCTTCGACAAGGGCGGGGACGGACGGGCGGGCGCCGCGGGCGCGGGAGCGCGCGACGAGGAGGAGGCCCGCACGATCAGCTCGCTCGACAGGAGGATCGAGTCCGGGGCGCCTCCGGCGATGACCTCGCGGAGAAGGCGGACCGCGTGCCGCCCCATCTCCTCGACGCTGTGCGCGATCACGCTGAGCGGAGGGTTCAGCAGCGAGAACCACTCGATGTCGTCGAAGGCGATCAGCGCGACGTCCTCGCCGATCCGCTGCCCGAGGCGCTGCAGCATGGCCAGGGCCCCGACGGTCATGAGGCTGTCCGCGGCGAGCAGCGCCGTGGGCGGGTCGGGGAGCCGGAAGAGGCGATGGACGGCCGCGGATCCGCTCTCCGCCTGGAAGTCGCCGTGGTGGATCAGCGCCGGGTCCGCGTCCAGGCCCGCGTCGGCGGCGGCGTCCGCCCAGGCGGCGAGCCGGTCCCGGCCGGTCGACGCCGTCTGCGGTCCGGCGATGTAGCCGACCCGCCGGTGCCCCCGGTCACGCAGGTGCACGGCCGCCTGGCGGATCCCGGGCACGGGATCGGTGGTGACGCTCGGAACGGGGATGCCCGGGAGCACCCGGTCCACGAAGACGAGGGGGACGCCCCGGGCGAGCAGGGCCTGGATCGCACCCGGGTCACCACCCCCCTGAGGAGCGACGATGACGCCGTCCGCCCGCCGAGAGATGAGCGTGTCCAGATAGCGGTCCTGCTGTGCGGGGTCCTCGTTGGCGTTGCCCAGCAGCGTGGTGTAGCCGCAGGCGAGCAGCTCCTGCTCGATGGTGTGCGCGAGATCCGCGAAGAAGGGGTTGCGAACGTCGGAGACGAGCAGGCCGATCGTGTCCGAGCGCGTGGAGCGCAATGCCCTGGCCTGCGCGTTGGGGTGGAAGTCGAGCTCGCGCGCCGCCTGCTCGACGCGCTCCCGGGATCCGGGCGAGGTCGCCGGGTGGCCCGACAGCACGCGGGAGGCGGTCGCCGGGGACACTCCGGCGCGCGCGGCCACGTCCTTGATGGTGACGACGTTCATCGACCCCTTCGCCCGATCGCTCATGGAATCGAATCCATGGATTCGATTCCATGGGAGCTTAGGAGGGAGCGCGTACGGTGTCAACACGCCCGCCGCGGGACGCGGCTACTCGATCGGGTCGGGGGCGAAGCGGGACAGCGACTCCAGCGCGACGGCGAGCGCCGCCTCATCGTCGAGGTCGGCGAACTCGACGGCCGGGTCTCCCCCGACGATGCCGACGAGCACCGTGCGGTCGTCGTCGGTGCGCAGCTCCAGCCACGTCCGGAAGACGGCCGAGCCGTCCACGAGCTGCCAGAGCGAGACCGCGACGGCCGAGGCCTCCGGCGCGTCGGCGTCGGGGGTGATCGTCGCCGTCGGCTCCGGCCCGGCCCCGCCCTCGGCTCCCGCCTCCTCGCCCGGGCGCGGGAACGGCTCGTCGAAGAGCAGCCAGATCGTCTCGATCGCCCCCATGGCGAGGGCGGACACGGCACCACGGATCTCGAACGGAAGGGGCGGCGCGAACTCGATCCCCTGCTCCTGCAGCACTCCCAGCGGGACCGTCAGCACGACGCGGTCGAACGACAGCGCCTCGCCGGTCCCCAGCCGGACGCTCAGCCCGGCGTCGTCGTAGGCGATGCGGCTGACCGGCGAGGAGAGCGAGACCTGGACCCCGTCGAGCAACCGGTCGAACAGCGCCGTGGTGTCCCCGAGCGGGACGACGAGCCCCCCGCCCCGGGGGGTCGGCGGGAACCACGACGAGGCCGTGGCGGGATCGGCGCCCGTCGCCGCGGCGAGCGCCGCGAGGACGGCCACGAGCCCGGGATCGGCCGGATCGGCGCCGTTCTCCGCGAGCGCCTGGGCGAGAGAGAGGTCGGCCGGCTGCTGCCCGGCGCGCTCGACGGCGGCGGTCAGCGGCTCCTCCGAGGGGGCGTCCACCGCACCCGCGGTCCCGAGCCACTGCGGCCCGGCGACGTCCGCAGTGACCACCGCGATGTCGTCGATGCGGCTGCGGAGGTCCTCGTCGTCGGCGCCGAGGATCCATCCGCCGAGCTGGACGCCGGTCGGCCAGGCGTCGTCGGTCTCGGCATGCATCCGGCCGCCGACGCGGTCGCGGGCCTCGAGGACGGTCACGTGGGCGCCCGCGTCCGCGAGGATCCGCGCGGCGGCGGACCCGGCGAGCCCGGCGCCGATCACGGCGATCCGCTCGCCGTCGTCCATCACGTCCACCACCGCCCGCGCCGCGCGCTCCCCCGATGCGACGGCGCCGCGCATGGTGCCCGGAGCCTCCGCGTCCGTCGCCTCCCCGGCGAGGAAGAGCCGGTCCTGCACGGACTCGGTCAGGAGCTCGCGCTGTCCCGGCTGCGCGCCGACGGGGGTGATGCTCGCCGCACCGCGGGAGAACGGGTCGGCGGACCAGGCGCTCCGCCGGACGTCGGTCGGGGTCGGCAGGCCGGTCGTCGGAGTGGGCCGGGGCATCGGGGTCCGCGTGGGCGTCCGCGTGGGCTCGGGCTCCGGCACGCAGGACGCGAGGAGCAGGGTGACGGCCCCCAATCCGGTGCCGACGAGCAGAGTTCGACGCGTCATCCTCATCGTGCCGCCAGCCTATTCCCCCTTCGCCGTTCGCCGCCTGCGATCGACGGCCGGCCCGCGCCTGCCCCTCCACAGCAGACGGATGCCGCCGCCTTTCCACACGTCCCGATCTGGCGTGCGATCCCGCCTGCGGGGCGTGACAGGATCCCGCACAGAGGACAGAATGAAGGGATGGTGATGAACGATCCACAGATCTGGACGCTCATCGGCGTGTTCGCCGCGGTGATGGCGGGCGGGCTCACGCTGCTGCTGAGGCAGAACGAGCGGATCATCGCGTCGCTGCGGTCCGAGCTCACCGCGCGCTTCGACGGGCTCGAAGGGCGGATGGACGCCCGGTTCGAGGCGATCGACGCCCGGTTCGAGGCGATCGACGCACGGTTCGAGGCGATCGACGCCCGGTTCACGACCATGGACGTCCGGCTCGACTCGATCGAGCGGCGTCTCGACGATCTGGACGGGGAGGTCGCCCACCTGGCCAGGCGTTTCTGGGGCTCGTCCTGACCCGCCGGCGACGGCGCGACGTCCGATCGGACGTCCGCGGACGGGCGCGCCCCGGTCCCCACCGGCGCGCGCCCGTCCGCGGTCAGACGGTGACGTCCCCGACGAGGTGCACGCGGATCCCCATGCCGTCGAGCATCGCGGCCTTGGCGATCAGCGCCTTGTCGGCGGTCTCCGCGTCCGGCGCGTAGACGACCTGGACGTGGTTGGCCTTGTGCCTGGCCATGAACTGATCCCTGCTCTGCCCGTGCAGCACGACGTGCGCGATCGGCCACTCCGGGTTCGTCGCCTCCTTGCGGCGGCGGGTCTCGTCGGCGGGCAGCTCGACCACCGACCCGCGGAAGAGGTCGGCCTGCAGCACCCCCTCGGCGATGTAGATCCGGGAGAGGACGACCTCGCCCGGGATCGAGACGCCGTTGATCGTGGCGCCGCCGGCGGGGAAGAAGACGTGCCCCTGCCGCCATCCCTCGGCGTTGTGCCAGCCGCCGAGGTGCGAGGCGGGCACGGACCCGGAGATCTCGTAGACCCAGACGAAGTCCCCGTCGTACTCCTCGCCCCAGCGCACGTCGTGCAGGGTGTTGTCCGGCACGAGCCCCATGGCCCGCCACACGCGGTCGGTCACGAGCGCGTCCACCGCGACGCCCTCATCGGCCTCGTTGAAGTGCGGGAAGGCGCGCCCCTCGTGCAGAACCCGGGAGCCATCGCGCGAGGTCACCGGCGGACGCTCGGTCGAGTTCAGGATCCCCTCGGCGAGATCGGAGGCCGGCACGAGGTCCTTGAGTCCCTGCTGGTACTGGATGCCGACCGCGTCCAGCCCGAAGTCGTCGGCGATCCGGAGGGCGGCGATGTACATCTTCAGCTGCCACTGCACCTGATCCCGGGTGAGCTCGGTGGCCGGGTCCTCGCCGTAGCGGAACGTCATGCCGTGTTCGATCAGCCAGTCGTAGGCGGCGTCGGCCTCGGCGTCGGCGACCGTGCGCATCTCGGCGTACAGGGCCGACTGCGACAGGCGCTCCTTGTAGATGCCGGTGGGGTTGAGCAGCTCGTCGTCGAAGATCGCGTTGTACATGCCCATGCAGCCCTCGTCGAAGACGCCGATGATCGCCTTGTCTCGGCGCAGCTGAGCGGCGAGGGCCTGACCGAGCTCCTTCTCCGGTCCGTCCGGCAGCGCGGCGAGCGCACGTACATGCGAGGCGTCGTGCGCCACGCGGCCGGTCTCGGTCCAGGACCGCAGCCCCTCGCGGAACTCCTGGTCCGTGAAGTCGACGGACCACAGCGTGGAGTACGGCTTCTGCATCTTGGTGAGGCCGGCGTTCAGGCCCAGGAGCCCGACGAGGCCGGGCCAGTCCGGGGCGAAGTTGGCCACGGTGAGGATCGGTCCGCGGTGCGTGCGCAGGCCCGGCAGGACGTGGTGGGAGTACTGCCAGTTCGCGGTGACCACGGCGAGCGGGGCGTCCTCCGGGATCCGTGTGAACACCTCCATCCCCATCCGCTGGCTGGAGATGTAGCCGTGCCCCGTCTCCGGGTCCACACCGAACGGGCGGATCACGGTCCATCCGAGCTCCTCGAACACCGCGGTGACCGCGGCCTCCGCGGCGGCCTGGACCGGCCACCCGGCGACGTTGGCCGACTCGCGCAGGTCGCCCGAGGTGATGAGGTACACGGTGTTCGGCTCGGCCGCCGGCCGCGCAGTGGGGGTCGGGAGTGCGTAGGTCATGGTCTCTCCGTGGTGTCGGGGTCGGTTGGGCGGTCGGGGATGACGGCGGTGTGCGGGATGGGCCGGGCGCGGCGCGGCGCGCCGCCGGTCACGCGCGCCCCCGCTGCTCGACGGCCAGCTCATGCACGACGCCCTTCGTGGCCTCGTAGAGCCGCACGTAGCGGTCGAAGAGCGCGTCGTAGACTGCGGCACGGTCCGGGTCCGGGAGGATCCGGTCGACGATCGGGTTCCAGTCCGCGATGAGCGGCGCCGGCGCCCCGGATCCCGCGGCCGCGGCGGCGGTCGCGAGGAACGCCGCGCCGTAGCTCGCACCGATCGTGTGGCGCGGCACCTCCTGCACGAGCCCGGTCGCGTCGGAGACGATCTGCATCCAGAGCCTGCCCTGGGTGCCGCCGCCGACCGCGACGATCCGGTCGATCGCGGCGCCCGCGGCCCGCATGGTCTCGACGTTGTGCCGCACCCCGAGGGCGGTGGCCTCCAGGGCCGCGCGGTAGAGGTCGCCACGGCCGTGCTCCAGGGTGAGTCCCGCGATCACCCCTCGGGCGTCGGGGTCCTGGATCGGGGTGCGCTCGCCCGCGAAGTACGGGAGCATCACGAGCCCGCGCGCACCCGGACCGGAGGCCTCCGCCTCGGCGAGCAGCTCCGGGTAGTCGGCGTCGGTCAGCTCCGCCAGCCACGCGGTCAGCGCGCCGGACGTCGCGAGCCCGCCCGCGAGGTTCCGCGTGCCGGGGAACGCCCCGACGGTCGTCCACATCGACGGCGTGCGGAGGGTCTCGGGCCCGGTCGCGACGAGGAACATCGTGGTGCCGTACATGAGCATGAGATCGCCCACACCGTGGGCGCCCGCGCTCACCGCCTCCGTCCACGCGTCGATCGTGCCGACGATCACGGGAATCCCCTCGGGAAGTCCCGTCGTCTCCGCCGCCCGCGCAGTGACCTTTCCGGCGGCCTCGCCGGCCCAGGCCAGAGCGGGCGGCTCGATCGGCGCGGCGTAGCGGTCCCACCACGGGAGGTGCCAGGCCTCGGCCTCGACGTCGTACAGCGGGGACATCTGGCTCGCGGACTGGTGATCCAGCACATAGGCGCCGGTGAGGCGTCGCGCCAGCCAGGAGGCCGGCATGTACAGCCGTCGTGCGCGCGCCCAGAGAACGGGCTCCTCGTCGCGGACCCAGACGAGCTTGGGCCCTCCGGCCTGGGACGTGAGGACGGAGCCGCCGACTCGGGTGATTTCGTCCTCCCCGAGCTCCGCGTCCATGCGAGCGATCTGCGCGCCCGTGCGCGTGTCGACGCCGTAGAGGATCGCCGGGCGGACGGGGCGGTCGTCCTCGTCGGCGAGCAGGACGCAGGGCCCCATGCCGCTGACCCCGACGCCGACGATCTCGGCCGGACCCTCGTCGTCGAGTGCGGATGCCGCTCCGACGAGCTCTCGGGAGAGGGAGACGAACTCGTCCCACCACACCTCGCCGTCCATCTCGACCCAGCCGGTGCGCGGGCGGCTCACCTCGTGCGCGCGCGTGGCCTGGGCGAGGATCCGTCCATCCTCCGCGACGAGCACGCCCTTGCTGCTCGACGTGCCGACGTCGACGCCGATGGTGCACTGCACGCGCATCCTCCTCGATCGCTGTCCGCTGCTCCGCGGACGGCGATCACGCTACACGAAATCGATTTCAAGGGCAACGGATCCCCTCGTCCTCCTCCCCCGACGCGGTCGAAGACGAGTTGTCCACCGATCCGGCACCCCCGTTATTTCGCCCCGCTGTTCGGTGACACGATCACCCAACCGGGGCATCATGGAGGGATGGGCATGAACGATCCTCAGATTTGGGTTCTCATCGGTGTATTCACCGCTGCGATCTTGGGCGGCATGACCCTCGTCAGCACACACGTCAGCCGGGTCATCCACGCCGAGATCAACGGCCTGCGCGGTGAGATC
This sequence comes from Microbacterium resistens NBRC 103078, assembly GCF_001552355.1. Classification (GTDB taxonomy): domain Bacteria; phylum Actinomycetota; class Actinomycetes; order Actinomycetales; family Microbacteriaceae; genus Microbacterium; species Microbacterium resistens. The sequence goes on from NZ_BCRA01000054.1 coordinate 7,428, forward strand.
AGCGGCCTGCGCGGTGAGATGAACGGACGGTTCGAGGCCGTCAACACCCGCTTCGACGCGGTCGAGCGTCGCCTGGATCGGGTGGAGACCGCGCTGGAGGACCTGGACGACGAGGTGACACGCCTCGCGAAGCGCGTCTGGGGCGCCCCGGACTGACACCCCCGCACGCGGCAGGCGCGCGGGCGGGCGGCGTCAGCGCAGGACGCTGGCCGGCTGCAGCTCTCCGCGGAGCACGACGGTGCGCGTGGGCTGCGCGTCGCCGGCGATCCGTTCCAGGAGCATGCGCGCGGCCGTGACGCCCATATGCCGTGCGGGCAGGCGAACGAGGGTCACGGCGGTCGGCGACAGCGTGGTGAACGGCAGCGAGCCCACCACCGCGACCCCGAGCCGCGGCGGAGTCAGACCGCGTTCGGTCAGCACCTGGATCGCCCCGACGCCGATGAGGTTGTTGCCCGCGACGACGGCGTCCGGCGGCTCGGGCAGCGCCAGCAGCGCCTCCATCGCCTCCCGTCCGCCGTCCACCCGGAACGACGAGAAGCGCAGCAGTTCCGGATCGGCGTCCGCCCCGTGCGCCTGGAGCGCCCTGCGCCAGCCCTCCGCACGCTCGGTGGCGGTCTCGATGTTCTCGGGACCCGCGATGTGCGCGATGCGCCGATACCCGGCCTCGATCAGGCTCTCCGCCGCGGCTCGGCCGGCATCGCGGTTGGCCATGACGACCTCGTCGACGTCACTGCCGACGCCGCGGTCCACCGCGACGACCGGGCGCCCCGCCGCGCGGATGGCGGTCAGATCGGTCCGCTCCGACGCCGCGGCGATGATGACGCCGGACATGTGCTCGGCGATCGCGATCCCGAGGTACGTGGACTCCTTCTCCACCTGTGCGTCGGAGTTGCAGAGCACGACGGAGTAGCCGGCCTCGGAGGCCACGTCCTCGACCCCGCGGGCCATCTCGGTGAAGTAGGGGTTCTCGATGTCCGGGATCACGAGCGCGATCACCTCGGAGCTCTGACGGCGCAGCGTCCGGGCCGTGCGATTGGGGGTGAAACGCAGCTGCTCGGCGGCCTGACGCACTGCGGCGACCTTCTCGTCCGAGACGCCGACGCCGTTGAAGACGCGCGACACAGTCGCCGGCGAGACCCCGGCCAGCTGGGCGACGTCGTAGATCGTGGCCATGGGCACCCACTGTAACCGGTTTCAGCCTCAGCCCTCCGCGAGGAATCGATCGAGAGTCGCTCCGAGAGCATCGAGCCGGGTCCGAGCCGCCTCCGAGAGCGGTCGGAACGGACGTCGGCAGTCGCCCAGCGTTCCCGCACCTCCCGCGTTGCGGCCGGAGAGGTACTTCGCCGCGGGGAAGACGTCGATCGCGACGAGCTCGGCGATGACATGGTTGATCCGGCTCTGCACCCGCTGCGCTCCGACCAGGTCGCCGGCGTCGAGGAGGCGCCGCGCCGCCTGGAAGAGCTCGACCTGGAGCCCCACGGTCGTGCCGATCGTCCCGCGGGCACCCGCGGCGAGCGCGGGCACGAACACCTCGTCGAACCCATTGATGTAGGCCTTGTCGGGGAACGCCGCCTTCATGCGCTCGAGGGCGTACATGTTGTGCGCGGTCTGCTTGAGACCGATCACGCGATCGTCGCCCAGGAGCTCTCCGGCCGTCTCGAGCGTGAACTCGGTCCCCGTGAACTGCGGGATGTTGTAGACGATCAGCGGGAGGTCCACGGCGTCCAGCACCGCACGGTAGTGGTCGAGGACGGCCTCGATGCCGAAGGAGTAGTAGATCGGCGGGATCATCGAGAGGGCGGAGGCGCCGGCGCGCTGCGCCCGCCGTCCGAGCTCGATCGCCTCCCGCGTCGACAGCGCGCCGACGTGGGCGACGACGGGGATGCGCCCCTCGGCGACGCGCACGGCGGTCTCCACCACCGCGGTCCGTTCATCCGCCGACAGGAGGAGACCCTCCCCCGACGACCCGCAGCAGTAGATCCCCTCGACGCCGCGGGAGACGTAGTCCTCCACGAGCGTCGAGAGCAGTCCGGTGTCCACCGCCCCGTCCGCGTCGTAGGGGGTGGCGATCGCGGCCATCAGCACCCCGAGGTCCGCCGCGGTGGTCACCATGCGGTCCACCCCCCGTCCACGACGAGGTTCGCTCCGGTCATGTAGCGCGAGGCGTCCGAGAGCAGGAAGACCGCGGCCCCGTTGAAGTCGGTCGCCTCCGCCATGCGTCCGATCGGGATGCGCGCGGTGTAGTTCTGCTGGAACGTCGCGTCCTGCGTGTCCCGACCGACGCCGGAGGGCGTGAGGGTGTTGACCCTGATGCCCTGTCGGCCCCAGTACGTCGCGCAGTACCGGGTGAGGTTGTACAGCCCCGACTTCGCCGCCGAGTACGCCACCGGCTTCACGAACGGCACCCCGGTCTGCTCCTCCTTGTAGGCGTAGATGTCCTGCACCGGCGACACCATCCCGTAGATCGAGCCGACGTTGATGATCGAGCCCGGCGTGCCGGCGGCGCGCATCCGGGCGCCGGCGGCCTGCGTCACGAGGAAGGTGCCGACGAGGTTCACGTCGACCACCTCCCGGAACACGTCGAGGGGGAAGTCCTCGAACGGCCCGGAGACCTCGGGCGGCGCGCTCGGCTGGGTGTCCAGACCGGCGTTGTTGATCACGCCGTCCGGCGCGGCGTCCCACGCATCGACGATCGCGTCGAGGCCGGCCTCGACGCTGTCCTTCGAGACGATGTCCACGGAGACGCCGAGCAGACGCGGGCTGTCGGCGATCTCGGGGAACGCCTCCTGCAGGCGCGCGGCGTCGACCGTACGCGACGCCACGGCCACCCGGGCGCCGCGTCCGTGGAGCTCCCGGACGAAGGCCGATCCGATCTGGCCGAGCCCGCCGGTCACCAAGATGATGCGGTCGGTGAGGTCGAAGATGTCCGTCATGTCGTTCGTCTCCCTCAGCTCACCGCGTGCCGCGCGAGATTCTCACGGTCGTACTCCAGACCGTTCCCCGGCGCTCCGGTCGGGACGAAGAACCCGTTCTGCGGCCGCTGCGGCACGATGACGCCGAGATCAGTGAGCGTGCCGCCGTCCGTCATCTCGCCGAACAGAGCGTTGGGCACCGCGCAGAGCACGTTGGCCGTGAGCTCCATCACGAAGTGCGGCGTCATCGGGGCGTTGTACGCCCGGCCCAGGGCGGCGATGTCCATGTAGGGCGTGATGCCGCCCACGCGACCGACGTCGGCCTGGATGAAGTCGCACGCGTCGGCGAGGAGGTACTGGTTGAACTGCTGGAGCGTGTAGACGTTCTCGCCCAGCCCGATCGGGATCGGCGAGCGGGCCCGGAGGCGGGCGTGCGAGGCGACGTCGTCCACGCGCAGCGGCTCCTCCACCCAGTAGAGGTTGAGGTCGCGGAACCGGGTGACCGCCCGGACCGCCTCCCCGTAGGTCCATCCCTGGTTGGCGTCGACCATGAGCGGATACTCGCCGACCGCCTCGCGGATCTTGGTGAGCCGGTAGACGTCCTCCTCGAGATCCGGCTTGCCGACCTTGACCTTCCCGGCGGCGTACCCGTCGGCCTTCCACTCCTTGACCTGCTCGACGACCTCCTCGGCGGACAGATTCAGGTTGATGCCGCTGCCGTACAGCGCGACCCGGTCGCGCACCTGGCCGAGGAGCTTCGCGAGCGGCTGCTCGTAGTGCAGCCCCAGCAGGTCCCACAGCGCTACATCGATCGCGGCGAGGGCGAGCGTGGTGGTCCCGCCGGGGCCGTTGTCGCGCAGGTGCTGCCAGGAGTGCTGCCAGACGGCACGGGGATTGACCTCGCGGCCGATGAGCGTCGGGATGAGCTCGCGCAGCGCCGCCATCATCATCTGGCCGCCGACACCGGATGTGTGGCTGAACCCGGTGCCGACCAGTCCGGTATCGGTGGTGATGTCGGCCAGGATGATCTCGATGTGGGTCACCCGATGGATCTGGTCCCCCCACGGCCCCTTGGGCAGGGGGATGCGGGAGAGCTGGAGGTCGATCGATTCGATTTTCATGCGTGGTCCTTCCGGGACGACGAGGAGGGGTCGGAGGGGCGTCAGCCCTTGACGGCGCCGGCGGCGAGTCCGGCGACGAGGCGCTTCTGCACGAGGAGGAAGCCGACGACGACGGGGAGCACCGAGAGCACGCCGCCGGCGGTGAGCAGATCCCACCGGATCTGGTACTCACCGATGAACAGGTGCAGCCCGACCGGCAGGGTGCGGGTCGCCGTCTGCGAGGTGAACGTGAGGGCGTAGAGGAACTCGTTCCAGGTGAGGATGAACGCGTAGGTTCCCGCCGCCACCATCCCCGGCCGCAGCAGGGGCAGCAGGAGGATGCGGACGATCTGCGCGGACGAGGCCCCGTCGATCTGGCCCGCCTCCTCGATCTCCCGGGGGATGGAGTCCGCGAACCCCTTGAGCAGCCAGGTGGCGAACGGCGTGGCGAACGCGGCGTGCACGAGTGCGAGACCGAGCGTCGTGTCCATCAGCCCCATCCCGCGCAGCTGCCCCTGCAGCGAGATCACGAGCAGCACGGCGGGGAACATCTGCGCGAGCAGCAGCCCGATCATCACGGCCCCCCGGCCGCGGAAGTCGAACCGCGACATCGCGATCGCGGCGCCCGTGGAGACGACGAGCGTGACCGGGACGGCGATCGCGGCGACGGTGAGGCTGTTCCGCAGATAGGTCAGGAACGGCGTGGTCGACAGCAGCTCGGCGTAGGACGCGGTCGTGAACTCGGAAGGGATGAGGTTCGCTCCGGCGCCGGCGAGCTCGTCCCGCGGCGTGAGCGACGTCAGCAACATGACGATGTAGGGACCGAGCACCATCGCGAGCACGCCGAGGAGAGCGATCGCGAAGCCGGTCCGTCCCGCGAGACGGCCGAAGCGGACGGGGGCGGTCGTCGTGCTCATCGCGTGGTGTCCTTCCGGGTGAGGCGCACGTAGAGCGCGATGAAGACGGCGAGGAACAGGGCCTGGATGACGGCGTACGCCGCGCCGGCGCCGAAGTCGCTGGCTTTGTAGGTCGTCAGATAGGACTCCAGCGCCAGGGTCGTCGAGGACGTGCCCGGTCCGCCGCCGGTGAGGATGAAGATGAGGTCGACGTAGTTCGAGGTCCAGATCAGGCGCAGGAGCGTCGTGATGAGGATCGTCGGGAGGATGGCGGGCAGCACGACGTGGCGGAACACGCCGACCGGGCCGCACCCGTCGATCTGCGCCGATTCCTTGAGCTCGCCGGACACGCTCTGCAGTGCCGCGAGGATCATGATGGCGAAGAGCGGGATGCCCTGCCAGACGTCGATCATCACGAGCGTCGGCAGCGCGGTGCTGTTCTGCGAGAGGAACTCGATCGGCGCGTCGATGATCCCCGCGTTCAGCAGCCACTGGTTGAGGACGCCGTTGTTGGGGTCGAGGATCCACTTCCACATCAGCGCGACCAGGACGCTGGGGGTCGCCCACGGGATCATGATGAGCCCGCGGTACACGCCCCGCAGGGGGAAGCGGTTGTTCAGCATGAGCGCGAGCGACAGCCCGCCGATCAGCTGGAGCGCGACGGCACCGAAGGTCCAGAACGCTGTGCGGCCCAGCGTGGGGACGAACTCCGCGGTGCCGATGACGCTGGCGAAGTTCTGGAACCCGACGAACTCGAGCACGCCGGTGAAGACGCTCACGTCGTTGAACGAGAACCAGATCGAGCGGATGAGCGGATATCCGGCGAAGACCGCGACGAGCACGATCGCCGGCGCGAGTAGGACGAGGGGGGCGACCGAGCCGCGGCGCGCGCGTCGCCGGGGCCGGGTCACCGGCCGGCGCGGGGCCGGCCGGCCGGTGACGACCGCTTCCGTGAGGGTAGAGCTTGCCATGTCGGTCCTCAGCGCAGCACGTCGGACATCTTCGTCAGCACGTCCTGGCTGCTGATCTCCCCCTGGAACGCCTGCTGGATGAGCGGGTTCCACTCCTTCGCGGCGAGCTCGGCCACCCCCTCCAGCGCCGGCCACGTCTTGGCGGTGGGGATCGCGTCGACGGCGACCGCGAGCTGCGGGTCGGACGAGTACGCCTCGGTGTCGATGACCGATTCGAGCACCGGCAGCTGACCCTGCGGCGAGGCGGAAATCTCCTCCATCTGCGCCTCCTCGCTCAGCCAGGAGATCCACTCCCAGGCGGCGTCCTTCTTGTCGGAACCCTCGAGGATGACGTTGCCGCTCATGCTGCCGAGCGTCGCGCCGGGCTTGCCGTCGGCCGTGGGGATCGGGACGACGCCGAGCTTGTCGCCGAAGACCCCCTGCAGCTCCTTCAGGGAACCCGGGTGGTGGATCATCATGCCGGTGAGGCCCTCGACGAAGTTCGTCTTGACGTCGGCGAAGGCGGCCGTGATCGATCCGGGGGGCGCCGCCTGCAGGTCGGTGACGATGCGGAGGTAGTCCTCGTTCACCGCGACGCCCTTCGCGTCGTCCAGGACGACCTCGCCGGAGTCGTCGACGACCGACGCCCCGCCGGCGTACATCCACGCGAGCCACTGGTCCTGTCCGCCCGCACCACCGCGGACGTCGATGCCGTACCTGCCGTCACCGGTGAGGGCGGCCGCCGCCTCCAGGAGGTCCTGCTGGGTGCGCGGCGCCTCGAGCCCGAGCTCCTCGAAGTAGTCCACGCGGTAGTAGAGGTAGAGCGTCGTGTACTGGTGGGGCAGCATGTACACCGCGTCCTCGCCAGGCAGCTGACCCGTTGCCCAGAGCGAGTCGACGACGTCGTCCGAGGCGTCCCAGCCGTCGACGTACGAGGTCAGGTCGGCGATGGCGCCCTGCGGCGCGAACTGCCCGAGCCACCAGTCCTTGCTGCGGGCGGCGTCCGGCCCGGTGCCGTTCATCGCGGAGGACACGAGCTGGTTCTGGTACTGGTCGAGCGGGATCGTCTCCAGCACGACCTTCACGTCGTCCTGTGCGCCGTTGAACTCATCCGCGAGCTCTGTCCAGGTGGGGTCGGTCGCGTCGTCCTGCCAGAGCCAGTAGGTGATCTCGACAGGGCCGTCGCCCTCCCCGGACGGGGCGCTGCCGGCACAGCCGGTGGCGAGGGCGACGACGCCGAGGACGGCCAGGGCGGGGAGGATTCGGGTGGATCTCATGATGCGTACTCCTTCGTCGATCAGATGAGGGTCGTGCGAAATCGATTTCAAGACGGGTGCGACAGAACGCGCCGGTGCGGGGAGGGTCAGACCGGCAGCGCGGCCGTGGTGCCGAAGTCGATGTCCGGATAGCGGTTGCGGACACCGTAGAAGTGGGCGTCCAGCTCATGGACGGCCCGGCGGGTGTCGCCGGCCTCGATCGCATCGATGATGCGACCGTGCATCGCGGCGATGGCGGGATCCTCCTCGACGGGCTCCTCGCGTCGCGCGGCGGCGAAGACGACCCAGAAGGACTGCAGGAACTGATCCACGAACGCATTGCCCATCGGCGCGAGCAGCCCGCGGTGGAACTGCTGGTCGAGCTCGGCGAAGCTCTCGTTGCGCAGGGCGCGCTCCACCATCTCCTCTGAGAGCAGCCGCAGACGGGCCAGGTCGCTCGGCTGCAGGCGCGGGATCACCAGAGGCAGCAGAGACGTCTCCAGCGCGTGACGCACTTCCAGGAGCTCGCGGGTGGCGGCCTCCGGGTCGTCGACGAAGCCGATCCAGCGGGTGGCGAGATCGGCGGCGCGGAATCCTCGCCAGACCCGGCGCGCCCCTTGCCGGGACACCACGATGCCGAACGCCTCGAGGACGCTGAGGGCCTCGCGGATACGCTGCCGTCCCACCTCCAGCACGGCGCCGAGCTCGGCCTCGGTGGGCAGCGGGTCGCCGATCTCCAGCCCGGAGCGCTGCAGGTGCTGTGCCAGACGTCGCGCGAGCGCGTCCGACAAGTCAGACCCGGTGACCTCGATCTTGTCTGACATCTTTACCGCCACCTCGTGAACTCTGGCTAAGCAACTCCCCTGAAGAGTAACGATAGCGGGATCATGGCGTCAAGCTTCCCCTCAACTTGTAGGACAAGATAGGCACGTATCCACAAAGAGATGCCGCGGCCTTCCGGCCACGGCATCTTTCCTCCGCCCCTCAGGCCAGGGCGCGGGCGGGACCGCGCATGACGACGCGATCCAGGGAGATGCGACCGGCGCCGGTGAACGCCAGGGCGAGCGCGGCCGCCCCCAGCACGGCGACGAACTCGTAGCCGCCCTCGCTCACCCAGAAACCGGCGGGAAGGTGGACGAGGAAGATCGCGCCGACCATGTCCGCCGCGAGGAGGACGGCGGCCGGGCGGGTGAGCACCCCGACGACGAGCAGGATCCCGCCGACGAGCTCGATCAGTGCAATGGCGGGGCCGGTGAACTCCGGCAGCGGTGCGCCCATCCCGGCGAACGCCTGGGCGGTGCCCGGGAGCGTGAACTCGAAGACCTTCTGCGCGCCGTGGACGGCGAAGATCGCGCCGACCACGACGCGGAGGATGAGCAGACCGATCGAGGCTGCGGGCTTGCTGGTGTTCGTCATGAGGGAGGTGCTCCTTCGTGGCAGGACACCGCGCCGGGCGCGGCTCGGGGCAGCCGCCCCGGTCACCCACGGTAGAAACCGGACCTGTCTCCTGACTGGGAGCCCGATCTGTGAATCCGGTCGACGAGTCCGGCGGCTACGCTGAGCCCATGCCCGAGTGGTCGCAAGCCGTCCCCGCCGCGGTTCGCCGCGAACAGATCGTCTCGATCATCGAGCGTCAGGGGTTCGCGCGGGTGCAAGATCTCAGCCGGACGCTCAGCGTTTCTGAAGTTACCATCAGAACTGACCTCGACTTCCTCGCGGAGGCGAATGTCATCCAGCGGGTGCGCGGAGGCGCCATGTCCGGGATCAGGTCGACCGCCCACTCCCCCGACTATGATCGTGCGCTTGCCCGCGCAACGACCGAGAAGCGCCGGATCGGCCACGCTGCGGCCGCGCTGGTCGAGAGCGAGATGGCGATCCTGCTCGACGCGGGCACGACGACGCTGGCGATCGCACGAGCCCTCCGTGCGAGGGACGAGCTGCGCGGCGTCGTCGTGTTCACGAACTCGCTCACGATCGCGCTCGAGCTCGGGGTGCTCGAGCCTCATCAGATCACGGTGGTCGTGACCGGCGGAACCGTCAACTTCAAGCAGCGCTCGCTAATCGATCCGCTCGGCGACATGTTCGTCGGATCGGTGCACAGCGACCTGGGCTTTATCGGATGCAACGGGGTCTCGACGCGAGGGTTCACCAACTCGAGCCTCCCCGAGGTCACCATGAAGAGGCGCTATCTCGACTCGTCCGCCCGGCGCATCGTCGTCGCAGACAGCTCGAAGGTGGGCAAGAGCCAGGTCATCCAGGTCGCCCCCCTCGACGCGATCGATCTGCTCCTCACCGGCGTGGAAGCGCCCCCCGCGGAAGTGGACGCGCTGCGCGAGGCCGGGCTGACGATCGAGCTCGTCTGACCCGACCCCGCGGCCTCGAGCCACGAGGCTTCAGGCACGTCCGGCGGAGCCGAACTCCTTCATCCGCTGTGCGACCATCCCGCGGAAGGCCGCGATCGCGGGCCGAAGCTGCTCGCTCGGCTCCACCACCGGCGGATGCTCATGCAGGAAGGTCCGCAGGGCGGCCGTCCAGGCGAGGTGGGAGTCGGTGCCCTGGTTGATCTTGCGGATGCCGGCGGCGATGCCGGAGCTCTTCTGCTCCGGCGAGATCCCGTACGACGGCCGCACGTCGCCGCCGTGGGCGTTGATCGCCGCGACCGCCTCGCCGGGCACCGATGACGATCCGTGCAGCACCAGGTGGGTGCCCGTCAGCAGTCGCTTGATCTCCGAGATCAGCTCCAGCCTCAGCCGCTGGCCTCCTGCCTCGTCGGTGAACTTCACCGAGCCGTGGCTCGTGCCCACGGCCACGGCCAGAGCGTCGACGCCGGTCTCTCCCACGAACCGCACGGCCTCGTCGGGGTCGGCGAACACGATCTCCTCGACGACGCCGCTGACACCCGCCTCCGCTCCACCGATCGTGCCCAGCTCGCCTTCGACGCTCACTCCGGCTGGGTGCGCCAGCTCGACGACCTGCCGGGTGAGTGCCGCGTTCTCCTCGAATGACGCCGGCTCGTCGGTGACGTTCGAACGGCTGGCATCGATCATCACGCTCGTGAAGCCGTGCTCGACGGCTCGGGCGCAATCTTCATAAGTGCGTCCATGGTCGAGATGGAGTGCCACCGGCACCGAGGCGTACTCCTCGGTCAGGCGGCGCAGCCGCGTCCACCAGCGGGACTCGTCGTCGTAGGCGGACATCCCCGCGATCGCCTGGACGATCACCGGCGAGCGCTCCGTCTCGGCGGCATCCAGCACCGCCACCGCCTGATCGAGGCTCGACACGTTGAAGGCGCCGACCGCGTACTGTGCTGCCTCGGCCCCGTCGAGCAGGGCGCTCAGAGTCTGGAGGGTCATCGGCGGATCAGAGCGAGTGGGTGATGCCGAGCTTGTCGTACTCGAGCACGATGGGGTCGTCGGTGATGCCGCGGGCGTACGCCTGCACCTTCGCGGCCGATTCGACCGCGACGCTCGTCTTGAAGGCGTCCCGCAGGTTCGGGCCGACGGTGAGGAGACCGTGGTTGGCCCAGACGACGGCGTTGCGCTCACCCATGACATCGCACATGTGCTCGCCGAACTCGGTGTTGTTGCTCAGCTCGAACGGCATGATCGGCACATCGCCCTTGGTGTAGATGACCATGTTCACCAGGGTGCCCAGGATGGGCGAGCCGACGACGCCCCAGACGTTCGAGAACACCGGCTCGGAGTGGACGATCGCGTTGACGTCGGGGCGGCGCTTGTACACCGCCATGTGGACGGTCACCTCGCTGGAGGGCCCGAGACGCCCGTCGATGACCTCGCTGTCGCCGTTCACGAGCACGATGTCCTCCGGCGCCATCCGGTCGTACTCCAGATCGGTCGGCGTGATCAGGAACCGATCCTCGACACCGGGCACGCGGATGGAGATGTTGCCCTGCGTGTTGAAATTGAGACCGTACTCCATCGAGCGCAGGCAGTAGTCCAGGATCTCCCTCCTCGCGGCATCGAAGTCGAATCCGGTCGTCAGCGTCTCGGTCATGTGTTCTTCTCCTTCTGGTGTGGCTGTGCAGAGATGTCCAGGTGCGAGGCGACGGCGCGCGTCGCCCGGTACAGGTCGACGTACGCGGCGCGCTGGAGGTCGTACCACGGCGCCGTCTCGGGATGCGGCCGTGCGGTCCGCTCCTCGTCGGCCGGCGCGCGCAGCGCCGCCGGACCGCCGCCGAGGGCGCGTAGGGCGAACATGGCGGCTCCCCGCACCGAGGCGTCGGATGTCACGGGGGTGAGCTCCAGGCCGGATGCGTCCGCTCTCGCGGCGAGGGCGGCCGCGTTCGACGCGCCGGTCCCGGTGACGTTCAGCTCACCGAGCCCGACGCCCCTGGCGCGGAACGCCGCGGCGATCTTGTAGAACTCGAATCCGGCCGACTCGATGAAGGCGCGCGCGAGCTCGGGGACGCCGGTGTCGAGGGTGAGGCCGTGGATGACCCCTCGCGCGTCAGGGTCGTTGTCCAGTGTGCCGGAACCGGCGAGATAGGGCAGCACGAGCAGCGCCGGAGGCTCCTCGGCGATCGCGCCGAAGACGTCGCCGACCTCGCGGCGCAGCATCCCGGCGAGCCACTCCAGCGCCCACCCGCCGGCGGCGGTGCCTGCGAGCGTGATCCACAGCCCGTCGTCGACCCGGTAGCCGGCGAAGCCGGTGTCGTCCAGTCCCGCCAGGCGATCCGGTGTGCCAACGGTCAGGCAGTCGCTCGATCCGAGCGCGATCACCGCACGGCCGCCCGGCCGCCCGTCGGCGCCGAGGTAGGCGGCCGCCTGGTCGTGCGCGCCCGCGACGATCGGCGTGCCGGCCGGCATCCCGAGTCGGATCGCGCTCTCCTCGGCGAGCCCGCCGATGACCGCTCCCGCCGGGAACGGGACCGGCAGGCGGTCGCGTCGCAGCCAGGGCGCGTCGATGGCGACGGCAGCGAGCAGCTCCTCGCTCCATTCGCCGCTGTCCACGTCGAGAAGTCCGGTCCGCGCGGCCTGGCTGAGGTCGATGCCGGGTACGCCCGTCCACCGCTCGGCGAGGAGATCCCCCACGCAGCGGAAGCCCGCGGCATCCGCCCAGCCGTCACCGCCCGCCATGATCTTGAAGACCGAGAACATGCCGTGCAGCGGCTGGCCGGTGATCTGCTGGAACCGCTCGGCCCCCACCCGCTCGCCGATCGCGCGAGCCGCCGGGGCGCCTCGCCCGTCCATGCTGACGGCGATGCGCGCCATGGGTCCTCCGTGCGCGTCCACCGGCACGACGGCCTCGCCGAGCACGCTGAAGCCGAGCGCCCCAGGCGCGTCTCCGGCAGCCGTCGCAGCGACCGCGGCGTCGCGCACGACGCGCTCCGCGGCTTCGATGAGCGAGAAGGCGTCCAGCTCCGCCCGTCCGGTCCCGTCGCGCAGCAGCTCGAGCGGTGCCGTGGCGGATCCGAGCACGGCCCCGCTCTCGGCGAAGGCGACCGCCCGCACCCCGCTCGTACCCAGATCGAGCCCGATGACGCTCACTTGATCGCTCCCGACAGCCCGTTGACCAGGTACTTCTGGATGAAGACGAACAACAGGATCACGGGGATCGAGATGAGCACGAGGATCGCGAACAGCGCTCCCGGTTGGGAGAGGTACATCCCCCGGTAGGCGAGCGGAACCAGCGTGAGCGGCTTGAGCGCGTTGTCGCCGAGGGTCACGAGCGGCAGCAGGAAGTCGTTCCAGCTCATCATCGTCTGCCACACGGCCACGACGGCGAGGGCCGGCTTGCCCAGCGGCAGGTAGATGCGCCAGAAGATCTGCCAGGAGCTCGCGCCGTCGAGACGCGCCGCCTCGAACGTCTCGAGGGGAATCGCCAGGTACGAGGTGCGGATGATGATCACGGCGAACGGCAGCCCCAGGGCCGTGTACACGAGCACCAGGCCGAGGATGCTGTTGTACAGCTGCATCGACTGCAGGATGCGGAACGTCGCGACGACGATGCTCGACATCGGCAGGATCAGCGCGAGGATGAGGAAGCCGAAAATCAGCGCCCGGAGCGGCACGCGCAGCCGCGCGAGTGCGAACGCCGCCATCGATCCGAGGATGCACACCAGCGCGACCGACGGAACCGTGATCAGGATGCTGTTCAGCAGGTGCAGCAGGATCGGGTTCTGCGCCCAGATGTTGACGTAGTTCTTGAGGCTGAACTGCTCGGGGAAGAGGCCGAAGAACTGGGTCGACGGGTTCTCCGGCGGCATCATCGAGAGCCCCGCGACCATGACGATCGGCACCAGCCAGAGCACGGCCAGCGGGATGAGCACGAAGTGCAGCCAGCCGACTCTGCGACCCGGGGTTCCCCGGCGATGCTTCCTGCGTGCGCTCTCCGGCACGATCAGGGTGCGCGTCTCGCTCATCGTCATCTCTCGTCTCCCGTGATGAATCCGGCGCCGAACACCCGCACCATCGACAGCGAGCTCACGACCGCGATCACGAGCAGCACCACGCTGATCGTGGAGGCGTAGCCCACGTTCTGCAGCTGGAACGCCTCGAGGAAGGCGAAGGTGGGCAGCATCTCGGATGCGTGGTTCGGCCCGCCCTGCGTGAGCACGTACACGAGCTCGAAGGTCTTCAGCGAGCCGATGATCCCGAGCAGGACCAGCGAGAGCGTGGTCGTCTTCAGCAGCGGGAACGTGATCCTCACCATCGTCTGGAACCCGTTCGCCCCGTCGATGCGCGCCGCCTCCATCAGGCTCGGGTCGATCAGCTGGAGGCCGGCGAGGTAGAACAGCATGGAGAATCCAGTCCACATCCAGACGTTCACGAAGATCACGGCGAAGATCGCCGTGTCGGGCTCGGTCAGGAAGTCGCCGCCGAGGAAGGTGAGTCCGGTCGCCTTGCCGAACTCGGTCAGGACGCCGTTGAACGGATCGAGGATGCGCTGCCACACGATCCCGACGACGACGGGCGAGAGGATCGCCGGGATGAAGAAGATCGCGCGGTAGACGGTGCTGCCGCGCAGGCCCTGGTTCAGCGCGACCGCGAGGAGGAATCCGATGAGCCCCTGCGGGATGATGGTCAGCACGATCCAGAACGCCGAGTTGCGCAGCGTGATCAGGAACGTCGGATCCGCGAACAGGTCGAGATAGTTCTGCACCCCGACGGCCGTGCCGACGTTGACGCCGTCCCATCTGAGCGTGCTCGCCTGCACGTTGTAGACGATCGGGTAGACGACGAACACGGCGAAGAGGACGAGCGTGGGCGCCAGGAAAGCGATCCCCACCATTCGCTCTCGGGTCCGGATCTTCATTCGCTCTCCTCTCGGAGCGGGGTCCGGATCGGCCGATCCGGACCCCGCGGCCGGCTACTTCTCGCTGTCCTGCACCGCCTGCACGGATGCCGCGGCATCCGCCGGAGTGGAGTCACCGGTCGCGATGGCGGCGAGCGCGTCGGCGACGGCCTGATCGATCTTCGGCGAGGCGAAGTACCGGGAGTACTTGACCTCGGGGAGCCACTCTTCGACGAACAGGTTCCAGATCTTCTCCTGCTTGTCGCTGGTGAACTTCTCCGGGGAGAGCCCGGTGACGGCCGGGACGTCGTTCATCGTGTTGACGAGCTTCTGCGCTCCCAAGCCCGCGATGAAGTCGGTGAGGACCTTGCAGGCGAGATCAGGGTTTGCGGTGTTCTTGGCGATGCCGAGGCTGACGTCGATACCGCCGACGAACTGCGACTCCGCGGCACCGCCCGGGATAGTCGGGAACAAGAAGGGCTCGTAGCCGGACATGCCATCCGACAGTGGCGGGATGTCGCTCTTCGTCGGGTCGGACTGCTGGATCCACCACGCGCCGAGCGGGATCATCGCCGCCTTGCCCGCCTCGAACTGGTTCACCGCCGACGGGTAGGCGTCGAGACCGATCGCACCGCTTTGGGCGATCCCCTCTCTGAAGAGCCGGCCCCAGTAGTCGAAGGCCTCGACGATCTCTGGATCCGTCCAGGCTGCCGTGCCGCCCTCCGCCTCGTACACCTTCCCCGGGGCGATGTTGTTCGCAATCTGCAGGAACACCACGTTGCGCAGCCAGGAGTCCTTCGCGGGGAGCAGGAAGGGCGCGTAATCCTTGCCCTTCATCGCTTCCGTCGTCGCGACGAGCTCGTCCCATGTCGTGGGGACCTCGAGACCCTCCTTCTCGAAGATCTCCGAGTTGGCCCAGAGGTTGACCGTCTGCGTGAGGATGGGTAGCGAGTAGAAGTTCTCGTCGCCCTCCGGGTTGCCCATGCGAGCCTGCTCGATGCCGATCGGGTAGAACCTGCTCTGCCAGTCGTCTCCCCATGTCTTCGCCGCGCAGTCCTGGAGTGGCATGAGGTGGTCGCGATACTGCTGGGTGAGCGCACCTGGCTGGAGACCGAGGATGTCCGGCATCGTGTTCGAGCTCGCCCGGCTCTGCAGGTCGACGAGGTACTCCGGGTAGTTGAAGATCGTGGCGTCGATCTTCGCGCCCTCGTTCTTCGCCTGGAAGGCCTCGATCATCTGGCGCGTGGTCTGCTCGATCGGGCTCCAGGAGCGGAACGACACCGTGTTCCCGCCGGATGTCTGCCCCGACGTCGTCGGCGCCGCGCCGCCGGCACAGGCCGTCAAACCGAGAACAGCCACGACCGCGGCCGCTCCCGTGAGGCTTCTTGTGAGTTTCATTCCAAACCCCTTACGTCGCTGTAGAAGTTCTCGGCACATGCCCGAGCCTCGCCAAGCTTAGGGTTCTTTACGTATTGCCGCCTAATGAAATAGGGCTCCTGATCGAATTTCTTTTGATTTCTGTGTTTTCAGAGTCGGGATCTTTTGATTCCGAAAGTACCCCTTCCTCAGCGGCGAGCTCCCTGCCCCGTCGGAAGACAACGGTCGCCCGCAGGCCCGATCCGCTGTCCGAACCGGAAGCCGCGACCCGCGTTAGGCAACGTCGTCAGCGCTGTGCCTGGGGAGTACGAAGCCCTCCACCACCCGACGCCGAGGAGACTTTTGCCGTGACGCCGCCCCGTCGACACGAAGGCCTTCACCGCCGAGGCGGTCTTGCCACGTCACCTAAACGACGGTCACCGATATCGTCTGGTCCTCCGAAAGGACGTCGACCAGTTCGAGCGTCCCACCGCCAGAGCGCGACCATGGCGCCTCTCTACGAAAGGAGCGCCGATCAGCTGAGGGCGGGGGCAGGTGAACGAGGACAAGGTCACGCCGCTTCCTCGGCCCTCATGTGCGCCGCGGTCGTTGAATCCCTTGTGGTCATCGTTTGAGGTTCTCAGCGGCGGCAGGCACCCGTCGACGGTCCTTGGTTCGCCGTCGACCTCACCCGGAGTGATTCCTCCTCGGCTAACGGCTACCTGCTCGTCGCGACAGCGAGTTCACGGAGAACACCACGCTCGTGCGGCTCTGGGCCGACGACCCGCGCGCGTTCCTCGACGCCTGCCGCCCGCACCTCGTCTGAGCGCACGCCAAGGATCAGCGCCGGCAGGATCGACGGATCAGCGCCCGTGTCGGGTCGGCGCCCGTGCCGGATCAGCGCCCGTGCCGGATCAGCGCTCGGTGTCGTCCGGGTCGCCCTCGGGCTCGAGGCGGGGACGCCACAGCACGACCTCGGTGGAGCGGCGGATGCGGCGCCCGGAGGGAAGAGTGACGACCGAGCCCGTGGCCCCGGCGGCGAACACGCGCATGCCGGGACGGTTCTCCCGCTCGGCACGGAGGGCGCCCTCGAGCTCGGACACGCGGCGACGCAGGCGCCGGGTCTCCTCTTCCAGATCCAGCAGGCGCGCGATGGCGGGCAGGCTCATGCCCTCGCTGGAGAGCTGCGCGACCTCGCGGAGCTGCTCGATGTTGCGCGTCGAGTAGCGGCGGGATCCGCCGCGCGTGCGTCCCGGGACCACCAGCCCGATCCGGTCGTACTGACGCAGCGTCTGCGGGTGCATCCCGGCGAGCTCCGCCGCCACGGCGATGGCGAACACCGGTGTGTCCGCGTCCATGCGGCCCTCACCCATCGTCCTCACCCGCCCCTCGGGGTGCTCGCCGAGCGGGCGGCCGCGCCCGGTCCCCCGGTCATCGAGCGAGGAGCGACGCGCCGTGCGGCGCACTGAGCGAGCGCAGCGAGTCGAACCGACGACACGCGCCGACGGCGGTCACCGCGTTTCGTCTCGCTCCGCTCGCTCAACGACCGGAGGCATTCGCCGCGCCCGCCCGACGACCGGAGGGCGGTCATCACGTCCGCGCCTTCGACATGAGATCGGCCCGCGGGTTCTCCTTGGGCTCCAGCTCGTGGAAGCGCTCCAGCGCCTCCTTCGCCGCGTCGTCCAAGTGGGTCGGCACGGCGACCTCCAGCTGGGCGAGCAGGTCGCCGGTGCCCTTCCTCGTCGTCACCCCGCGCCCCTTGACGCGGAGGACGCGGCCGGACGGAGTCCCCGGAGCGACCCGGAGCTTCACCGGATCCCCGCCGAGGGTCGGCACCTCGATGGTCGCCCCCAGCACGGCCTCCGTGAACGTGACCGGCACCGTGAGGCGCAGGTTCAGTCCGTCCCGGGTGAACACCGGGTGCGGCCGCACCGTCACCTGCACGACGATGTCACCGTTCTCGCCGCCGTCGGGCGAGGGACGACCACGGCCGCGCAGCCGGATCTTCTGGCCGTCCGCGACGCCGGCGGGGATCTTGACCTTGAACGGCTTGCCGTCCTCGCCCTGGAGCGTGATCGTCTCGCCCTTGACCGCGGTGGTGAAGTCCAGCGTGGTGCGCGCCGTGACGTCCGCGCCCTTGTGCGGGCCGCCGAAACCGCGATAGCCGCCGGTGGACTGCCCGAACCGGCCGGAGCCGAACGAGCCCCCGCCCTGGTTGAACATCGCGAAGAGGTCCTCGAAGTCCGCCGCGCTCTGCCGGCCCTGGCCGAACCCGCTGAAGACGTCCTCGAACCCGCCCGCGCCCGATCCGCTCGCCGTGAAGCGCGCACCGGATCCCATCGCGCGGATCTGGTCGTACTCCTCGCGCTGTTCCTTGTCGCTCAGCACGGCGTACGCCTCGCTGATCTCCTTGAACTTCGCCTCCGCGGCGGAATCGCCGGGGTTGGAGTCCGGGTGGTACTTGCGGGCGAGCTTGCGGTAGGTCTTCTTCAGGTCGGCGTCGGAGACGTCCTTGGACACCCCGAGCACCTTGTAGAAGTCCTTGTCGAACCAGTCCTGGCTAGCCATCGATCACCGCCTACTCGGCCGGAACAGCGACGACGACCTTCGCGGGGCGCAGCTCCACGGAGCCGAGCCGGTATCCGACCTCGACGACCTCGAGCACGGTGGCCTTCTCCGCGCCCGGGGTGGGCTGCTGGAAGATCGCCTCGTGCTGCTGCGGGTCGAAGTCCTCGCCCTTCTCGCCGTAGGCGACCACGCCCAGGCGGTCGACCACGGCGCGCACCTTGTCGGCGATCACCGCGAAGGGGGTGCCCTCCGCGAGGTCGCCGTGCTGGGCGGCGCGATCCAGGTCGTCGAGCACCGGGATGAGGCCCTTGGCGGCCTCGCCCTTGGCACGCTCGACGTCCACGGCGCGCTGCTCCTCGGTCCGACGCCGGTAGTTGGCGTACTCCGCCTGGAGACGCTTGAGGTCGACCAGCAGGGCGTGCTCCGCGTCCTCGAGGGCCTGGTCCTCGGCGGCCGCGTCGGCGCTCTGCTCGGTGTTCAGGATGTCGTCGACGGTCAGCTCGTCGGCGCTCTCGTTCTCGGTGGCCGGATCCGGCTGGGGGCCGGACGCGTGCGCGTCCGACCCCTCGCCGGCGACCCCGTTGCCCTCGTCGGGCTGCTCGAAGTCCTTGGGATCCGTCATTACTTCTTCTCGTCCTCGTCCTCGACGACCTCGGCGTCCACGACGTCCTCGTCCGCACCGGACTCGGCGGATGCGGCGTCCTCGGCCGGGGCGCCTTCGGCACCGGCGGCCTGGCCCTGGGCGTAGATGGCCTCGCCGAGCTTGGACTGCGACTGCGAGAGCTTGTCGAACGCGGTCTTCACGGCGTCGTCGTCCTCGCCGGCCAGGGCCGTCTTGAGGGCGTCCACGTCCGCCTTGACCTCGGTCTTGACGTCCTCGGGCAGCTTGTCCTCGTTCTCCGAGATCAGCTTCTCGATCGAGTACGCGAGGGTCTCGGCCTGGTTGCGGACCTCGGCCGACTCGCGACGCTTCTTGTCCTCGGCCGCGTGCTCCTCGGCCTCGCGGACCATGCGCTCGATGTCCTCCTTCGACAGCGACGAGCCGCCGGAGATGACGATCGACTTCTCGGTGCCGGTGCCCTTGTCCTTGGCGGACACGTGCACGATGCCGTTGGCGTCGATGTCGAACGTGACCTCGATCTGCGGGATGCCGCGCGGGGCCGGGGCGATGCCGGTGAGCTCGAAGGTGCCCAGCGGCTTGTTGTCGCGGGTGAACTCGCGCTCGCCCTGGAAGACCTGGATCGCCACGGACGGCTGGTTGTCGTCGGCCGTGGTGAAGGTCTCGCTGCGCTTGGTCGGGATGGCCGTGTTGCGCTCGATGAGCTTGGTCATCATGCCGCCCTTGGTCTCGATGCCGAGGCTCAGGGGGGTCACGTCGATCAGCAGGACGTCCTTGCGCTCGCCCTTCAGGACGCCGGCCTGGAGGGCCGCGCCGACGGCGACGACCTCGTCCGGGTTCACGCCCTTGTTGGCCTCCTTGCCGGTCTCGCGCTTGACGAGCTCGGCGACGGCGGGCATGCGCGTCGATCCGCCGACGAGCACGACGTGCGCGATGTCGCCGACCTTGATGCCGGCCTCGCGGATGACGTCCTCGAAGGGCTTCTTGGTGCGGTCGAGGAGGTCCTTGGTGAGGTCCTCGAACTTCGCGCGGGTGATCGTCTCGGACAGGGACACCGGGCCGTTCTCGGTCAGCGAGAGGTACGGCAGGTTGACGCTCGTGGACGTCGAGGAGCTGAGCTCCTTCTTCGCCTGCTCCGCGGCCTCCTTGAGGCGCTGCAGGGCGATCTTGTCGCCGGAGACGTCGACGCCGGTCGAGTCCTTGAACTGCTTGATGAGGTAGTCGACGAGACGCTGGTCCCAGTCGTCGCCGCCGAGGCGGTTGTCGCCGGAGGTGGCGCGCACCTGGATCGTGGAGAAGTCGTCGTCCTTGCCCACCTCGAGCAGGGAGACGTCGAACGTTCCGCCGCCGAGGTCGAAGACGAGGATGAGCTCGTCCTCCTTGCCCTTGTCGAGGCCGTAGGCGAGGGCCGCCGCGGTGGGCTCGTTGATGATGCGGAGGACGTTGAGGCCCGCGATCTCACCGGCCTCCTTGGTCGCCTGACGCTCGGCGTCGTTGAAGTAGGCCGGGACGGTGATGACCGCGTCGGTCACGGTGTCGCCCAGGTAGGACTCGGCGTCGCGCTTGAGCTTCTGCAGGATGCGCGCGGAGATCTCCTGCGGGGTCCACTTCTTGCCGTCGATCTCGACGGTCCAGTCGGTGCCCATGTGGCGCTTGACGCTCGCCTGGGTGCGGTCGACGTTGGTGACGGCCTGGCGCTTGGCGGTCTCGCCGACGAGCACCTCCCCGTCCTTGGTGAATGCGACCACCGACGGGGTGGTGCGGAAGCCCTCAGCGTTGGCGATGACCTTGGGCTCGCCGCCCTCGAGGACGCTGACGACCGAGTTCGTCGTACCGAGGTCGATACCGACAGCACGTGCCATGTGTTTTCTCCTTCGTGAGGTTGATCGTGTTCGGGAAGTCCGTGGCGACCCGATCCCTCACAGAAACCTGAGTCGCGATGACTCAAGGATACGCACCCGGCCCCCGCATTGTCAACAAAGTTGATACGGCATCGCTCAACTTCTGGATCGGGGCGGTCCGCTCGCGTCTATGCGCGCCGCAGTCCACGGGCCGCAGCCGCGCGGCCGAGCTCGTCGTCGAACGTGAGGAATCCCTCGAGGTCCTCCGCGACCAGAAGCGCGGTCGCGAGGTGCAGCGCGTCGAGGCTGCGCAGTCCCGATGCCGCCGACACCGCGTGCTCGACGACCTCGTCGTCCAGCGCGATCAACGCGATCCTGTCCACCAGCGCCTCGACGCGTTCCCGGGGAACGCCGCTCCGCTGCGACGCCGCGTGGAGCTCGACCTCCAGCAGTCGCGAGGAGACGAGAGGCACACCCTCGGCGAAGAGCGCGCGCACCCGGTCGGAGCCCTCCTCCGCGATCACCGCCTTCAGGACCGCCGAGGTGTCGACGTAGATCACGACCGCTCGCCGCGGATGTCGTCGACGATCTCCGCGACGCTGTCGTCACGCTCCTCCGCCTCGAAGGGCAGTGCGCCGGAGCGAGTCGCGGCCCGGACCTTGCCGCCCGCGACCAGGTGCTCCCAGTGCGACGGCGCGGCCGGGCTGATCTCCGCGACCGCGCGGCCCCGCTCCACGACAGTGATGTGCTCTCCCGCCGCGACGGGTCACTTCCCGCCGGGAGGACCCAGGATCAGGAGCACGGTGAAGATCGCGGCGACGGCGGCGAGGATGAGCACGACCAGGACCCACGGGCGGCGCAGGAACCAGCGCATCGTCCGGTCGTACCAGGTCCGGTCGCGCGGGTCGTCCGTCTCCTCCAGGCGCCACGCGCCGGTCAGGCGGCCGGAGCGGTGCAGCCAGATCTCCACGGGGATCGTGGCGTAGGGGACGATCGCGCTCGCGATCGTGAGGACCGCGACGCCGGGCTTCCAGCGCTGGTGGAACGCGAGGAGGACGGCCATGGCGCCGTACGCGAGGAAGACGAAGCCGTGGATCCCCCCGCCGATGGTGACCGCGACGGCGGGGCCTCCGACGGCCCTGGTGATGAGGCCGGCGATCAGCAGGGTCCAGGTGATCGCCTCGGCGATCGCCAGCGCACGGAACAGGCGGGCGGGGGTGGTGAACACGGGGCTCCTCGGGTCGGGACGCGCGGCGGCACCGGACGGGGTCCTCGCGCAGGCCCCTCCAGCCTAGGAAACCAGGCGACGCGACGCCTCCGGCGGGCATCCACCTTTCGATCGATGTTCCTCCGACGCCCCGGGACGAGGGGTGACAGATCCGGATGGCGAGGCATAGACTCGGCGGGCACCGGGATGCGCCCGGGATCGAGGGAAGGAGCGAACGATGAACACCGTCTTTGTCGCGCCCTTCGCCGACCCCCGCAGCTGATACGGCCGCCCCGCTCTTCGCGTCGAGCGGCCCGTGAACCCGGAGCCAGACTTGACCTCTTCTTCCGCGTCCCCGGACGCACCGTCCTCTTCCCCCGTATCCGCCCCCTCCGTCTTCGTTCCGTTCGAAGGGCTGGACGACCTCGCCTTCGCCGACGTCGAGCTCGGCGAAGGGCAGCGCTGGTCCACGTGGCCCGCGACCACCCCGTCCGAGCGCGGCCCCGAGCCGCGCCCGGCCTGGGTCGTGACCTCCGCCGGAGCCGTCGACACCGAGCTCGGCATCCTCAAGACCGGCAAGGAGGCGGACGTGTTCCTCCTCGAACGGGCCGTGCCCGGTGATCCGTCTTCGCGCACGCTCCTCGCGGCCAAGCGCTACCGGGATCCGGAGCACCGGAACTTCCACCGCTCGGCCGTGTACACCGAGGGACGCCGCGTGCAGAACACGCGCGACGCCCGCGCGATGGCGAGGAAGTCCGTGCACGGGCGCTCCGTGGCCGCCGCGCAGTGGTCCTTCGCGGAGTTCGCCGCGCTCTGCCGCATGTACGAGCTCGGCGCTCCCGTCCCGTATCCGGTGCAGGTGAGCGGCACGGAGGTGCTGATGGAGTTCCTCGGCACGGACGGCCAGGCGGCGCCGCGGCTCGCGCAGGTCCGGCACGATCCGGCCGCGCTGGCGGGCCTGTTCGCGCAGGTCGTGGAGCTCATGCGGGTGTTCGCCCGCGCCGGACTCGCACACGGGGACCTCTCGCCGTACAACCTCCTCGTGCACGAGGGCCGTGTGGTCGTGATCGACCTGCCGCAGATCGTGGACACGGTCGCGAACCCGCAGGGCCTCGACCTGATGCATCGCGACTGCGTGAACGTGTGCGACTGGTTCTCCCGGCGCCGCGTCGACTGCGACGCCGAGGAGCTGTTCGCCTCGCTCGTGGCCGAGTCCTTCGGCTGACCCCCTCCCATCGAGTGGTCAGTTTCTGTGGGTTGCGGCGCCCCGAACCCACAGAAACTGACCACTCGACCGGGGCGGGGAGTCTTTCGCCGTGTGACGGGCGCGGGGGCGGAGCGGCGCGCGCGTGCCTAGACTCGCCACCCATGTCGCACCCCTCCCTGCTGGCCGTCTCGCACGGCACCTCCGACCCCCGCGGCGCCGCGGCGATCGCCCTGCTCGTCGAGCGCGTGGCCGCACGGCTGCCGGACGTCCGCGTCCGCTCGGCGTTCGTCGACGTGCAGCAGCCGGACGCCGAGACGGCGCTGGCAGGCCTCGACGGATCGGTGGTCGTCGTGCCGCTGCTGCTGTCGCGCGGGTTCCATGTGGGCGTCGACCTCGGGCGACTGGCGCGCCCCGGGGTGCGGGTGACGGACCCGCTCGGTCCGGATCCGCGGCTCGCCGCCGTGCTGGCGCGCCGGCTGGCCGAGGCGGCGAGCGACGTGCCGGTCGTGCTGGGCGTCGCCGGATCCCGGGATCCCCGCTCCCTCCCGGACGCGGAACGGACGGCGTCCCTCCTCGCACGACGGCTCCGACGCCCCGTCACCACCGCGTACCTGGCCGCTCGCGCGCCTCGCGTCGACGACGCGCTGCGCGCGCACCCCGGGGCGGTCCTCGCGACCTACCTCCTCGCGCCCGGGTACTTCTTCGATCTCGCGCGGCGCCTCGCCGAAGGCCATCCCGTCTCCGCGCCGCTCCTCGACGGCGCCGAACCCCCGACGGAGCTCGTCGACATCGTCGTGGACCGGTACCGGGACGCCGAGGCGCAAGATCTCGCACCCGGCCTCCGCGAGTCGGCGTTGGTCGCGTCCGTCTGACGCGGCTCACACGTTTCGACTCACTCCGCTCGCTCAACGACCGGACGTGGCTCACGCGTTTCGACTCGCTGCGCTCGCTCAACGACCGGGAGCGGCTCACGTTTCGACTCACTCCGCTCGCTCAACGACCGGAAGGCACGCACCGCGGCGCTCCATCGAACCCCACGTCCCTCCGGGATTTCTGGATCGTGTCGAACAATGACCGCGAAAGTCGGTGGAGGTCACGGACGATGGCGGACGCGGGTCCGCATTCCTACCGTGTTCGGCATGTCCTCCGACACCACGACCCCGGTGCGCGGCGCCCGCACCCGCACCGCCCGTGTGCCCACGAAGCCGCACGGCCAATGGCTGATCGACGGCACCGAGCCCCTCAACGCGAACGAGGAGTTCAAGGCCGCCGATGACGGGCTGAACGTCCGCGCCCGGATCGAGGAGGTCTACGCCGCCGGCGGCTTCTCGTCCATCGACCCGACCGACCTGCACGGACGCTTCCGCTGGTGGGGGCTGTACACGCAGCGCAAGCCCGGGATCGACGGCGGCCGCACCGCTCAGCTCGAACCGCACGAGCTCGAGGACGAGTTCTTCATGCTCCGCGTCCGCATCGACGGCGGGCAGCTCACCACCGCGCAGCTCCGCGTGATCGGCGAGATCTCCACCGCCTACGCGCGGGGCACGGCGGACCTCACCGACCGGCAGAACATCCAGCTGCACTGGGTGCGGATCGAGGACGTGCCGGAGATCTGGCGGAGGCTGGAGGGGGTGGGCCTCAGCACCACCGAGGCGTGCGGGGACGTGCCGCGCGTGGTCCTGGGCTCGCCCGTCGCCGGGATCGCGGCGGACGAGCTGATCGACCCGACCCCGCAGATCCGGGAGATCGCGGATCGCTTCATCGGGGATCCGACCCTGGCGAACCTCCCCCGCAAGTACAAGACCGCGATCACGGGACATCCGAGCCAGGACGTCGTTCACGAGATCAACGACTGCGGCTTCGTCGCCGTGGAGCACCCCGAGCTCGGCATCGGCTACGACCTGTGGGTGGGCGGGGCGCTGGCGGCCGTCCCCCGCCTCGGCGAGCGCCTGGGCGCGTTCGTCGCTCCGGAGCGGGTCGCCGACGTCTGGCACGGGGTCACGCAGATCTTCCGCGACTACGGCTATCGGCGCCTGCGCAACAAGGCACGGCTGAAGTTCCTCCTCGCCGACTGGGGACCGGAGCGGTTCCGCGAGGTCCTGGAGACGGAGTACCTGGATGAGCCGCTGCCCGACGGCCCGCCGGCGCCGCGCCCGCAGGGGCAGGGGGATCACGTCGGGGTGCACCGCCAGCGGGACGGCCGCTTCTACGTCGGCGCGGCGCCGCTCGTGGGCCGGGTTTCCGGGACGACGCTGACGGGCCTCGCCGATCTCGCCGAGCAGCACGGCTCCGGCCGGATCCGCACCACCCCGTACCAGAAGCTCCTCGTGCTCGACGTCCCCGAGGAGCGGGTCCCGTCGCTCGTGGACGGCCTCGACGCGCTCGGGCTCTCCGCGCGCCCGAGCCTGTTCCGGCGGGGGACCATCGCGTGCACGGGCATCGAGTTCTGCAAACTGGCGATCGTCGAGACGAAGGTGAACGCCGCCGAGGCGATCCGCGTGCTGGAGGCGCGTCTCGGCGCCCTGGAGCCCGAGATCGGCCGCCCGATCACCCTGCACGTGAACGGCTGTCCCAACTCCTGCGCCCGCATCCAGGTCGCCGACATCGGCCTCAAGGGCCAGCTCGTGACGATCGACGGCGCACAGGTGCCCGGCTACCAGGTGCACCTCGGCGGCGGACTCGCGGGGGTCGACCGGGAAGAGGCGGGTCTCGGCCGGACGGTCCGCGGGCTCAAGGTGCCCGCGGACGGCATCGCCGACTACGCCGAGCGCGTGATCCGCCGCTATCTGGCCGACCGCGCCGACGGCGAGTCCTTCGCGGCCTGGGCGCACCGGGCCGACGAGGAGGACCTGCGGTGAGCGTGCGGGTGGATGTGCGACCGCGGCGCCGGGATGCCGAGGACCTGCGGGCGCTGGCCGCGCGCGGTGCCGACGAGCTGCGCAGCGGGGCGGCGGACGAGGCGACGCCCGGGGAGGTCGTCGCCTGGGTCGCGGCGCACGTCGGCGTCCGCCATGCCGCCGTGGCCTGCTCGATGGCGGATGCCGCGCTCCCGCACCTCGTGGCGGAGCGGCTCCCGGGCGTGGACGTGCTGTTCCTCGACACCGGCTACCACTTCGCCGAGACCCGATCCACCAGGGCCGAGGTCGCCCGGACCCTCGACGTGCGGATCGTGGACGTGCACCCGGAGCAGAGCGTCGCCGAGCAGGACGCCGAACTCGGCGCCGACCTGTTCGCGCGGGACCCAGGGCTGTGCTGCGCCCGGCGCAAGGTGGCTCCGCTGCATCGGGCGTTGGGCGGGTACGAGGTGTGGTTCACCGGTGTGCGCCGCGAGGAGGCACCGACGAGGACCGACACGCCGCTCATCGCCTTCGACGAGCGCAACGGGCTGATCAAGGTCAACCCCGTCGCGAGCTGGACGTTCGACGACCTCCTCGCCTACGCCGAGACGCACGCGGTGGTCGTCAACCCGCTCGTGGCGAACGGGTACCCGTCGATCGGCTGCGCTCCCTGCACGAACCCCGTCGCCCCGGGCGACGACCCCCGCTCGGGCCGCTGGGCCGGGTTGGCCAAGACGGAATGCGGACTCCACCTATGAGCATCGACACCACCTCCTCCCCCGAGACGGCCGCGGACGGACGCCGCGTTTCGTCTCGCTCCGCTCGCTCAACGACCGACGACGACCGCGTTTCGTCTCGCTCCGCTCGCTCAACGACCGAGAACGACACCGCTTCGCCTCGCTCCGCGACCGAGAACGGGGGTCCGGTCGTTGAGCGAGGACGAGCGGAGCGAGACCGAGACGAAACGCGCAGCACCGGGCCGCTGAGCGCGCTCGACGCGCTGGAGGCGGAGGCGATCCACGTCATCCGCGAGGTCGTCGCCGAGTTCGAGCGTCCCGTGCTGCTGTTCTCCGGCGGCAAGGACTCCGTCGTGGTGCTGCACCTCGCCGCGCGGGCGTTCGCCCCCGGCCGCATCCCGTTCCCGGTGCTGCACGTGGACACCGGGCACAACTTCCCAGAGGTGATCCGCTTCCGCGACGAGACCGTCGCCCGCCTCGGCCTCGTGCTGGAGGTCGCCGACGTGCAGTCGTACATCGACGACGGCCGGCTCGCCGAGCGGCCGGACGGCACCCGGAACGTGCTGCAGACGCGCCCCCTGCTCGACGCGATCGCGGCCGGTCGCCACGACGCCGTGTTCGGCGGCGCCCGCCGCGACGAGGACAAGGCCAGGGCGAAGGAGCGGATCCTGTCGCTGCGCGACGAGTTCGGGCAGTGGGATCCGCGCAACCAGCGCCCGGAGCTGTGGAGCCTCTACAACGGCCGGCACCTGCCCGGCCAGCACGTGCGCGCGTTCCCGATCTCGAACTGGACCGAGCTGGACGTCTGGCGCTACATCGCGCGGGAGCGGATCGCGCTCCCCCCGCTGTACCTCGCGCACGAGCGCGACGTGTTCCGCCGCGACGGCATGTGGCGGGCGGTCGGCGCGTTCTCGCAGCCGCGGCCGGGCGAAACGGTCGAGCGGCGCCTGGTCCGCTACCGCACGGTCGGGGACATGAGCTGCACGGGCGCCGTGGAGTCGGACGCGGCGGATCTCGACGCCGTCGTCGCGGAGGTCGGCCGCTCCACGCTCACCGAACGCGGTGCGACGCGCGCCGACGACCGGATCAGCGAGGCCGCCATGGAGGACCGGAAGAAGGACGGGTACTTCTGATGACCACGAACATCCCCACACGGCTCGCCGCCGAGCGCAGGGACGACGCCCCTGCCGCGGCTCCCATTCCCGCCGAGCGGAGCGACGGCCCCGGCCGACCCGCAGGCATCGGGACTGGCGGGAGCCGACCGAAGGACGGCGGGGGACTGCGGGACGGACGGGGCCGGCGCGCAGCGGACGACACGGACGCCACGGACGCCACGGACCCGACCCCCGGCCTCGGCGCGCATCCCGAGACGACGCTGTTCCGGTTCGCGACCGCGGGGTCGGTGGACGACGGGAAGTCGACCCTGGTCGGGCGCCTGCTGCACGACGCCAAGGCGATCCTCGCGGATCAGCTCGAACAGGTGACCAGGACGACGGCGGAGCGCGGCTTCGCCCACGGCGCCGTCGACTTCGCGCTCCTCACGGACGGCCTCCGAGCCGAGCGCGAGCAGGGGATCACGATCGACGTCGCCTATCGCTACTTCG
Source organism: Microbacterium resistens NBRC 103078 (assembly GCF_001552355.1). Lineage (GTDB taxonomy): Bacteria > Actinomycetota > Actinomycetes > Actinomycetales > Microbacteriaceae > Microbacterium > Microbacterium resistens. The sequence goes on from NZ_BCRA01000054.1 coordinate 35,772, forward strand.
CCACCGGCGCGCGGGGATTCATCCTCGCGGACTGCCCCGGGCACGTGCAGTACACGCGCAACATGGTCACGGGCGCCGCCACTGCGGACGCCGTCGTCGTCCTGGTCGATGCGCGCAAGGGCGTGGTGGAGCAGACCCGGCGACACCTCGCCGTCGTGTCGCTGCTGCGCGTGCCGCATGTGCTCGTGGCGGTCAACAAGATCGACCTCACCGGGTTCGACGAGGAGCGGTTCCGCACGGTGGAGCGCGAGGTCGTCGCGCTGGCCGCGGAGCTGGGGCTGTCGCGACCGCACGTCCTGCCGGTGTCGGCGCTGGAGGGCGACAACGTGGCGGAGCCGTCGGATCGGACGCCCTGGTACGGAGAGGACGGAGTCCCCGGGCCGACCCTGCTGGAGCTGCTGGAGTCCCTGCCCACCCGGGCCGAGGCCGATGCGGAGGCCGGCGGCGCCCCCTTCCGGCTTCCGGTGCAGACGGTCATCCGTCCGCAGGGCGGGCTCTCCCCCCTCCTCGACGACGGGCCGGAGACCGCGGAGCGCTACCGCGACTTCCGTGGTTTCGCCGGGCGGGTCTCGTCCGGGTCGCTGACCGTGGGCGACCGCGTGCAGGTGTTCCCGGGCGGCCACGTGACGACGGTGACGGAGGTGCTCGTCGCCGGTTCCGCGGCGCCCGGCGCCCGCGAGGGGCAGTCGGTCGTCGTGACGCTGGCCGACGAGGTCGACGCCGCCCGGGGCGCGCTCATCGCCGCGCACGGGAGCGTCCCGCCCGGCGCCCGCGAGGCCGAGGCCGAGGTGTTCGTCCTCGACGACCGCCCGATCCGCCCGGGAGACCGGCTCCTCGCCAAGCACGGCACGACGACGGTGCAGGCCGTGGTGTCGGAGGTCCGATCGCAGCGCGACCTGGACACCCTCGCGGCGATCCCGGCGGCTGCGCTCGGCGTGAACGACATCGGCCGCGTCCGCCTCCGGTTCGCCGCCGCCCTGCCCGTGGAGCCGTACCGCGAGAACCGCGAGGGCGGCGCCCTCCTGCTCATCCACCCGGTCGACGGCGCGACGCTCGCCGCCGCGACCGTCGTCGGATCCGATCCCCGCTGAGAACCCCGACGCCGCGAAGGAGGCGACTGTGAACAGCACCATCCGCACGACCGCGACCCTCACCACCCTCGGACTCGGGATGGCGATGCTGGCCGCATGCTCCTCCCCCGCCGCCGACGCCGCGGAGGCCGGGCTCGACACGCTCCGGCTCGGCTACTTCGCCAATGTGACGCACGCGCCCGCTCTCGTCGGCGTCGCCGAGGGACTGTTCGACGACGCGCTCGGGGACACGGAGGTCGAGACCCAGGTCTTCAACGCGGGCCCGGCCGCCGTCGAGGCGCTGTCGGCCGGGGCGATCGACGCGGCGTACATCGGCCCGAACCCGTCGATCAACACCTTCATCCAGTCCGGCGGCTCCTCCGCGCGGATCCTCGCCGGGGCCACGACCGGCGGGGCCGCGCTCGTCGTCCGGGACGGGATCGTCGCGCCCGCGGACCTCGCGGGCACGACCCTCGCTTCGCCGCAGCTCGGCAACACGCAGGACGTCGCGCTTCGGAGCTGGCTCCGCGACGAGGGCTTCGCGACGACGACCGCGGGCGGCGGCGACGTGCGGATCACGCCGACGGAGAACGCGCAGACCCTCAGCCTGTTCCAGAACGGCGAGCTGGACGGCGCCTGGCTCCCCGAGCCGTGGGTGTCGCGACTCGTGGTCGATGCGGGAGCCCACGTGCTCGTCGACGAGGCGGACCTGTGGCCGGAGGGCCGGTTCCCCACGACGGTCCTGCTCGTCCGCGCGGAGTTCGCCGAACAGCACCCGGACGCGGTCGAGGATCTGCTGCGCGGCCACCTCGCGGCGCTGGACTGGATCGAGTCCCATCCGGCGGAGCTCCCGCAGGTGGTGAACGCCGCCCTGGAGGACGCGACCGGCAAGGCCCTGGACGACGCGGTGCTGGAGCGGGCGCTCGCCCACGTGACGTTCTCCCCGGATCCGCAGGCCGCCGCCTTCACGGCGCTCGTCGAGAACGGCATCGAGGCGGGCACGCAGAAGGAGGGGTCGATCGACGGCCTGTTCGATCTCACGGTCCTCAACCGGCTGCTGACCGCGGACGGCCGGGGTCCGGTCGCGGATGCGGGACTCGGACGGGACGACGGATGACCGCCGCCGACGCCGGCTCGCGGGTCGGATCCCGGCCGTCGGCGCCTCCCGTCGGGCTCTCCCTGGCGCCGAGCTTCGACGCCGTCGCCCCCGTCGTCGTCCCCGCGCCCGCGCCCGCTCCGGCGGTCCGCCTGGACGGGGTCTCCAAGCGGTACGGCACGGGGCCCCTCGTGCTCGACGGCATCAGCCTGGACATCGCGCCCGGCGAGTTCGTGTGCCTGCTGGGTGCATCCGGCTGCGGCAAGTCGACGCTGCTCGCCCTCGTCGCCGGTCTCGAGCCGCTGACGCAGGGCGCGATCCGGACGCCGTCCGGCGGTGCGGCGGTCATGTTCCAGGACTCGGCCCTGATGCCGTGGCTGAGCGCGCGGCGCAACGTCGAACTGGCGCTGCGCCTGCGCGGGGTCCCGCGCGGCGAACGCCGCGCGGAGGCGCTGCGGCTCCTGTCGATCGTGAACCTCGCCGACGCGGCCGAGAAGCGTCCGCACGAGCTGTCCGGCGGGATGCGTCAGCGGGTCGCGCTGGCCCGCGCGCTCGCGCAGGACCGGGACGTCCTGCTCATGGACGAGCCGTTCGCGGCGCTCGACGCGATCACCAGGGACCTGCTCCACGAGGTGCTGACCGACGTCTGGCGCGAGACGGGGCGGACGATCCTGTTCGTCACGCACAACGTCCACGAGGCGGTCCGGCTCGGACAGCGCGTGGTCCTGCTCTCCAGCCGTCCCGGTCGGGTCGCCGGCGAATGGCGCGTCGGCGCGGCCGCGGACCGGCGCATCGAATCCCCCGAGGTCGCGGCCCTGGCCGCCGAGATCACGCTCCAGCTGCGCAAGGAGATCCGACGCAATGCCGACTGACACCGACGCCACCGTCCTCCCCTCCTCCGCGAGAGCCGATGCGGACGAGCTCGCCCGCGTCGAGGCCGGGCTGGACCGGCTGCAGACCGCCCCGGCCCCCGTCGCCCGCGGCCGCGACCGGCTCGCACGGGTCCTCCCTCCGGTCGTCCTCCTGCTCGTGCTCCTCGCGGCATGGCAGGTCTTCGTGGCGATCGTCCAGCCGCGGCCCGACATCGTGCCGGGCCCGCTCCAGGTGCTCGGGGCGTTCGCCGACGCGGCGCAGAGCGGACGACTCCAGGAAGCCGTCCTGACCAGCCTGGAGCGCGGCCTCGTCGGGTTCGCGATCGCCGTGGTCGTGGGCACACCGGTCGGGCTCCTGCTCGCCGAGTGGACGCCGCTGCGCCGCGCCGCAGGACCGTTGATCTCGGGGCTGCAGGTGCTCCCCTCCGTAGCATGGGTGCCGGCCGCGATCATCTGGTTCGGGCTGTCGGACGCCACCGTGTACTTCGTGATCCTCATGGGGGCGATCCCCTCGATCGTCAACGGCCTGCTCGCGGGGATCGACCAGGTGCCGCCGCAGCTGCGCCGCGTCGGCGTCGTGCTCGGCGCCGGACGCGCACAGCTCGCGACCGCGATCGTGCTGCCCGCCGCGCTCCCCGGGTACCTCGCCGGCATCAAACAGGGCTGGGCGTTCTCGTGGCGCTCGCTCATGGCGGCGGAGATCATCGCGGTGGGCGGGTCCATCGGCTTCGGCCTGGGATCGATGCTTCAGCAGTCCCGCGAGCTCGCGGACCTTCCCGGCGTGCTCGCGACGATCCTGCTGATCCTGGCCATCGGGATCCTCATCGAGCTCGTCCTGTTCGGCCCGTGGGAGCGGCACGTGCTGCGCCGGCGCGGACTCGCCCCGGGGGCCGCGTCGTGAGCGCCGTCGCCCGGATCGCCGTCCCCGGAGGGGTCGTGCTCGTCGGAGCGGGTCCCGGCGACGCGGGGCTGCTCACGCGGGCCGGGCTGCGCGCCCTCCAGGAGGCGGACGTCATCGTCGCCGACCGGCTCGGCGCCCGCGCCGTGCTCGACCAACTGGCCGCCGAGGGCGTGGAGATCACGGCGGAGGTCCTCGACGTCGGGAAGCTCCCGGGCCACCACCGCGTGCCGCAGGAGGAGATCAACGCGCTGCTCGTGCGCCTCGCCGGTGAGGGCCGGGCCGTGGTGCGGCTGAAGGGCGGCGATCCGTTCGTTCTGGGCCGCGGGCGCGAGGAGCAGCTGCACCTGGAGGAGGAGGGCGTTCCCGTGCGCATGGTGCCCGGGGTGACGAGCGCCGTCTCGGTGCCCGCGGTGGCGGGGGTCCCGCTGACCCACCGGGGCGTGGCCACCTCCTTCACCGTCGCCAGCGGTCACGATCCGATCGCCGCTCTCCCCGGCGGTCGCGACCACACGATCGTGCTGCTCATGGGCATCGGCACCCTCGCCCACGCGGCGGCGGTGCTCGCCCGCGGCGTCCGCGGCGGCACCTGCCCGATCGCGATCGTCGAGGACGGGTACGGACCGGGCGAGCGTGTGACCATCGGCACCCTGGACTCGATCGTGGAGCTCGCCGCCGCCCGTCGCGTCCGCAGCCCCGCCGTCGTCGTGATCGGCGACGTGGTGCGCCTGAGCCCCGAGG
>NZ_BCRA01000055.1 GCF_001552355.1 Microbacterium resistens NBRC 103078
TCTAGTCTTCCGGAGAGAGCTCGAGCTCGCGGTCCTGAGGGGCGGTCTTGGGGTTCTTTGAACCATTGCGTCGGGCCTTGCGGGTAGCACCAGCGCCGTTGGTCTTGGCATCGTCGTGGGTCGTGGCCGCGGACCGCAACGGCCGGAAATGGCCGCAAGGGCGTCAAAGTGATGGGTTTTCGATGACCGGATCACATCCACCTACAGAAAGAGTCCCGGAAACCCTTGAGTTTCCGGGACCTCTCGGTCGGGCTGACAGGATTTGAACCTGCGACCCCTTGACCCCCAGGCGTCCAGATGGCGACTTCGGACTCGCGACCCGCATGATTGCGGGCCTCTCATCATGCAGATCATGTCGTGGGATGCATGATCTGCATGGTTCTGGTCCCCTTCTGGTCCCCCCGAGGGCGTTCCCGTTGGGAGTCGAATGGCGCGGCGGATGCAACATGCAGAGCTGCCTTCCGCGTCATGCTAATCAAGAGACTCTGAGCGTCATCCTGGGCTCGCGTTGCCAAGTGTTTGGATGAACTTGCCAACCGCATCAGGGGCTGGCAGGTCGATCCGGAGTCGGATGCTTCCCGCTTTCGGTCCTGTGCCGTTGACGATCGCAGCCCCGCCGAGTTGGTCGAGAAGCGGGCCTATGGCGTCTGCTGCATCGGCGGGCAGATGACCGACGCCGCGTCCGTTGGAGGTGACGGCGACCCCGGCTGGGGATCTTCGCGTGCGGGGCTGGGTGCGGAGGACGTAGGTGCGAGGCGCTTGGCTGTCGCGTTCGCGATCGTTCACGAGGTAGTGGGTCCGTTCCAGCGTGACAGGCCGTGTCGGCAGGTGTCGGAGATCGGGGAGTTCGTGGTGGCGGCTGATGCGACCGGTTGTGATGTGTAGAAGTTGTTCCCACCATGCGGGCATGAGCGCCCCTTCTCCTCGGATCCGTATGCCATCACCGAGGCGGAGCACGCTTCTACTATGTCAGCCCGTGCTGTGAATCCTCCCGCCAGCCGCGGGCCCGGACAGATCCGCAGAGGCAATGTCGTTGATCACCGGTTTTCTCGGGCGATTGAGCGTAGCGTGAGGAGCATGTGGACAGTTCTTCTCATCTTGCTTGTGGCCTGGGTGGTGCTGTCGATCGTGGGATTCGTGTTCGAGGGCCTGCTCTGGTTGGCCATCATCGGGATCGTGCTCTTCATCGGCACCCTGATCTTCGGGATACTCCGTCAGCGCGCCAAGCGCGCCAAGACGTAGTCACCCCGCACGGGACGCACGGGGCGCGGTCCACCTTCCTTGCCGTTGCGCCTGGGTTTCTACGGGCGTGACGGCCGCTGCCGGGCGGCGGTGCTCTTCTCCACCACGATCGTTTGGGCCGGCACGCGCACGTGCAGGGCGCCCGGGCGGACGCTGACGCGGACACGGGTGATGTGGCCGAAGCTGTCGCCGTCGAGTTCGATGAGGTGAGGGGCGTCGAACCGGGCTTCGAACCGGGTTCCTTGGACGTAGGCGAGTGCGTGGAGGTCGGGTGTCTGCTGGAGGATCTTGCGGCTGAGCGGGGAGCGGCGGGCGAGGCCTTGCAGGGTGAGGCGGGTTCCGATCCGCGCCCACCCGAAGCGTCCTGTCGGGCGCATCATTACGACGTCCAGCAGGCCGTCGTCGATGATCGCAGCGGGGATCAGGAGCATGTTCCCGGTGAGGGTTCCGCAGTTGCCGACGATGACCGTGTGCGCCCGGGTCGACCTCACCCGCCCTCCGTCGATTCGGTAGTCGAGATGGAAGAGCTTGTTCGCGATGACCGAGCGGGCGATCGGTGTGACGTACGCGAACCAGCCGAGATGCTTTTTCGCGATGATGCTTGTGCTCTCCGCCATCTCCGCATCCAGTCCGATGCCGGCCATGACCATGAACGTATGCGAACGCCGGGCGCCGCTCTCGTCCTCGAGCTCAGCCACCCCGACATCCACGGACCGGTCCTCACCCGAGAACGCGGCGGAGACGCAGGCGGCGATGTCGTTGAGCGGCGCACCGACATCACGTGCGAGGAGATTACCGGTGCCCAGGGGAACCAGCGCGACCGGAATGCCCGTCCCTTGCATCACCTCCGCGACGGCTCGGACCGTGCCGTCGCCGCCCGCGACCATCACCACCGCCGGAGCAGCAGCGAGAGCGTGCTCCGCGGCCGCCCGGCCCGCGTCGTCGCTGCGCGTCTCGTACCAGCGCGTCTGCTCCCACCTATGCTGGGCCTCATACTCCGCGACCACGGGGCGAAGCCGCTCCAGCGGGGTCTTCACAGGGTTGTAGACGACGGCGGCGTGCCCTCGCCCGGCTGCCGTGTGGTCGTGCGTGCTCACTGCGGGACTGCGGTGAAGTAGCGGCGCTGCTCGACCAGGGGGCAGGTGAACACGTCGCGCTCCCCGAGTCCGACACGGTTGATGTACCGCACGATGATCGCATAGGACGCCAGCAGCCCCGTCTGCACATACGGCACATCATGGCTCCGGCAGTAGGCGGCGATGATGGGCGCTGCCTTGCGCAGGTGAGGGCGCGGCATGGACGGGAACAGGTGATGCTCGATCTGATAATTCAACCCGCCCATCGCGGTGTCGAGCAGACGTCCGCCGCGGACGTTTCGGCTCATCATCGCCTGGCGGCGCAGGAAGTCGAAGCTCGCATCGCTCGGCACGATCGGCATCCCCTTGTGGTTCGGGGCGAACGAGACGCCCATGTAGAACCCGAAAAGCCCGAGCTGCACCGCGAGGAACACGAACGCGATGCCCGGCGACAGCACGAGGAAGACGAGCACCGGGAAACCGACCAGGCGGACCAAGAGGAACCCGATCTCGACCCATCTTCTGCTCAACGGACCGCGCGTGACCACCCGACGCACCCCGGACGCATGCAGCGAGACGCCCTCCAGGAGCAGGATCGGGAAGAAAAAGATCCCCTGATGCGAGCGCAACCACGACAGGACCCGCCCTCTCGGCGCGGCACGCTCCGGAGCCACGACGATCACCGGCAGCTCAATGTCGGGATCGGATCCCAGCTTGTTCGGATTCGCGTGGTGACGGGTGTGCTTGTGCTGCCACCATCCGTAGCTCATCCCCACCAGCAGGTCGCCGAGCACGAGACTTGTCCAGTCGTTCCACTTGCCAGAGACGAAGATCTGCCGGTGCGCCGAATCATGCCCGAGAAAGGCGATCTGCGTGAACACGACCGCCAGGAACGCCGCCGTGAACAGCTGCCACCACGTGTCACCGATCCACACGAACACCAGCAGACCGCCAGCGAGCACAAGCGGCAAGCCGATCAGCTTCGACCAGTAATACCCATACCGGCGACGTAACAGCCCCTGATCCCGGATCGTCTTCGCCAGGGCCGTGAACTCACTCCCAGCCCTGCCGCTCCGCCGATCCATCGAGCGCGGTGTGGTCGAACGAAACCCACCCATGATGCGCCCCACATCCCACGGCCACGGACGCCATCAACGCCCGTGACCACCCTCGTCAGTCCAGTCGTCGATGCGGGCGCGATCGTCGGTCGCCGCGGCATGCCGATCCGGCTCAGGCATTCGTGTCTCGGAGGTGCGGAACGTCACCGACTCCGCGAGAGCCGCGACAGAGGCCGCTCTGTCATGCTCACCCGCAGCCGCCTCGCGGAACCGGACCGCCGCCGCATCCTGCTTCGCACGGACACCCTCGCTGATCTCCGCCAGCCTGTCGGCAAGCACCCCACCGAGACCGTCGCGCAACTCCTCAAGATTCGTGTTCGCGATCTCCAAGCGACGATCCGAGATCGTCAGCTCGACGGTCGAGTACCCAGCCTTCGCGAGACGGTCCCGCGTCTCGCTCCCCAGGATCTCCGTGATCTCGTCCCGTTCGGGGCGGCGCGTGAACACCGCCTCCACCGTGTAACGATCCGGGGCCTCATCAGTCATCAGCGCCGCAGGCAACGAACCCACCAGCACCGATCCCAGGCCCAGCGTCGCGGTATCTGCACCGCTCGTTCGTGTCTGCGTATCCATAACCCCACGGTACGCCCCCAACATGTACGCCTCACAGGTTCAACCAAATTGAAGCGCCCTGCCCGCGGGTGAGAACGAGCGTAAGCGGCCGGGCACGCCTGCCGCAGAGCAGGTGGATCTTCGTCATCGAACCGCCCCGTGCCCCGCAAGCGACGTCGGCGACAGTCAGCATTGCTGTTTGGCGACCTCGTCAACAGCAGAGTGCCCTACTCATCCGTGGCCCACGAACGTCCGTGCTCCTCAGTGAAGGAGAGGGCACGCCAGGTGTAGAGGTCGCTCATGTGGGCGGGGATCATGCGTCCGATGCTCCGTTCTGATGCCCGCGCCTCGTGGTCGCATCCTGGGTCCGTGCCCTGCGGATGTGGCTACGGGCATGAGCGATCGCGGGGTCCAGGTCGGTGTAGAGGTGGTTGTGGTGGCGGAGGGATGCGATCACGCCGACTCGGGTTGCGAGTTGCAGGTGTTTGGGTGGAATGCCTTTGATGAGGACGGTGATCCCCCGCCGCTCGAGGGTGTGGACGAGTTCGGTGAGGACTTGCGCGCCGGTCGCGTCGAGGACCTGCAGCCCGGACAGCCGCAGGATCACGACAGTCACATTCTGGATGGTGCCGATGCGAGCGACGATGCGTTCGGCCGCTCCGAAGAACAGTGCCCCATCGAGGCGGAACAGGGCGATGCGATCGTCCCCGGGCTCCGCAGGCGCGGGGAGTTCTTCCCGGTGCACGCCGGCAGAGATCGCAAGGCGACGCAACGTGAAGAACGCGGCGGCGAGGACCCCAATTCCGACGGCGTAGATGAGATCCACGCTCACGGTGATCACCGCGGTGACCACGAACACGAGCGCGTCGGAGCGGGTGGAGCGGAGAATCGTGCGGATCGTGGTGAGGGAGATCATTCGGGTCGCGGTCACCATCAGCACCCCCGACAGCGCAGCCAGCGGGATCGTGGATACGACGGTGCTTGCCGCGTAGACGACGACGAGCAGGATCAGGGAGTGGACAATCGCGGCGACCCGGGTGCGGGCACCGGATCGGATGTTCACTGCGGTGCGGGCGATCGCCCCCGTTGCGGGCATGCCTCCGAACAGTCCGGAACCGAGGGAGGCGAGGCCTTGCCCGACGAGTTCCCGGTCCGCATCGTAGGGGCCGGTGTCGGAGATCGAGGCGGCGACCCGGGCGGACAGCAGCGATTCGATCGCCGCGAGAGCGGCGATCGTGCACGCCGGCCCCATCAGCGCGAGTACCGTTGCGGGGTCTGCGACCGGAAGGAGTGGGGCGGGCAGCGATGCCGGGAGCTCCCCGATCGACGGCACCGGAACCTGGAACACCACAACCAGCACGGTGACGACGATGATCGCGATAATCGAGCCGGGGAGCGCCCGGTGCAGTTTCGGGGCCAGCACCATGATCGCCGCGACCGTACCGGCGATGGCGAGTGACCACCACATTGTGGGCAGATCCACCGTGCCGGCGGCTTCTATGGCGGCGACGGCGGCGTTGCTGCTGGGACCTGCGGGCACGCCGAGAGCGGCCGGGATCTGCTGCAGGAAGATGATGACCGCGATCCCCAACGTGAAGCCCTCGATGACCGGCCACGGGATGAACGTCACCGCGTTCCCCAGGCGCAGCAGGCCCGCGAGGAGCACAATGCCCCCAGCCATCACGCACACCACGGGCAGGACGGTGAGCCCGTGAGCGGCGATCACCGGTCCGAGGACGACGACCATCGCACCCGTCGGGCCGGAGACCTGCACGTTCGATCCACCGAAGACAGCAGCGATGACCCCGGCGATGATCGCCGTCACCAACCCGGACGCGGCACCGGCACCCGAGGACACTCCGAACGCCAACGCGAGGGGCAACGCCACGACCCCGACCGTCACCCCGGCGAGCACATCACGCCGCCACGACCGCGGGACCTCCCGGTAGTCCGCCCGCCGCGGCCACAACCCGGCCAGCCCTCGCGCCATCAGCGGGCCCCCGGACTTCTCATGCCGCGCCGGGACGTGAAATGTCGGGGAGGGACACCGCGGACACCAGCTGCTGCTGCGTCGTGTGCAGCAGCTCGGTCAGAAGCGCGCGGGCCGCGCTGAGAAGATCCACGACCTGCGGATGCGCCACCCGGTAGAACACCAGGCTTCCCCGGCGTTCGGCAGCAACAAGATGGTGCTTGCGGAGCACGGACAGATGCTGCGACAGATGCGACGCCTCGAGGCCCGTGTCCGCCAGCAGTTCCGACACCGACGTCTCCGGCTGTGAGCACAGCACTTCCAGCACTCGCACCCGGACCGGGTGCGAGAGCCCCTTGAACAGGTTTGCCTTCACCTCATACAACGGACGCTGCGCATCCCACGTGTCTGCCACAACAACACCTCCCGATTGATGAATCCATCATACGATGGATACTCATATCCGCTACTCGCCCCGCTGCACCGATTGGACCTGCGATGAAGACCGCCTTTACCTTCACCCTCACCATGGGGTTGCTGCTGTTCGGGATCTGGCTCCTCGGTGCCGCGTTCTCCGCACCGAGCGGGCAAGCGTTCGTCTTCATCGGCGGCCTGCTGTGCATCGCACTGACTCGACACCCCATCTGAGCCCGCCGTCGGCGCGGTCGCGGTGCTCGTCGATGAACGCGACTATCGCTGGTGTGGCCGGTCGAGTTCGGCCGCGAAGAAAGCCGAAGCCGCCTTCAAGATCGGCGGATTCAACCGGTCAGCGCAATGAGTGCTGTGAGATGAAGCAGACGCTGATCTCGGGAGGCATTCGTTGCAGGGCAAGCATGGTCATCTCAGTCGTGAGCAGAAGCAGCTCGCGCTCCGTCTCCACTCGAAGGGGTGGCGGCTCATCGATATCGCCCGCGAGATCGGCTGCACGGCCCCGATGGTCGGCCGCATGGCGCGGGAAGGGCGTCACCTCGACGGGAAGCCGTTCGGCTGGGAGCCGCGCGAGGGGCATCTGACGGTCTTCGATCGTGAGGAGATCCTGGTTGGTCTCGCGCGCGGTGACACGTTGACCGCGATCGCGCTCGCCCTGGGACGGGCGGTGTCGACGGTCAGCCGCGAGGTCAAGCGCGGCGGCGGGCGGGAGGGGTACTCGGCGTGGCGGGCGCATGAGGACGCGCGAGAGCAGGCCCGCCGACCGAAGCCGTTCAAGCTTGACGGTGGACACTCACTCTCGTCGAGCCCATGGTCGTCGAGATCTCGGCGGACATCGCAATGACCGGCGACTCCTTCCGGCACGCGGTGCGGTTCGTGCGCGCGCGGCCCGAGATCCCGGTCGCAGAGGTGGCCGTCGCGACCTGACATCCCGGCATGTCCTCCATGCCGTTCACGATGTCGAGGCGCTCAGCGCTTGCTCTCCTGCATCGTCTGGCTTCACTGCTTCGTCTCGTTCGGGTGGTGCGTGTGCACCTGCTCGAGGTACACCGTGCGTCCGTCGACGTAGAACCAGACGCGGGCGCTGCCCTTGGTCGTGGGCTTGTGCTGCCAGCGCTCGAAAGATGAGCCGCCTCGCGTGATCGTGCCGAGCTCGCCCTTGAGGCGGTAGTTCGTCGGCGTCGTCGCGTGCGGCGTGCGGGTGAGGAAGTCCCACGTCTCGGTCATCGCGTTGCGGATCGTCGCGACGAGGTCCTGCCAGCCGCGACGTGCGTCTGCGGTCGCGAAGCGGATCTCGTACTCGACCTTCTTCGGCGGGCGCGGGACCAGCTCGCCCTTCTTGGCAGCCGCCACGACTACGGGCGCTCCACCGGCTCGCCAAGCTCGGCGTCACCAGCGGCGTCGGTGTCGTCCAGCCACTCCAGGTCGGCACTGCCGAGACCCGCAGCGACGGCCGTCGCCGTTTCCTTCCAGCTCGTCAGCTCTGCGATGGCCAGATGCGGCTGATCGGTCGAGAACGACGCGCGGGCGGCGTCGACGAGCTCCTGGGCGCAGGTCTCACGATCAGCCGGCGACAGGGCGAGCATCCACGGGAAGACCTTCGCCATGCGCTCGGCCAGCGTGCCCTGGTCGTCCAGGGTCACCGTGATCAGCTGCGCTGCGAAGTTCAAGAGCCGTGCGCGCCCCTCGGCCTCGCGCTGCGACATCAGGACCAGTGCCTCGCCGTCGCGACGAGTCACCGTGACGGGGTGGTCCTCGGCCTCGGCGAACACCTCGGCGGAGTGCTTGCTCAGGTCCGAGGAACGCCGCGTTCGCGTCGGAATAGTCGCGGTGATGCTCATGCGCTCAGTCTATTCGGAACGTATTCGGAAGTCCAGGTGGTTGCACGTCGCGAAAGGAGCCTCACGCTCGCGCTTGGGTGACGTCGTCGACATCTTCGCTCTGGGAGTCGGGCTCATCCTTCGCGGACGTATAGGAGCTGCCACCCTTCGGGGACGCTGGCGAGGATCCCGTCCATGTCGGCGGCTTCGATCTCGCGGAGCCCACCTCGTGACCCGGCGCGGACGCCAGCACTCCCCGGAGGCGGCGTTCGCGCTGATCGAGGAGTTCTTCGACGCTGGGGACGCTACGCCGGAGCCATCGCCCGATGGGAGCGCATCACCGGCAGGCCCGCTCCAGCCCCTGCGATCCTGAACGAGCGCGGACCCGCTCCCGCTCCGGCGTTCGTGGAATGGCTGATGGGCCTGAGCGAGGGATGGGTTACCGACTCTGAGTACGGGCTCACGCACGCTCAACAGCTCACTGCGCTCGGCAATGGTGTGACACCGCGACAGGCTGTAGCGGCTCTCCGAGCACTCACGCAAGCCTGCTAGATGCCAGGCTGTCCGCCACGGGCGCGTCGCCGGAACGGCTTGGTCCGGTGCTCAGCCGCTCGAGAAGCCGACATCGAGTTGGATTCTGCGCCTAATCGCTTGGCGTCGCTTGTTACGAGGCCCACAGCGCCTCGGTGGGTGACATACGCGCAGCACGTATGGCAGGGAGGAGGCCTGCGATGGCTCCGATGACCAGTGCGGAGCCGAGCCCGCCGGTCCAGGCGAGCGGCGGGATGACTACGAGCCAGCCTTTGCTGGTCGCGTAGACGACGGTCGCGAGTGCTCCGACTAGGACCCCGGTGACGCCTCCTATGAGTGAGAGCAGGATCGCCTCGTTGAAGAACTGGGTGCGGATGTGTCCTCTGGTGGCGCCGAGTGCGCGGCGCAGGCCGATCTCGCCACGCCGTTCGAGGACCGAGACGATCATCGTGTTGGCGACGCCGACGGTTCCGACCAGGAGTGAGATGGCCCCGAGTCCGAGGAACAGCGAGTTGAGGGCGCTCTCTGCCTGGGCGCGGGCGAGGAGGGCGTCGGACGGGCGGCTGACGGCGACTTCGTTGGGGTTCTCGGGGTTCGCGGTTCGGGCGAGGAGGGCGTGAACCACAGCGACTTGTTCGGTGTCTGTGCGGACGTAGATCGTGGTGGGGTGTCCATCGAAGCCGAGGTAGTCCTGGGCGGCGGCGAACCCGACGAGCACGGAGGAGTCGATCTCGGGCGCCAGGGTTGCCGGGGCCAGGATGCCGGCGATGGAGAACCATTGCTGGTCGATCCAGAGGCGCGCTCCCGGGTGGACGCTGGCGATGCCGAGGCGCCGTGCCGCGGTGGAGCCGAGGACCACGACGGGAAGCTGTTCGGTGGCGGGGTTGAGGAAGTCGCCGTGGGCGATCGCAGCGCCGATCGCGTCGGGCAGTCCCGGGGTGGCGGCGCGTAGAGCGAGACTGTTGGTGTTGACGGCGGGGATGAACGGGTTGCGGTAGATGGGGATGTCGATCGCTGCGGTGGACTCGACGTCGGTCACGTCGGCGATCCGACCGATCCGGTCTGGCGCATCGACCGGGAGGGCGGCCGCGTCGCCGGAGAGGTCGCGCCCGGTGCTGACGGTGAGGAGATTGGTGCCGAGCGAGTCGATCTCGGCGAGCAAGCCTGCCTGCGACGAGGAGGAGAGTCCGAGGACGCCGACGATTGATGCGGTACCGATCGCGATTCCCAGGGCGGAGAGCGCGGCGCGGAGTTTGCGGGTTCTGATGCCGATGCTGCTGACGCGGAGCACGTCCCGTGGGCGCAGCCGGCGGGGCGAGAGGTCGTCGTCGGTGGTCATGCGTTCTCCTTGGGGTGGTCCTGGATGGTGTCGCTGACGATGCGGCCATCGAGGATCTCGACGCGCCTGGGCAGGCGGGCGGCGATGGCGAGGTCGTGGGTGATGACCACGATGGTGGTGCCGCGCCGGTTGAGGGCGTCGAGGAGGGCGAGGATCGCGTTCCCCGTGGTGCTGTCGAGGTTTCCGGTGGGTTCGTCCGCGAGGACGATGTCGGGTTCGCCGATGAGGGCTCGGGCGATCGCGACGCGTTGCCGCTGTCCTCCGGATAACTGCGAGGGGAGAGCGTCGGTCCTGTGCTCGAGGCCGACCTGGGTCAGCGCTTCGCGTCCTAGCCTGCGGCGGGTGCTGGCCGGGGTTCCCGCGTAGAGGAGCCCGTCGGCGACGTTGTCGAGCACGCTCTGGTGCTCGTCCAGGAAGAACTGCTGGAAGACGAATCCGATGCGCGCTGAACGGAGGGTGGAGAGTTGCCGGTCGTCGAGGTCGGAGGTGTCGCGGCCCGCGACACGAACCTTTCCGGCCGTGGGTCGGTCGAGAGTGCCCATGATCTGCAGCAGTGTCGTCTTTCCGGATCCGGAGGGGCCGACGATGCCGACGAGTTCTCCCGGCTCGATGGTGAGGTCGACGCCGCGGAGGGCGGCAACCGGCGGTTCGCCGGGGTAGGTGCGTGTCACGCCGCTCAGCTCGATGACGGGGGTCATGCTGCGGGCACCACGACTCGCTGGCCGGCGCGAAGGCCGTCGCCGGAGACTTGGACGAGTCCGCCGGCGCTGTCGAATAGGCCGAGCTCGACGGTGACAAGGTGACTGTCGCCGCCGGTTTCGAGCACTTCGACCGCGTATTCGCCGCCCGAGAGAGCGAGAAGGGCGGTGACCGGGACGGTCAGCACGTCCTCGACGGTCTCGGTCGTGATCGCGACGAGCACCGGTGCCTGGTCCAGGCCTGCGGCGGTGCCCGGATCTGTGAGGGCCGCGCGCACCGGGACGGTTGCGGAGCCGCTCTCTTTC
This sequence comes from Microbacterium resistens NBRC 103078, assembly GCF_001552355.1. GTDB lineage: Bacteria > Actinomycetota > Actinomycetes > Actinomycetales > Microbacteriaceae > Microbacterium > Microbacterium resistens. The sequence goes on from NZ_BCRA01000055.1 coordinate 11,081, forward strand.
TGGGTGGCGACCGCGCCGACGTCGGTGACAGTGCCGGATGCGGTGGTGAGGTCGGGAAGGGTGACGGCCACGGCATCGCCCACTTTGACGTGAGCGAGGAGCGAGACGGGTACTTCGGCCTCGACCTGCGGCGTGGTGGAGGTTCCCTCGATGATGGTTTGCCCTGCCCCGGCGGGCGCGCCGAGGGTCGCCGATGTCGCCGTGACGCGCACGGCGCTGGGCAGGAACACCACTTGTCCGAAGTCGAGCGTGCCAGACTCTCGCAATCCGAAGGCGGCTTGGAATCTCTTGATGGCTTGCTGGCTGCGCCAGGTGATCTCGTCGCATTCGGGGTCGATGTCGAGCCCGTCGGCATAGCCGAGCGTGACCAGGGCCGCGTTCAGTTGCTGGGCGTCGACTCCGGTTGTTCCCCACTCGAAGGCACGCCAGGCCGGGGTATCTCCCGCGAGGAGGACGACCGGTTTGCCGTCGACGCGATACAAGGTGCTGCCGGGCTCGATGACGGTGCCGGGCGTCGGGAGCGCGGTGATCGTTCCGGACAGCTGACCGATCACATCGAGATCGCCCGCATAGCCGAGAGTTCCGCTGACCTGCTGCTGTGCGGCGATGGTCCGGCGTTCCACCGCTGCTGTCGCGGGTGCGGGGGCGGAAGCCGCCGGGGCTGGGTTTGAGGGATGCCAGAGGGTTGCGGTGAGGACACCGCCGCCGGTGGCGAGGATGACGATGACGGCTGCGGCCACGATGATCCGGCGCCTGCGGTGGGTGCCGCGTGACCGCTCCGGAATCACCAGATCGTCCGCGGGAGGGGGCGCATCCGTCGTGGTCACGGTGCGTTTCCTTCCGTCATGCCCGGCTCGTCGCCGCCATCGGGCAGCAGGCTCTTGCAGGCTTCGTGTGCGGCCTGGAATTGCGGTGAGTTGGGGTCGATGGCGGCGCCGTCGCCACTGTCTCCGCGCTTGGTGTCTGGTCCCTGTGCCGGTGCCGGCGGGTCCGGGTAGCCGGGCACGCCCTCGTCGCGCATGCACTGCGCGTACCGCAGCACAGCCTGGTAGTCCTCGTCCTGTACGTGGGACCCCTGGGTAGGCAGCAGTGGTGCGCAGGTCTGCTCCGCGTTCCGGTACTGGTCGGAGTCGATCGGGACCCCGAGTTCGTCCGCGACGACGTCGAAGCCGCCATCCGAGTCAGGGTCGGGGAAGCCGGGGACGCCGTTGTCGCGCATGCACTGCGCGTACGCCACTGCGTCCGCGGCTCCAGCTGGAGTGCTTCCCCCTGCGGAGTCCTCGCCCGACGGCGAGCCGCCGCCGGGCGCGCACCCGGCGAGAAGAAGAGCAACGGTCACTGCGGCCAAGACTGCGCCTTGCGCCCTCGTCCGTGCCGGCGATGTTGATCTGGTCATGTCGGTGAGTCCTTTCGGTTCGGTGATGCTCCGTTTCTAGGACCGGCGTGGTTTCGGGGAGGTATCGCTGCGCACGACCGCGTTGCGTCTTCTGGGCTTCTACATAGGGACGGTGAAACCGCTCCGAAACCGGATTGGGCGCATCCTGGAGGCATGCGGATATTGGTGATCGACGACGACACAGAGCTGGCGGATGCCGTGTCCGTCGGGCTGCGGCGGCGGAACATGGCCGTCGATGTCGCCTATGACGGCTCTTCGGGTCTCGAACGGGCCGAGCTGAATGACTATGACGTGATCGTCTTGGACAGGGATCTCCCCTCAATGCATGGCGACGATGTCTGTGCGCGACTGGTGGAAGAAGGCGGTCGCAGTCGGATCCTCATGCTCACGGCGGCGGACTCCGCGGGAGACCTGGTGGACGGCCTGGATCTGGGCGCCGACGACTACCTCGCCAAGCCGTTCGATTTCGCCGTCCTCGTCGCGCGTATCGGCGCACTGGCACGGCGCTCCCAGCCTGCGCACCCCCCGGTGCTGCGTGTCGGCGATTTAGTCGTCGACACCGCCAGGCGACGAGCTTTTCGGCACGACCAACCGCGAGATCTCACACCCAAGGAGTTCGGCGTGCTCGAGCTGCTGGTGACGGCAGGGGGACGCACGGTCTCTGCCGAGGAGCTCCTCGAACGTGTCTGGGACGAGAACGCCGATCCCTTCACCAACGCCGTCAAGATCACGGTGAGCAGACTGCGGGCCAAACTCGGCGATCCACCCGTGATCGAGACCGTCGCAAGGTCCGGCTACCGGGTGATCGTCTCATGAGGACTGGACCTCGCGGCCGTCCACGTCCCCGGTCGAGGCACTTTCGACTGCCGATCAGGGCGCGACTCACCGCGCTCTACGCGGTTCTCTTTCTGGCTTGCGGCGCGACAATGCTCGCGATCACCTATGGTCTTGTCGACCAGACGACCCGATCGGAGTCGCTCACTCTTGTCCAGCCCGACGGCACCGGGGTGGTCGTCGACGTCGACCTCGACGGTGCTCCGCCGCTCGGTCAGCCGGAGACGACGGGCGACGGCCCAGGGCTGACGCCTCCGGGTCTCGACCCCGCCGAGCTTCGCGACCACGCGGCGCAGCAGCACACCCAGCGGATGCTCACGCTGCTCGGCCAATCCGCGATCGCGCTGGGCATCATGACATTGGTCTCGGTCGTGCTCGGCTGGATCATCGCCACCAGAGCGCTGCGCCCTCTCCGCGCCATCACGGCGACGACACGACGTATCACCGCTGAGAACCTCGACGAACGCCTCTCCCTGGATGGCCCCCGAGACGAGCTCACCGAACTCGGCGACACCATCGACGGATTGCTCACGCGATTGGACAGCTCGTTCCGGGCACAACGCATCTTCGTCGCCAACGCGTCGCACGAACTCCGCACACCGCTCGCCCGGCAACGCACAGTGGCCCAGGTCGCCCTAGACGACCCAGCCGCCACAATCGAATCCCTTCGCACCGCCCACGAACGCGTGCTCGCGGCCGGCGCGCAGCAGGAGCAGATCATCGACGCCCTACTCACTCTCGCGAGAGGACAGGCCGGAGTCCGCAGCTCCGAACCCATCGATCTCGCCTCCCTCGTTCGTGACTGCCTGGCTCACAGCCAATCGCCCGCGAAACAACAGAACCTCACGCTCGATGCCAAGCTCTCGCCCGCATCCGTGGTCGGCGACCCCCGGCTGATCGAGCGCCTCATAGCAAACCTGCTCGACAACGCGATCCGCTACAACCGCCCCGGCGGCTCCGTGCACATCAGCACCAGTACCAGCAACGAGATGGTCGAGCTCAAGATCACCAACACAGGAGACACCGTCCCCGAGGAGTCCGTCGACGCCCTGCTCGAACCGTTCCGGCGTCTCGACCGCGTTCGCACCTCGCACGCGGACGGGCACGGGTACGGACTCGGACTGTCCATCGTCCACGCCATCGCCAGGGCCCACCGTGCGACCCTTGACATCCAGCCGCAGCCGGGCGGGGGGCTCTGCGTCTCCGTGGCATGGGATCGCGGAGCGTGACGACGCAGGCTGAGCCCCGGCAGCAAGGAAGGCCTCTTCGACGCCGTGCTCGACGACATCACCGTCCGCACCGTCGAGTTCATCCCGATCACCCCCGATGACCTGCCCGGCTACGCGGTGCGCCTCTACGACGCTGCCACCGCCTCCCCCGACGTGAGCCGCTTCGTCGCCTGGTACCAGCTCCAGCGTGGCACCGACACCACCCCACGCGCCAGTGTCGAAGAAGCCACCCGCGAGAAGATCACCAAGGTCGCCGCAGCACTCGACGAAGGCACCATCACCAGCCCCCTCAATGAATCGCCCCGGGTCTCGTGGAGGGTCTGATTCCCCGAGAGGATGAGACCCATGCCAGCACCGAGGAAGTATCCGCCGGAGCTTCGTGAGCGTGCGATGCGGCTTGTTGCCGAGGCCAGAAGGGAAGATCCGGAGTTGTCGCTGAACGCGGCGGTGGTCCGGATCGGGCTGGTGCAAGCAGGCCGCGATCGACGCGGGCGAACGCCCCGGGACGACCACGAACGATGCCGCTCGGATCAAACAGCTCGAGGCGGAGAACCGGGAACTGAAGCGCGCGAACGAGATGGCGGATTCAACGTTCTTCGCGCGGGAGCTCGACCCGCGACTGCCGTGGTAGTTCAGTTCATCGACGATCATCGTGACCGGTTCGGGGTCGAGCCGATCTGCCGGGTGCTCACCGAGCACGCCGTGCCGATCGCCCCGTCCGGCTACTACGCGTTCAAGACCCGCCCCGCATCCGCGAGGGCGGTTGCCGACGCGGAGCTGGTCGTGCAGATCGAGCGGGTGTTCTGGGATCAGAAGCTCGGTCGAGGCATCAGCGGCGTCCGGAAGATCTGGCGCCTGCTGCGCCGGGAAGGCATCGTCGTGGCCCGTTGCACGGTCGAGCGACTCATGCGGCAGCAGGGGCTGCGTGGGATCCGCCGCGGCAAGCAGTTCGTGACTACCCGGCCCGACTCATCGTCGACGCGGCCGCCGGATCACGTGCAACGCTGCTTCCGCGCGGACCGGCCGAACGAGCTCTGGGTTGTCGACTTCACCTACGTTCCGACGTGGTCGGGGATGGCATTCACCGCATTCGTCACCGATGTCTACTCGCGCCGGATCGTGGGGTGGCGGACGATGGACCGAATGCCCACAGAGTTGCCGCTGGACGCGCTGGAGATGGCTCTGTGGGTCCGAGATCGCGCCGGTGAAGACGTCACAGGGGTCATTCAACATTCCGATGCCGGAGCTCAATACACCGCGATTCGCTACGCGGAGCGGCTCGCGGACGTCGGCGCGATCGCGTCGATCGGGACCGTCGGCGATTCGTATGACTGTCAGTCTGTTTCTGCCGCATCCCGCAAGGATGAGGAAGTCCTGGCCGGAGCGTTCTGACCCTTGCTTATGATTGGCCCGCAGGGTGCCTTGGCGTTGATCTGTCGAGCCTCCGGCCGGGCGCGCAGTAACCGCTGCCGCCGGATCGGGCGTGACCTGATAGGAGCCTGGAGCAGTCTCGACAACGCGTCCCCATGACAGTCCTGTCCACCCGCCGGCGACAGCGTGACACCACGCTAACCGGCAGGAGGACCGAAGAACATGACCGCAGTCGAGCCCGCCCGCTCCGGGCACGTCGTGATCGGCGTCGACACGCACAAGCACATCCACGTCGCCGCAGTGATGGACTCCATCGGCGGGATCCTCGCGACCCTCACGATCGCGACCGATACAGCTGGCTTCAAGCAACTGCTGGAGTGGGCGAGCGGGTGCGGGAAGATCATCGCGTTCGGCATCGAAGGCACCGGCTCCTACGGGGCCGCGCTGACCTCGTTCTTGCGCCGGAACGATCACAAGGTCGTCGAGGTCTCGCGACCGGATCGTCGGTTGCGGCGCCTGAACGGCAAGTCCGACACTCTCGACGCGGAGAACGCCGCCCGGGCGGTCCTCGCGGGGTTCGCGACCGCGGTCCCGAAGAGCGCCGACGGCGTGGTCGAGATGATCCGGCAGCTGAAAGTCGCCCGCGACACCGCGGTCAAGGATCGCACCGGAGCGATGGTCACCCTCAAAGCGATGCTCGTCCACGCTACCGAGGATCTCCGACGCGAGACGGCGCGGAAGACGCAGAAGATGATCGCCCGTCACTGCGCCGCGCTCCGGCCCCGTGGGCTCGAAACGCCGGAGGACGCGAACCGTCACGCGCTCCGGTCGATCGCGAAACGCTGGATCGCGCTCAATGAGGCGATCACCGAGCTCGAAGAGCAGATCGAGCAACTCGTTCTCCGGCGGGCGCCGCATCTGCTGGACGAGTTCGGCATCGGTGCCGACACTGCCGCGGAGATCCTCATCGTCGCCGGCGACAACCCCGAGCGCATCAAGAGCGAAGCCGCGTTCGCGAAGCTCGCCGGCATCAGCCCCATCCCCACAGGGTCGGGCATGACCAGCGGGAAGCATCGCATCAACCATGGCGGTCACCGCCAGCTCAATGCCGCGATCTACCGGACCGTCATCGTGAGGATGAGATTCCACGAGCCGACGATCGCCTACGTCGCCCGACGCACCGCCGAAGGCAAGAGCAAACGCGACATCATCCGCTGCCTCAAGCGCTACGTCATCCGCGAGGTCTACCACCTCGTCAAGACCGACCCCAGAACCGGCGAAATCGCGAGTTGACAACTATAGGAGCATCAATGCGATGGCCGAGGCGTTCAACTCGCTATTCAAGGGCGAATTGATCCACAACCCACTCAAACGCGGACGCGGCTGGCAGTCGATCAACGACGTGGAGATCGCCGTCGCCGAGTACATCGACTGGTACAACCACCGCCGCGTCCACGGCGAGCTCGCCCAACGCTCCCCAGCCGAGGTCGAGGAGGCGTACCGGACCACGCGCTACGATCAGCCCGCCGAGCTCACCCGGGCACGGTGACAGACAACGAAGCCTGCATCAGACCCGGGGCGCAACAGGATGCTCAACGGTGGGAAGGGTGGGGCACAGCGCTGCGGCCCGCGTTCGAACCGATCATCATCGCCCGGAAACCACCCGAAGGAAACGTCGTCCGTAACGTCCTCCAGCATGGTGCGGGTGCGGTCAACATCGACGGCGCGAGGTTCGCAGATGACCGGTGGCCGACAAACGTTGCGTTCGACCAGCCGCAGGCAGAAGCGCTCGATGTGCTGACGGGGACGTGGCAGGGCGAGTCACTGTCTCGGAAGTTCCCGATCTTCCGCTTTGACCACAAACCCTCTGCCGCCGAGCGTCCTCGGGCATTCGGGGTGTCGCACACGACCGTGAAGCCGCTGGCGTTGATGCGCTGGCTGGTCACACTAGTAACCCCGCCGCACGGTGTGGTGTTGGAACCATTCGCAGGATCGGGAACGACAGTGGAAGCAGCGGTCAGGGGCGGCTATCGTGTGCTGGGCCTTGAGAAGGATGCCTCCTACGTTCCGTTGGTCCAGTCACGCCTGGACCGATAGCCCCTGGGTTCGGGGCTCCTACCAACGACTCCCCCATACACCGGCTAATCATCGTACTCTCGAACGTTGGCGAGCCGTAGTTACAAGTTCGGCGTTATGCTGAGTTCATGTCCGTCTCTGAGTTGTCCGCGAGCACCCAGAACTATTTGAAGGCTGTCTGGGGTCTGACGGAGTGGTCGTCAGTGCCTGTGACACCGACACTCATCGCGGAGCGGACAGGGCTGAAGCTCTCCTCGGTCTCTGACGCCGTCCGTAAGCTCTCTACGCAGGGCCTCGTGGAACACGCGCCTTACGGTTCGGTGGAGTTGACGGAGACGGGACGCTCCTACGCGCTGGCAATGGTGCGTCGGCACCGGCTGATCGAGTCGTTCCTCGTCAGCGTCCTCGGCTACTCCTGGGATCAAGTGCACGAAGAGGCCGAGCACCTCGAACATGCCGTGTCAGATTTCATGATCGACCGGATCGACGAGTTCTTGGAGTTCCCCACCCGCGACCCTCATGGTGACCCGATCCCGTCAGCCGACGGGACGGTGCATATCCCGAATGCGACACAGCTGACCGAAGTCGGGGCGGGGCACCAAGTGGTGATCGAGCGTATTTCGGACGCGGACCCGGCGTTGCTGCAGTTCTTCGAGGAGCATGGCTTCGTGGTCGGAGCGACGCTGGAGATCGGCGAAGGTGCGCCTTTCTCCGATGCGCTGGATGCACGGGTTACGGGAGCGAATGCCTCGGTAGCGCTGGGACGCTCGGCAACCGATGCGCTCTACGTGTCCATCGCAGACAGTTGATGCGATAGCTCCTCAGCTCCGTCGTGGAGTGATCCATAGAGTACGCCTACTCCGGCAGAGAGCAAGGTGCCATGCCATCCGGCCGTGCGGACTTCAACGGTGTCCGGTTCCGTCGCGCGGCCACGGATCTGCATCTGAGCGCCGGGACGAAGGCTCCTCCCGTCGAGGAAGGCAAGGGTTTCGAGCGGTGCGTCGGCGATGCGCGTGATCCTCACGGGAGTCCAGGACGAGCCCACGAGCGCCCGCAGAGGGGTATCGGCGGGAGTTTCGATGCGACCGTCTCGGGCGGGGATCGGTTGCCCGAATGGGTCGAGGCTGGGTTGACCGAGGGAAGCCTCGATCCGTTGGAGGAAGCGGGGCGAGCTGCTCGCTTCCAATGCTTCGGCATTGGTGACAAGTTCGCTCCAGGGCAGCTCGAGGACGTCGTTGAGGAAGCATCGAAGTATCCGGTTCGCCCGCAGTGCCCGCATCGCCTCGAGGCGTCCCGAAGGGGTGAGAGAGATGCACTTGTACCGTTCGTGGTCGATGAGGCCGTCATCGACGAGTCGCTTCACCTGTTCGGACACGCTCCCCGGCACGAACCGCAGCGCACGGGCAAGGCCCGTCACCGTAACCGGAGCGTCACTGTTCTCAGTCAGGGACCAGATCGCACGGAGATAGCGTGCTCTGGTCCCTGACCGGTCGCTCTTGCCGTGCATGCGGGATGCCCCTACTGCGCAGAAGCGAGTGCCCGACGGCGACGTGTGCTCATGACCCGGGTTCCGATGAGCCCGTGCCGGGGGCTGAAGAGGTAAACGAGGGCGAACACGGCTCCCTGGGCGAGGACGACCATGCCGCCGGAGGCGGTGTCGAGGTAGTAGCTCAAGTACAGGCCGATGACGGCACACGCTGCGGAAATCGCGGGGGCGATGACGAGCATACGTCCGAACCGGTCGGTGAGCAGGTAGGCGGTCGCGCCGGGGATGATGAGCATCGCCACGACGAGGATCACACCGACCGCCTGCAGGGCGACGACGGCGGTGAGCGCGAGGAGGCCGAGGAGCGCTGCGCCGAGGATCTTCGGGTTCAGGCCGATCGCGTGGGCGTGGGTGGGGTCGAAGGCGTACAAGGTGAAGTCACGGCGCTTCGTGACGAGGATCGCGAAGGTGATCGCACCCAGGATGATGACCTGGGTCAGGTCGGCCCAGGACACGCCGAGCAGGTTGCCGAAGATGATGTGGTTCAGGTCGGTCTGCGACGGGGTGACGGAGATCAGCACGAGCCCAAGGGCGAACAGGGTGGTGAAGACGATGCCGATCGCAGCGTCTTCTTTGACCCGGCTGGTGTCTCGGACGGCGCCGATGAGGGCGACGGCGAGGAATCCGAAGATCACCGCCCCGAGGGCGAACGGTGCGCCGACGATGTAGGCCAGCACGACCCCGGGGAGGACGGCGTGGGAGACGGCGTCGCCCATGAGTGACCAGCCGATCAGGACGAGCCAGCAGGAGAGCACCGCGCACACGATCGAGGCGATCAGGGTGGTCGCGAGGGCTCGGACCATGAAGTCGTAGCTGAGGGGTTCGAGGAAGAAGTCGATCAGGTTCATCAGTTGTCGCCTCGGTTCAGGACGTCCAGGCCGAAGGCCAGGGCAAGGTTGTCGGGCTGGAGCACCTCGTCCGGGTCACCGTGCATGAGCACGCGCCGCATGAGGAGCACGGCTTCGTCGGCCAGGTCGGGCAAGGCGTGGAGGTCGTGGGTGGAGACGAGGATCGTCGCCCCGTCGTCAGCGAGCTCGCGCAGCAGCCGGGTGATCGTGGCCTCGGAGCGTTTGTCGACCCCGGCGAACGGCTCATCCAACAGCAGAATGGTCGCCCCCTGGGCGATGCCCCGGGCGACGAAGGCGCGTTTCTTCTGGCCGCCGGAGAGCTGCCCGATCTGCCGGTTCGCGTACTCGGTGAGCTCCACTCGTTCCAGCGCGTGATCGACGGCGTCGTGATCGGATCTTTTCGCGTGGCGGGTGAATCCCATGTGCCCGTAGCGGCCGGTCATGACGACATCGCGTACGGTCACCGGGAATGCCCAGTCCACGTCCTCGCTCTGCGGCACATAGCCGACGACCCCGGACTTGCGTGCTTTCGCGGGGTTCTCGCCGCTCACGCGCACCGTGCCGGAGTCGGGACGCAACAGTCCCATGATGGTCTTGAACAGGGTGGACTTCCCGGACCCGTTCATGCCGACGAGTCCGCACACGCGTCCTGCCTGGATGTCGAGGGTGGCGTGGTCGAGGGCGAGGACCTCGCCGTAGTGCACGGTGACGTCGTGCACCGAGATCGCTGTCGTCATGAGTGCTGTCCCGTCAGGGCGTCGATGATGACCGTGGCGTCGTGGCGGATCAGTTCCAGGTAGGTCGGGACCGGGCCGTCGGCTTCGGAGAGCGAATCGACGTAGAGGGTGCCGCCGAAGACCGCGTCGGTGGCTTCGACGACCTGCAGCATCGGGGCTTCTGAGACCGTGGACTCGCAGAACACCGCGGGCACATCGTTCTCGCGCACGAACTCGATCGCGGAGGAGATCTGCCGCGGGGTGGCCTGCTGCTCGGCGTTGACCGCCCAGATGTACTTCTCCGTCAGACCGGCATCCCGTGCGAGGTAGGAGAACGCGCCTTCACAGGTGACCAGTGCCCGCTGGTTCTCGGGCAGGACCGACAGCGCGTCGACCAGTTCGTCCTGCACGGTCTGCAACTCGGCCTTGTATGCCTCGCCGTTGGCCTCGTATTCGCTCGCGTTGCCGGGGTCGAGGTCGCTGAACGCGTCGACCATGTTGTCGACGTAGATCTGCACGTTCAACGGGCTCATCCACGCGTGCGGGTTCGGCATCCCCGCGTAGGCGTCCTCGGTGATGTCGATCGTCTCGACTCCCTCGCTGACGACGACATGGGGCACGTCCATGCCTTCGACGAACTGCCCGAACCACGCCTCGAGATTCATCCCGTTGTCGAGGATGAGCTCCGCCTCCGACGCCCTACGGATATCCCCGGGCGTGGGCTCGTAGCCGTGGATCTCCGCCCCGACCTTCGTGATCGACTCCACCCGCAGATGGTCACCGGCGACGTTCTCGGCGATGTCCGCAAGAACGGTGAACGTCGTCAACACCACCGGACGCTCATCGTCAGCTCCCGCATCGTTCTCGCCGGATGTCGCGCATCCAGCAAGAGAGAGCGCGAGCACAGACGCTGCCAGCAGCGGCACGGCACGGCGGGAGAAGAAGCGGGAGTTTCGTGGCATGGATGGTTCCTTAGCTGAACGGGTGACGGGGTGCGGGTGGAAGTTCACGTGAGTGGTGGAAGCGGAGGACTTGGGGGCGGGCCAGCGCGATGGGATGCGGCGATGAAGTGGTCGAGCTTGTCGGGTGCTTCTCGGCGCAGGTACACGCCGAGCATGCGCAGGAGGTTCAGCATCACCGCTTCGGGGTCGGAAGACGTTCGCAACAGGCGAGCCGCAGCGTCATGGTCGGCGTCTCGCACGGATTGAAACAAGGTGATGGCCTCCAGCCACGCACCCTCACTGCGCTCGTCCACGTGCGTTTGTCCCATACCCCACAGCATAGTGTTCGGCATGCCGTAGTTCCAAACATGGGCGTGGCGTAGACAAACAAACTACATCGATGCTATTACTAGATACGCCACTCCAAACATCGGTGAGGCACAACATGTAGTGGTCGGTGGCGTGTCGCGTCACAGCCAGAGAGAGCGAGGAGGATCGCTATGCCAGCCCCACCCGAGTCCCGGCGCGCAGCGCCCTCTGTGCGCGAGCTCGCCGCCGCCGAGTCGCCTGATCTCGTGTTCTTCTCGAGCGTGTCGGAGAACACCCGCCGCTTCGTCGACCGGCTCGATCGGCCCGCGGTCCGTATCCCGCTGCGACCCCGGGTGGAGGGACTGATCCGGGTTACGCGGCCCTTCGTGCTCGTGGTCCCCACGTACGGCGGCGGGGAACGTGCCGGGGCGGTGCCGAAGCAGGTGATCTCGTTCCTCAACGACCCCGCGAACCGGGCACTGATCCGGGGGGGGTGATCACGGCGGGGAACACGAACTTCGGCGAGCACTACTGCCTCGCCGGTCCCGTCATCTCTGTGAAATGCCAGTCGTCGTGAGGCATCACAAATCGATTGCCCCGCGTTCAACAGCTCCCTTCGATTGAACGGCGGCGTGACCGGGGTCAAGGGGTGTATCCGGAAGGGGCGAGAAGTCATCAGCCACCCCGTCGCCGAACCAGGCACAAAAATCGATCTTGCTGTTCCAACGGTTCCAGACCAAGCATCACCGATGCTCCGTACCCACCACGAATAGCAGACCCCTTCTGCTTCAGCTTTCGCTCCGCGGCTGCCCGTGACGGGCCAGTGGCCTGGACGAGCCGGTTGCTGCCGTCCCAGTCCCGGTACCGGGCGCGGGCCACATGGTTGCCGTTCGGCTGGGCACGGGTGGCGATGACTCCGAAGGTGCCGATCGGTGTGCGTGGCCTACCCACGCGCACCCTCCCCTGCTCCGGGAAAGGTGGCGGCCCCGGTAGTGGCGGCGGGCTCACGCATGGTGTCCATCCAGGCGCGGATGTCGGTGATACCGAACATGATGCGCTTGCCGAAGCGGTAGGCGCGGGGGCCTTTGCCGTTTGGTGCGCCAGTCGTAGATCGTGGAGACGGGTACGCCGAGGTAGTCGGCGAGTTCGTCGATGTTCAGGAGCGGTTCCAGGCCGTGCGGGCTGGACTGGTGTTGATTCATTCCTCCAGTCTCGGAGGACAAACGAGCGGGTCCGTTCCCCCGCCTGGCCCCGGTCGAGTTGCCCGCCGCCCGGTACGCGAATCACCGCGTGCCGATACGGCATCGCTATTCGAACGGAGTGGGCGAGGTGACGGTGCAGTTCCTATGGCATCTGGGCCATTGTCGGTTCAGCAGGATCGATCGACCGAAGTGCACAGCGGTCGCGGCGGCGGGTCACCGACTCCTCCATACGAGCGCGGATGAGGAGGGCGACGCTGACCGGGCCCATGATGAGGAACTTGAGCGCGTTCCAGCAGAACAGGAGCACGAGGAGGTTCAGCCAGCCGGGGCCGCCTTCCTCGATCAGCGTGATGCAGTAGTTCGCGGCGAGGAAGTACGGGATCGCGAGGAGCATCCCGGGGATGCCCCATTTCAAGCCGCGGCGGGTGCGGATCGCGTCGAGCGCAATGTTGGTGGGCATGTAGCGGCGCAGGTAGTAGCGGGCGCGGGCGCTGAGCGCCCAGAGCAGCCGGATCATGGCGTTGTCCTCTCGTGGCACGGTCAGGTGACGAGACAGTGCGTAGAGAGTGACCCGAGGGCCTGTCCGCGAAGGACGCCATGTCAAGGAGGAATCTGCCTCTCCTTCAGAGTACGACGCTCGGCCGACATTCGTAAGAGGTGCGCCCGTGCGTTCGGGCGGCGCTCGCGCACCTGTCTGGCACACACGATCGGAGCTGGGCATGGTCACGATCACTTCTCTTGCCAAGGACGAACGCTCCGCGCGGGTCGCTCTGGCTGCGACGTTGGAGCCCGACGACGCGGTGACCGGCCGACTCATCGCTGCGGTCGGCGCGGTCGAGACTGTGCGTCTGGCGGCCGGTACCGGCGCGTTCCCAAAGAAGGTCGATGCGGTCGAGGCCGGGCTGTGGCGCAACACAGTTGCCCCGCGCATGGATGCCCGCACGGTCACGCGGGCACTCTCGGAGAGCGATCGTCTCGGGCTGCGTATCCTCATCCCCGGCGACCGTGACTGGCCGCCCGCCCTCAACGATCTGGGCGATCGTGCCCCTACCGCTCTATGGCTGCGAGGCGCCGTCTCTTTCCTCACCGGGCCGCTGAACGATCGCGTTACGATCACCGGAGCCCGCGCCGCCACCAGCTACGGTGAGCAGGTCGCCGGCGAGTTCGCCTCCGATTTGACGCATGCCGAACGGATCATCGTGGCCGGCGGCGCCTACGGCATCGATGCCGCCGCACACCGAGCCGCGCTCGCCGCTGGCGGGCAGACCCTCGCTGTCCTGGTGGGCGGCTTGGATCGCCTGTACCCGTCCGGCAATCGTGAGCTGCTGGCACGAGTCGGAGACCTCGGCCTGCTCGCCAGTGAGATGCCGCCCGGCTCCGCGCCGACCAAGTGGCGGTTCCTCGCCCGCAATCGCCTCCTCGGTGCCCTCTCCGGTGCGACCATCGTCGTGGAGGCCGGCTATCGCTCCGGCTCCCTCAACGTCGCCGCCCGCGCTGCGCAGCTCGGCCGCCCGGTCGGCGCCGTGCCCGGCCCGGTCACCAGTGTGTCCAGTGCCGGGACGCACCGGCTGTTGCGCGAAGGCATCGCGTCCCTCGTCACGGACGCTGCAGACGTGACGGCCCTCCTCGACCCGCCTGCAGGCGGCGGCTGGCAGGCATTCGCGCGAGAGTCGGGCATCACCCCGTCCGCTCATCGGGAGGGGCGCGCGCTGTAGGCAGCTTCCGGTCGGCGTCACCGCCAGTTGTCGCAGGTGATCCCTACGCTGGGGGTCATGACTTTCACCGCTCTGCATCGCGCCCTCGGGGTCGCTCCTGGACCTCTGACGGACGAGCTGCTGGACGCAGCGGTGAGCAGCGGAGTCATGGAGACGACCGACCTGGACTGGAAGTCAGAGCTGCCACCGGCGAAGGGCCTACCGCAAACGGACTTCCCCAAGGACGTCGCAGCGATGGCGAACAGCGGCGGCGGCGTCATCGTGTTCGGAGTACGCGAGTCGCAGAAGGCCGCAACAGAGCGAGTCGACGTCGGAGAGTTCGATGAAGCGTACGAGCGATCCCTACGCTCCGCAGCGATCACCGCTATCTCCCCGCCCGTCTTCGGCCTCAACGTGCACCGTCTCGGAACCGAGGGTGCCCGCGCTGTCGTCGTGGAAGTGCCGGCAAGCGTTGACGGGCCACACCTGATCTACCGCAACGACTACTTCGGCGCTCCGGTGCGCAACGACTCCGACACCGTATGGATGAAGGAACGCCAGATCGAGGCGATGTACCGAGCACGCTTCGATGAACGCCGCCACGCCAGCGAAGCACTCGACAACCTGTATGCCGAGACCGCGGGCAGCCGCGCCATGAGCGAACGCGCCTGGCTGATCGCTGTCGCCCACCCGCGCGTCCCACGGCTCCACAACCGCTTGACGCGCGACGGCGCGCGCGACGTGCTGACCAAAGCCGAAGGCCTCGCCCTGTTCTACGCCGGACGTGGCGGTGTGCACCCGCTGGAGAACGTCGACCGGCATAACCCACGACCGGGGTTGCGCCGCTGGGTCGCCGTCAACACCGCAACAGGCGACCGATCACTGTGGAAGGAAGCATGGGCGAGTCTCCACCACGACGGATCGGTCACGCTCGCAGCCGCAATCGGCGGCCACCGCATGAGTAGCGACGGGTACTTCGAGGGATCGCAGGTCCAGTCGGACGCGGTGGAGTGCGGCGTCGCAGACCTGATGGCTCTCATCCGGGTGACCGCCGACGCGACGGGCAACGACGAGTACGACGTGCGCGTCGGGATCGAGTGGTCCGGATCAGAGCCCCTGACGATCCTCACGGTGGATAACTTCGGTCACTCTTACGGTGGTGTCTCCACACCGTTGCACCGCTACATACCTGTCGAGAGCACCGTGAACGCTACGGCTGCCGACCTTGACTTCCACTGGCGTGTTCACGACCTCGCTCAGGACTGCGTGAACCAGGGCGGCGTTTCGAACGTACGGATGATCCAACCACCGGATCGGACCGAGTAGCCGAACCGCTACAGCGACGGCCTGACGCGCTGCGGCCCGGTGCGCCGGGCGTGTTCCTGCTCTGGCTGCTCGGCCCGGGCGAGGTTCTGCGCCCGGTCGAGCGCGGCTCGGGCGCGGGCGGCGTCGAGCTTCTGCGACTCGGCCTCGGCAGGCGCTCCGAGGGGTGCAGGCCCAGTGATGCCGTAGCGGTCGCGGTAGGCGGCGATGGTGCGAGCAGCGTACCGCCATGCCTGGGCCGCTCGCGCCTGCTTCGGCTGGACGCCGAGCTTCGCGATCCACTCGTGCTTCTCCGTGAGCGCGGTGTCGAGGAGGGCATCGGCCCGGGTCTCGATGAGGTCGCGTCGCTCGGTCAGCGCCTGCCGCATCTCGGACGGCACGGTGCCGGCGGCTTCGGGGATGAGGCCGGCGATCAAGCGTGGTCCCTTCCGCGCGCGGCCCGACCCTGATGGCCGCGCGGTCACCTTGGCGACACGGTAGTGCAGGACCGCGGCAATGTCGTCGGCGTCCCCGAACCCGCGCGCTCGCACAAGGCGTGGCAGCAGGGTCTCGACGTCGTGCTGGTTCGCTTCGGCCCGACGGAGCTCGGCGGTCAGCGCTCCGAATGCGGGTGAGGCGATCGCGTCGTCTGCGTCGTCGTCGCTGAGACCCGATGCTCGGATGAGCGCGGCCCAGCGGTCGTGTTGTGCGGCGGCGGCCAGGGTCTCGTACTCGGCGGCGAGCTGCGCGATCGAGGCCCAGGTGTCCTGTTCGGCGGTGATCGTCTCATGCGCGGACAGCTCGGCACCGATGTGCTGCAGCACCCCAAACAGCACCGACCGGGCTGTCACCTCGGTGTTGTCGCCGGGGTGCGGGCCGTCGTGGGCGGGGTCGGGCTTGTCGACGGCGACGTAGGCGATGTTCTCCTCGCGGCCACGGGTCATGGCGACATAGAACGTCTCCCTGGTCATCGACGCATCCGCCAGGACGTACGAGGAGTCCACGGTGATGCCCTGCGCCCGGTATGACGTCACGGCGTAACCGAGGTCGAGATGTTCGGCCGCGTACTCAGCCGGGACCACGACCGAGGCGCCCCACGTGCGCCCTGCGCGGCGGAGGGTGAGAGCGCCGTCGTCACGGACCTCGGTGACCGTCCACCTGTCGCCGTTGCGGACCCAGGACCGTCCCGCGCGGAGGCGGCGGTCGTTGCGGCGAGTGATGACCGTATCCCCGACCGCAGCCCTCATTCCGTCGTGCAGTTCGACCTCACGGCGGGCGTTCACGGTGCCATTGAGGATCAGATCAGCGCGTGCCCGGTTGTTGAGCGCCTGGACGGACTCATTCGAGTCGGTCACGAGCACACTGGCCCGCCCGGCGAGGGTGTCGGTGCGCCAGGCGGTGTAGGCGGCGTCGATCATCTCCTCGGTCTCCCCGCCGATCACGCGGCCGTTCTCGGCGTAGGTGTCGATGACGTCGGTGCGGCCGTGCCGCAGCGCGAGGGATGCCGTCTTCTCCCACGGGTTGACGAACCGGTGCACATCGACCAACTCCGGGGCGTCGTCGCGGTCGTGAACGAGGAGGGAGAACGCGCCACCTGCGGTGACGGACTGGAGCTGGGCGTGATCCCCGACCAGCAGCACCTTCGCCCCGGCCTTCTCCGCCAATGTGGTGATGCGGTCGAGGGAGAGCGTGCCCGCCAGCGACGCCTCGTCAACGATCACGAGCTGACCCTTGCGGAACGTCTCGTCGGTGCGGTCGTGGGTGTCGAGCCACTTCGCCGTGTTCTCGGTGGGGATGCCGAGGTCATCGGCCAGGACCTGCGCCGCGACCGCGGACGGCGCGAGCCCAACCACGCTGCCGCGCCCGTGCTCGTACTCCCACGCCCGCCGCAAAACCGACATCGCCGTCGTCTTCCCAGCCCCCGCCGGGCCGACCAGCACATCGACCACCCGCCCTGAGAGCGCGATCTTCGTCAATGCGGCCGCCTGGTCGTCACCCAGCATCCGCCCCTTGCTGTCGGGCCGCTTCGTAACCCGTTCGACGGTGGTCAGTGGCACGGTCGGTGCCGTGGTGGTGCGGGCGCGCTCGAGGAGGCGGTCTTCGGCGGCCAGCAGCACCTCGGAGGAGAACAGCGCGGAGTGCTTCGGCCGGAACACACTCGTGCCATCCGGCCGGCGGAACGCGGCAGGACTGGAGGCGAGCTCCGGCGGAGTCAGGCACAGCGACGCGGCTTCCGCGGCATCCACAATCAGTCCGACGATGGCTTCTCGATCCTCGGTCGACGCGAACCGGTAGCCCATCGTCTGCCGCGCGGCCTCGGCCGTGAGGTTCCAGCGATGCCAGGTGGAGCGCTTCTCACCGACCGCGGCCACCACGTGCTGCCCGAGCGACGCGATCGCATCCAGCGGTACGTCGTCCGCGCGCAGCAGCAGAGGCTCCTCGTTCACCGTCACACTGCGCGCCCACGAGGTCGCATCCGACCCGAGCACCCTCCCGGCCCGCTCCCGCCACGAGACCGTGAGATCGGCCAGCGACCGCACCTCCTTCTCCGGCCGGGTCGAGAGGGTGGCCTGGGCGCGGAGCTTCATGATCGTCGCCGGCGACGGCCGCCGCCCATGCGCCTCGACGTACTGGCCGATGAGGCGATCCGTCTCGGCGTCGATGTGCCGGGCGCGAGTGGAGAACTCCTTCACCAGCGCCTCCGGCACCGCAGTGATCGCCCACGCAGGGTTGCGGTCGCGGCCCATGTCGCGCGTCTCCCACGAGACGCCGAGCATCCGGGTGAGGTGGTCAGCGAAGACGGCCTCGTGCAGTTCGGAGAGGGCGACGACGGCGGCGTGCATCGGTCGCCCGTCCAGCGACCGCCATTTGCCGTCGAGGACGGTCTGCACCTTGTTGCTGATGACGACATGCGTGTGCAGGTGCGGGTCGCCCGCCCGGCTGTCGTAGTGATCGAACGCCGTGACGATCAGGCCGCGGACGTCGACCTGTGCAACCGCGCCGTCGCCGCCGGTTGCACCCGTGCGGGTGGCTGCAACCTCCCGCTCCATGAACGCAACCACCTCCGCAACCGCCGCATGATGTGCATCCGCGATCAACGCCTGCGTCCCGGCATCCGCAACCGCCCAGAGTGAGCTTGCGGACTTCGGGATGCTGAACGTGAAGTCGAACCCCGCAACCGCCCGTCGCGTACCGCGCTCGGCCTCCTCCGTTTCCATGGCCGCGACCGCCTCCGCGCGTGACGCTGGCCCGAGCGATGGATCGAGTGCCCCGGCCCGCGCCTCAACCCGCTCGGCCACGGTTCGGTACTCGGGGTACGCGCGGCCAAGCGGTTCCCCGGTGATGGGGTCGCGGCCCATGCCGACGAGGAGCTGGAGCTGTGCTTCGGAGACCTGATCGCCCACGTTGATCCGTCCGCCGCCGAGCGTGGCGACTCCGGCGCCGAGCCAACGACCCGGCGGTGTGCCCTCGGCGTTGTAGTAGCGCGTCAACGGAGTCGAGAGCGAGCGGTCACCATCGCCGGCCGCGACAGTGCGCAACAGGTACTTATACCCATCGCCAGCGCTCATCACACGCATCGAAACCGTCATCCACGCCGCCCTATCTGCTTGCTCACGAGGTGAGCAGCGGCCCGCCGACAGGCGGGCTCAACCTCGATCTGCAAGAGGCGTGAAGGGCCGAAGCAGGCCGCTACTGGCACCGCGCATCACGCACCGACGAGCGAACGAGCACGCATCTGGTTTGCGGGGCATGACGACCTATTTATCACGGGTGTGATAGATTTGAGTCATGGCTCATCTCGATGTCGCCTCGGTGGCGTACACGCTGGCGGATGGGCGGTCGCTGCTGCGTGACGTCTCGCTCAGCCTGGGGGCGGGTGAGCGGGTCGCCGTGATCGGCGCGAACGGCGCGGGGAAGAGCACCCTGCTTCGGATCGTCACGGGCGAACTCTCACCGGACTCCGGCGCGGTGACTCGTGACGGCAGCTTGGGTGTGATGCGTCAGTTCGTCACGGGCGCGACGGTCAGCGAACTGTTGCTGTCGGTCGCGCAGCCGGTGATCCGCGATGCCGCCGCGCGGCTTGCGCGCTCTGAGGCCATGATGAACGAGCGGGGCACAACCGAGTCGCAGATGGCGTACGCGTCGGCCGTTGCTGCATGGGGCGAGGTGGGCGGCTATGACGCCGAGGTGTTGTGGGATGTCTGCACGGTCGCCGCTCTCGGAATGCCGTTCGATCGGTGTCGCCACCGGTCGTTGTCCACGCTGTCAGGTGGGGAGCAGAAGCGGCTGGCGCTAGAGGCGCTGTTGCGCGGCTCGGATGATCTGCTGCTGCTGGATGAGCCGGACAACTCCCTGGACGTGCCGGGCAAACGCTGGCTGGAAGAGCAGTTGCGCGCGACGGGCAAGGGCGTGCTCTACGTGAGCCACGACCGTGAGCTGCTGGCCCGGACCGCGACCTCGATCGTGACGCTGGAACTCGGCGCGGCGGGCAACACCGCGTGGACGCATCCGGGCGGATTCGACACCTACCACCGCGCGCGGGGACAGCGGTTCGAGCGGTTGGACGAGCTTCGCCGCCGCTGGGACGAAGAGCATGCGAAGCTGCGCTCGCTCATGCTCATGTACAAGCAGAAGGCTGCGTACAACTCCGATATGGCTTCCCGGCATCGGGCAGCGCAGACCCGGCTGACACGCTTCGAGGAGGCCGGGCCTCCGCAGGAACAGCCTCGCGAGCAGCGTCTTCAGATGCGGCTGCGCGGTGGTCGGACCGGCAAGCGGGTGTTGACCTGCGAGGCGCTGGAGCTGACGGGTCTGATGCGTGCGTTTGACTTCGAGGCGCACTTCGGTGATCGGGTCGCGGTGCTCGGCTCGAATGGGTCGGGCAAGTCGCACTTCCTGCGCCTGCTCGCGGCCGGGGGCACCGACCCCGCACCGGGCCAGGAGCCCGTGACCGATACGAGGATCGAACCCGTGCCGCACGGCGGCACAGCGCGGCTCGGTGCGCGGGTACGGCCGGGATGGTTTGCTCAGAATCGCAGTCGTCCAGACCTCGCTGGCCGCACGCTGCTGGACATCCTGCACCGCGGCGACGAGCACCGCACTGGCCTTCCGCGAGAGGACGCCTCGCGGGTACTCGCGCGCTACGAACTGGCGAAGTCCGCAGAGCAACTCTTCGACTCGCTCTCGGGCGGGCAACAGGCACGGTTCCAGGTGCTGCTGCTGGAACTCGGCGGAGCGACGATGCTGCTGCTGGACGAGCCGACCGACAACCTCGACCTCGTCTCCGCCGAAGCCCTCCAGCACGCGCTCAGGGCATTTGAGGGCACGGTGCTCGCCGTAACTCATGATCGTTGGTTCGCCCGCGACTTCGATCGTTTCCTCATCTTCGGAGCCGACGGAGACGTCTACGAGAGCAGCGAGCCCGTGTGGGACGAGGCCCGCGCCACCAGGGAAAGAAAGTAGGAGTCATGCCCGCACGGATCGATCCGCAGGAGCGTCGTCAGCAGGTGATCGAGGCGACATTCCGCCTCGTGGTGGCCGAGGGCATCGAGGGTGTGTCGCTGCGGAAGGTGGCCGATGAGTCCGGTCTGAACATCGGCTCGGTGCGGCACTACTTCGATGGACATCACGATCTGCTCACCGCAGCGGCGGAGGAGGCGGGCGCCCGGATGGGTCACCGGCTCACCGCCCATCGCGCCGAAGGACTGCGCGGGCTCACCGGTGAGGCGGCGCTTGACGCCCTGCAAGCCCTGGTCGAGGCCGTCATGCCGGTCGATGCGCGGCGTCGTGACGAGGCAATCGTGGTCGTCGAACTGATCATGGCCTCCCGGACGATGCCGGTGTTCCGCGCGATGTCCGAACGCATGGCCGCTGACCTTGCTGCTGTCTTACGCGAGGCGCTCGACTCCCTCGACGTGCCAGACGTCGACCTCGCCGCTGCGCAGCTCGCCGCCGTCATCGGCGGGCTGACCCTGGACACCGTGACACCGCACGGCGCCCTGAGCGTCGAACGCATGCGAGCCGTCCTGCGGGCGCATCTGCAGATGCTGCTCGCGAACGCGCGTCACGGGTAATGCGTATGCCGGCGTGGCTGTTCACGCTGCTGGCCGCTGCGTTCGTGCTCTACACCGACGACCGCCGGACACGTTCACGGCACGATCCTAATCACCTTCCCCTAGACACTTGAGAAACAGACCAGGACTGCCATAAGGCTAGGCTGTGAGGATGCGACGTCCCTACGATCCGTCGATTGACGCGTGGGTCCCATGGTCGGCTGAACGAGTGGCGGCCGCCATCGACGGCACCGGGGCCTGGCTTTCAGGTGGCTGGGGGTTGGACATGTGGCTGGGACGCGTCACGCGAGCACATCGCGACATCGATGTGAGCGTCACGCGCGACGACTGGTACGCCCTCGCAGCGGCGCTTCGAACGGAGTTGAGGTTCTTCCGGGCGGAATCTGGATGGCTCACTGAGCTGCGTGACGACGTCCAGGTTCCACCCGTCAACACGTGGTGCGCAGATTCCGCTGGCCGTTGGTGCCTGCAGATCAACCTTGAGGCCGGCGACGCAGCGGGATGGCGCTACCGCCGAGACGAGCGCGTCACTCGCGCATGGGAGGCGACGGTCGTCGCGATCGAAGGTGTGCCCGTCATGGCGCCCGAGGTTCAGCTGCTGTGGAAGAGTTGCCGCCCGTCACCGAAGGACGAGGCGGACTGGTCCGCGGTGCTTCCCGCACTTGATGACGATTCCCGTGAGTGGTTGCGTGCCGCCGTGCGCCTCGCCCATCCAGAGTCGCCGATGAACAGGGAGTACCAAGGGGGCAGGAAGGCGTCGCCACGGAACCGCGCATCAGTGCCCTGACTTTGTCCGATATAACGTTCTCTGACGCGGGAGCGAGGGACGAGCCCCGCACTCCCCCGGCCAGGAACAGCCCCCGCGCCCCACGGCCGCCAGTGACTTCCGAGGCTCGGATCATCACCGCCGGTCGGAGTCGCGGAGAATGATCTCGGCGAGGCGTTCGATCTGGCCGGCGTATGCGCGTAGGAACTCCTCAGAGGTTGGATCGGCCCCAGTGAGTCCCTGGATGACATGGGGCAGGAAGGTGGGGGCCATCGCCGCACCCATGAGCATGACCATGAGGACCGTAGGGTCGATGCCGTCGTCGAGCTGCCCGTCGACCTGAAGTTGGCGGATCTGTTCGGCATTGCGGCTGAGGCGTTCGGAGCGCGAGGCGTAGTCGGGGTCGCCCTGTGGCCCATCGTATTCAAGCCCACTCCAGGCAAGCAGGCGGACGCTCTCGGGATTGTGGAGCGCCTCGAGAGCATAGTGGCGGATCTTCTCAGGCAGCGGCATGTCCGAGGAGACAAGCTCGTCCTCACGCTCCCGCCAGCGTTCGGAGATGGCCTTCGCGAGGCCCTCCTTGCCGTCGAAGTAGTACGAGATCAGCTGCTGGTTCACCCCCGCACGCGCCGCGATGGAGCCGACTCGCGCGCCAGCGTAACCGTGTGCGGCGAACTCGCTGGTCGCCGCGTCGAGGATTCGCGCCCGAGTCCGCTCGGGATCACGCCGCCGCTCCCCTGGCTTCGGTGATCGACGCGGACCTGCGGAACTCATGCCTCAACCATAACCGCAGGCGACTCATTCATCACGGACGATGCCTCTATCATGTGTATGGTTGATACAGTCATTGCGCTGCTTGATACTGACCAGAAGGAGGAATGGTGGCCGTCCAAGCTTCGCCGCGTACCCAGGGGACGACCATGCGCTGGTGGGCGCTCATGGTCGCGATCGCCGCCGTGCTGGTGGACATGATCGACAACCAGATCGTCACGGTCGCACTGCCCACCATCCAGCGCGAGCTCGGCGCTCTGGATGCCGGCCTGCAGTGGATCTCGGCGGGCTACGCGCTGGGGTTCGCACTGACCTTGATCACGGGCGCACGCCTCGGAGATCGGTTCGGATACACTCGCCTGTTCGTCGCTGGCATGAGCGTCTTCGCTGTCGCCTCGCTGGCCGCCGGGGTTGCGCCAACTTCTGAGATCCTGATTGCCGCGCGCGTGGTGCAGGGCGTCGGCTCTGGGTTGATGGTTCCGCAGGTGCTGTCGTTCATCCACACCGGCTTCCAGGGCGCGGAGCAGGCGAAGGCGATGAGCTTCTACGCCGCCGCGTTCCCGCTCGGCGGCCTCGCTGGTCCCATGCTCGGCGGTATCCTTACCCAGGCCGACTTGTTCGGGACGGGATGGCGCGCCGTGTTCCTCGTCAATGTGCCCATCGGCGTCATCGCGGTGATCGGCGCCCTGATCACCATGCCCCGGCACGCGGTGACGCGGCGCCGCGGGTTGGACCTCAGTGGTCTCCTGCTGCTCACGCTCGCCCTGCTCGCTGCGCTGTTTCCGATCGTGCAGGGCAGGGAGCTCGGCTGGCCGTGGTGGGCCATCGCTCTGATGCTCGCGAGCATCCCCCTGTTCGCGCTCTTCCTCACCGCCCAGCGCTCATCCGCAAGACGCGGAGCAGAGCCTCTGATCGACCCCACTCTGCTCCGTTCGACCAGCCTGCTCGCCGTCCAGGCGGTGTTGTTCGTCGTCAACGCGTCGGTCGCGGTGTTCTTCGTCCTCACGCTCCACCTCCAGGAGACCCTTGGATACACCCCCCTGCAGGCAGCCCTCACGTTCGTGCCGGCAACCGTCGGCATCGTCGCCGGGAACGTCCTCGCATTCCGGCTCACTGCCCGGCTCGGGAG
The DNA here is from genome assembly GCF_001552355.1 of Microbacterium resistens NBRC 103078. Taxonomy (GTDB): domain Bacteria; phylum Actinomycetota; class Actinomycetes; order Actinomycetales; family Microbacteriaceae; genus Microbacterium; species Microbacterium resistens. The sequence goes on from NZ_BCRA01000055.1 coordinate 35,285, forward strand.
AGTCCTCCCCGCGGCCGGCGTCACGTGCACCCTTGCCAGCCTCACCGTGATCGCCGTTCTCGCGCTCCTGCTCGGACGGGACCTGAGCGGATGGACCATACTCGTCCCCGCGCTCGTGTTCGGGGCAGGCATGGGCGCAGCCCTGAACTCCCTGTTCGCCTCGTACATGGCCCACACCAGCCCCGAACAAGCAGGATCGGCCTCCGGCATCCTGAACACGACCATCCAGCTCGGCACCGCTACCGGCATCGCCCTCTTCGGCACCCTCTACTTCACCGCCGTCGGCCAGGGCTCCGAGACCGCCACCGCATACAGCCTCCTCGCAGCAGCCGCGCTCCTCGCGGTCGGACTCGCCCTCACCCCGGCAATGCCGAAGGCGACCACAGCCACCCCGGCCACCGCCACGCCGGACACCACCGTTCAAGCTCACGAAGGAGTCCGATAGAGCTGAAGGCCGAGAATACCAACAGCCGATGTGGCGTTCCCGAAGCGGATTACGGACAAACGCGACCCCAGCATCGATACGCAAACGGGGGCCTCGCGGCGCATCCAAAAGCCGGAGAAGCGCCTGGAGGAGCGTAGGGGGCTGCGACATGTCCACGCGGCGTTTGTTCAAGCCCGAGTAGCACAGCCTTCCTTGCTTCCACGAGAACAGCTCGTCGCAAGAACATGGGGGCGTCGCCACGGCAGAGGACAGGCGACAGGAACGGGCCGGCACCGTGCTCACGGGACTGCGCCAACCGATATTGCGGTCCTCGGGCGCGGCTAGGCTCCTTCGTGGGGCTTATAGCGTGAGGTCGAGGATCGCTTGCCGCGCCCCCTGCACGGCAAGGGAACCCATCCGGACGTCTGGGCGGCGGGGCTTCCCGCGCCAATGGGAGAATCCCAGTCACAGGGAAGGAGGGGGATGGATCGGACGAAGCAGACCCGCTCGCCTGCCGACGGCGAGCATCCGCACGGCGACAGGAAGCGCCGTCGGTGGCTGATGCCCGCCGTCTGGGTGATGGTGCCACTGCTCGCGATCGCCGGCGTCGTCACCCTCGTCGAGACGACGACCAGCCCGGCCGAGACGCGGCCGTCGAACGCGATCGCCACCGGAGAGATCGTCGGAGGCAGGCATGTCGCGGTTCTCGCGTACGAGACCGACACCTTCCCGCACGTCGACCTTTTCCGCATCGGCTCGATCGGCTACAGCGTGCAGGCCATCGCGTTCGACCTCGACACCGGGGAGCGCCTGTGGGACACGATGCTCTCCAACGACTTCCCGTCGATCGGGGCCGAGGCCCTCGCCGTGGGCGGCGGCTACGCCTACGTCCGCACCGACGACGGGCTGGTGATCCTCGACGCCGCGACCGGCGGCATCGAGGCCCGCGACGAGCAGGTACCGGGGCTGGAGGACGACTACGTCGCCTCACTCACCTCGTACGCCTATGACGAGCCATCCCGGCAGATCGTGCTGCGCGACCGGGACGACGCCGTCCTCGCCATCCCCGTCGGCTCCGTCACCGCGAAGCCTGCACCGCCGGACGTCTCGCTCCGCTGGGAGGGCGAGCTCACCGCCACCGAGCCCGATCCGTTCCTGTACTCGCAGACGATGGAAGACGCCACGAACCACAAGGCTCAGCTACCGGGACCGGAGCCGGAGCCGGACCCGCTGACCGGCATCGTGCCCGACACCAACATGCTGCGCGCCTCCTGGGCGCCGGACGACGCCTGGACCGCGAACATCGTGCTCGACCCGAACACCGGATACGCAGCCGGCTCCGACCAAGGGTTCGCGGTGTCCGAGGCGCACGAGGGCGGCAGGTACACCTACCAGGTCGCCGACCTCGAGACCCGAACGTCGCAGGCGCGGCTCGATGTCCCTTCCGGGGCGGGGATCGACACCGTCACGGTCGACGCGGCCGGATACGTCGTAATGACGGTCCCCAATGCGGATCAGCAAGGCCTCCTCGTCGTCGCCACCGCCGACTCCATCCGCGCGTCGGTGATCGGCGAACGGGGATGGCTCGGGTGGTGACCCGAGCTGCTTCAGCTCGGGAATGAGTGGCGAGATCTCGATCGCCCGTCGAATGGCCTGGCCCAGCGCGGACCTAGCCCGAGACTGCGGCGAAGAGGGCGTCGAGGGACGACAACGCCTCTCGTGCGCACCCCGTTAAGGCGACGGAGAGGTACCGGGCCATCAGCCGCGCGACCGCCCCGTTCCCCAACCGGTCTCGGAGCCGACCTCGCGGTCGCCGCATTGGACGCAATCCAACAGCGAGGGGAAGACCGCCCGCGGGCTCGGACAGACGTCGGCGATCAGCATGCCATCACGAACCTCTTGGGAGTCGGCTGAGATCATCGCGCTTTTCACGACGAAGGACGTCAGCGCCAGGTCCGGTCGCGCTGCCCGGATGACTGCGTGCTCATCGTCGGCTGCATGCCGCGGAGTCCGGCGATCATCTGATACGCCACGGCGCGCGCCAGCGGTATGGGCGAGCGTGGTCATCAGTCATCGGACGAGGGCGATGTCCGGCCCCCGGTGCGGGTTGACTCAGAGGTGAACCTCGTGGAATCCTTTCGATTGTCGAATTATCTATTGATCGAATAAGTGAGGTGTGGGATGCGTGCGGTGGTCGTGGGCGGAGGTATCGCGGGGCCGGCGACGGCGATGGCGTTGCAGGCTGTGGGGATCGAACCCCTTCTGCTGGATGCGAACCCGGCCGACAGGGGCGAGGTCGGGTCGTGGTTCACCATCGCGGCCAACGGTGTCGCCGCACTCGACGCGATCGGGGCGCTGGAGCAGGTTCGCGGGCTCGGGGTCCCCACCGATCGGAACGTCATGGTGAGCGCATCGGGACGCACCCTCGGTGTCATCCCCCTCGGAGCCGCACGCGAGGACGGCACAGTGGCGCTGTCGTTCAAGCGAACCCGACTGGCCTCAGCTTTGACGGATCTGGCACGGCAACGGGGCATTGAGGTGCGCTCGCAGTCCCGCGTGACTAGCGCATCCACGGACGATCGCGGAGCCAGCGTGACATTGGAATCAGGTGAGACGATCGCCGGGGACCTCGTGATCGGGGCCGATGGGATCAACTCGGTGGTACGTTCCGCGATCGACCCACAAGCGCCGACGAGGCGTTACATGGGGCTGGCCAACTTTGGCGGGATCACGGAGAGCACCGCGCTCGCGGCAAGCCTGGAACCAGGCGCGTGGCGACTGGTCTTCGGCAGGCGCGCGTTCTTCGGCGCACTGCCGACCCCGGCCGGTGATGTCGTGTGGTTCGTCAACGTCCCACGACAGCCCGTCTCACGGCAGGAGCGGGCCACCACTCCCCCCGCCACATGGCGGGCGTTGCTCGCCGACCTCGCCGCCGCGGATCCCGGCCCGTTCCACGACCTCATCACCACCGGCCGACTCGAACTCGCCGGCGACAATACCTACGACCTGCCCCACGTCCCCACCTGGCACCGAGGACGCCTCGGACTCGTCGGTGACGCGATCCACGCGCCCGCCCCGAGCTCAGGCCAAGGCGCCTCGATGGCACTGGAAGATGCCGTCGTCCTCGCCTCCTGTCTCCACACGGAGACCACGCCCGAGCGTGCATTCACCACCTTCGAAGAGCAGCGGCGCCGCCGGGTCGAACGCATCGTCGCCGAAGGAGCACGCTCAAGCAGCTCCAAGACAGCCGGCTCCATGCAACGCATCGTCCAAGACGCCATCCTGCGCATCGTCTTCCAGCGCATCGCCACACGAGACACGCAGGCCTGGATAACCGACCACCGCGTCACCCTCCCCGCTGGCGTCACACCACCCTGACGTCGCTACAGTCGCCCCGGACTGGATCGCGATAGCCGACGCCGTCGCATTTCACGAAACCTGGCTCCGTTCGACGCACCCACTCCTAGGCAGGGTATGCGGAGGACGCGACCTGAAACCTGTCAGGCCTTAGCGCGCTCTTATTGGTCGCATTGCTGATCGGAGGAACATATTGCCTCACGCCCCCATCGGATACCTGATAGGCAGCGTAGTCACCGCCGCAATCACGTATCTATCGTTGTGGCCCCGACCGACCAACGGACCGCGAGCTACACCGACGTCAGTACTCGCCATGGCGGGCAGTGAACTGCCGCACATCTTCCTCCTCCTGAATGCCACGTCAACAACGTTGGCAATTGCGGAGGGCGCGCCCTTCTCGATCGTCGGGGGCGTGGCGCTGGCGCTTTCGTCGCTGGCCGCGATCGGGCAGGTCGCCGTGATCGTCTTGGCGAGCCGTGGACGATCCGCCATCTCTGACTCATTGGCTGCCGCTTATGGCGACGTCGGTCTGTCACGATCACCGGGTTGGCGGCATTGGCTGCGCGCCGCGCTGGCCCCGGCACGCCTCCGTCGGCGCAGCGTGGAACGGAC